>CAMDAM010000350.1 GCA_945888575.1 Asaia bogorensis | reverse complement strand
CGCGCCCGATAGCGCGCGGGATCGACACGCGGCGCGAACACCAGCCGCTCCGCCCCCAGCCCCGCTTCCTGCCAGCGCGCCAGCAGGTTGCGCCGGCTCGCCGCCCCATCATCCACCAGCCACAGCACGCTGCCGGGCACGTCGCGCACGATGCGCATCCAGGTGGCGAACAACTGCGGCGTGATCTTGTAGTGGTGGGAATGGCAGCAGAACACGAAGCCATCGGCCGGAAGGTTCTCCTCCGCCCGCGTCACCGCCGGCAGCTCCAGCGGCCGGCTGTCATTGGCCTGGTAGCAGCCCTCGATCGGCAGCGGCGCCGGCACATACTGCCCGGCCATCTCGTCGGGGATGGCGATACGGTCGCAGATCAGCCAATCCAGCTCCGGCAACGGCACCGGGCCGATATAGCCGAGATAGGTCGCCTGCACCGGCGCCGGCTTCCAGCGCAGTACGCCGATCCGCGCCCCACGGGTCAGGCCGTTCAGATCCACCAGGATGTCGATCTCATCCGCCCGGATGCGCCGTGCCGCCTCCTCGTCGGTCAGCGCCCCGATCGGCACGTGATGGTCGAACGCCGCCAGCACACGCGCGCGCAGGTCGCTGCCATCCTCGGGCGAGGCGTCGTAGCCGAACACCTCGAAGGTTTCGCGGTCATGCCGCTCCAGCACCTCGGCGATCAGGAAGCTCATCGCATGGCGGCAGAAATCGCTGGAGAGATAGCCGATGCGAATCCGCCCATGGCCATACCCGGCCTCCGGCGCCAGCCGCTCGGGCGCCGCCGGAACCTTGCGCGCGATCCAGGCAGCGCCCACCTCGCGCTGCGCCACGGGGTCGTCGAACAGCGCCAGCGCGCCCAGCGGCCCGGCATGGCGGCGCAGCTGCGACTCGGGCACCAGACATGTCGCGGGGTCGATCACCGGCCAGGCCGCGGTGCGCTGGCGCAGATGCACGAAATGCTGGATCACGTCGGGCTGGTCGGGATCGAGCAGCAAGCTGGCGCGCAGTTCCGCGGCTGCCTGTTCCAGATCGCCATCCTCCTCCAGCCGGCGACCGAGATGCATGTGCAGCACCCGGCGCGTGGCATCCTCTGGCAAGGCGCGGCGCCAGGTGGCCAGCGCCTCGGCTGGCTTGCCCTGCATCTCCAGCGCCAGGCCGAGATTGATCGTGGCCTCGTGCAGGTCCGGCTTCAGCATCAACGCGTTGCCATAGGCGGTGGCCGCCCCCACGGCATCGCGCGCCTGCAGCAGCGCCACGCCAAGGTTGAACCACACGGCAAAGGCCTCCGGCGCGGAGGGATGGGCCCCCAGCCAAAACCGGGCAAGCGCCACGGCGCTGGCAGGATGCCGGCCCACCAGATCCACCAGTTGCAGCGCCGGTAGGGCACCCACTGTGCGTGCCAGCCGCGGCATCAGCGCCGGCGGCACGGCGGCCAGCCCGTCGGGGGCCGCAAGCCGGTCCTCCAACCACGCATCATCCCCAGGCAATGGCAGGGGCACAGGAAAGACGGCCATGTTCATGCGGCTGCTCCATATTGGCGCGATCGCGGGAGAATGGCCGCCAACAGATGAAGGAAACGTATGCCGCACGAATTCCCTCCACGCCCATCAATCACCGTGACGCATTAAGGGCGCAGTAATCGGAACGCCGGTAGATGCGGCGTCCCTGGGAAACAAAACGGTTTTCCGCAGTGGCACCAGCAGCCCGTAGCGGGCGGAGTAGCTAGTGCGCGCCTACCATGCGGAGCCATCGCCATGACCCTCATTTCAGTCCTGACCACCGACCAGGTCCAGTCGCTGAGCACTGCTACGCTCGCCGGGCTGACAACGGATGAGGTGAAGGACTTCACCACGGCGCAGATCGTGGCACTCACCACCGCACAATGGCGCGCGTTCACCACCTCGCAGATGCCCGTCTTCACCACCGCGCAGGTCGCCGCGATGGAAACGGCCGACACCGCCACGCTGGCCACCACGCAGCTGAGGGCGCTCACCTCCGGCCAGGTGGCGGCCATGACCACCGCCCAGGTGGCTAATCTCGGCACGGCCCAGCTCACCGGCCTGTCCTCCACCCAGATCGCCGGCCTCACCACCGCCCAGCTCGCCAACCTCACCACCGCGCAGATGGCCGGCTTCGGCACCGCGCAGTTGAACCCGCTGTCGTCCACCCAGGTCGCAGCCCTCACCACCGCGCAGATGGCGCAGCTCTCCTCCACCCAGCTCGGCGGGCTCTCCACCGGCGGCGTGAAGGGGCTCACCACCGCGCAGGTCGTCGCCCTCACCACGGCACAGGTGCCCGGGCTGGGGACGGCGCTGATGGGCGCACTTTCCACCACGCAGCTCGCCGCCATGGAGACCGCGGACGTTGCCGCGCTCAGCACCACCCAGCTGCGCGGGCTGGCCTCCACCCAGGTCTCGGCGCTGACCACGGCGCAGGTTGCCAACCTCACCACCGCCCAGGTCGCGGGCCTGGCCTCCACCCAGATCGGCGGGCTCTCCTCCACCCAGGTCGGTGCGATGACCACCGCCCAGCTGGCCGCCATGTCCTCCAGCCAGCTCGGCTTCCTCTCCACCGCCGCCGTCAAGGGCCTCACCACCGCCGGGATCGTCGCACTCGATACCGCGCAGATCAAAGGCTTCGGCACCAAGCAGATCGGGTCGCTCTCCACCGCCCAGGTGGTCGCCATCGAGACCGCCGATCTCGCCGCCATGAACACCACGCAGATCCCGGGCTTTGCCTCCGCCGCCGTCGCCGCCCTCACCACCGCGCAGGTCGCCAATCTCGGCACCGCCCAGATCCGTGCCCTCACCTCCGGCCAGGTGCCGGCGCTCACCACCGCGCATATCGCCAACCTCACCACCGCCCAGATCGCAGGCTTCGGCTCCACCCAGATCGGCGCCATGACCTCGGCGCAGGTCGCGGCGCTGACCACCGCCCAGATCGGGCAGCTCGCCACCAGCCAGATCGCCGCCTTCTCCACCGCCGCCGTCAAGGGCCTGGAGACCGCCGACCTCGTCGCACTCACCACCGCACAGATCCCCGGCCTCGCCACCAAGCAGATCGCCGCGCTGTCCACCGTGCAGCTCGCCGCGATGGAGACCGCCGACGTGGCGGCCCTGTCCACCGCTCAGCTGCGCGGCCTCGCCTCCAGCCAGGTCGCCGGCCTGACCACAGCCCAGGTGGCAAACCTCACCACCGCGCAGATCGCCGGCCTGTCCTCCACCCAGATCGCCGGGCTGACCACCGCCCAGCTCGCCAACCTCACCACCGCGCAGATGGCCGGGTTCGGCACCGCGCAGTTGAACCCGCTCTCCTCCACCCAGGTCGCCGCGCTGACCACCGCGCAGATGGCGCAGCTCTCCTCCACCCAGCTCGGCGGGCTCTCCACCGGCGGCGTCAAGGGCCTCACCACCGCGCAGGTCGTCGCCCTCACCACCGCACAGGTGCCCGGGCTCGGGACGAACCAGGTCGCGGCCCTCTCCACCGCTCAGCTCGCCGTGATGGAAACCGCGGACATCGCCGCACTTACCACCACTCAGGTGCGGGCCTTCAACACATCGCAAATCACTAACCTGACCACCGCCCAGGTGGTTGCACTGACCACCAACCAGCTTGTGGGCCTCAACACGTCGCAGATGGCCGGCTTCAAGACCGCGCAGCTCGCAGCACTTACCACCGCGCAGGTGGTGGCGCTGGAGACAGCCGACCTCGCCGCGCTGTCGAGCACGCAAACCGCCGGGTTCACCACGGCCCAGCTGGGGGCGATGACCTCGGCGCAGCTGAACGCACTGTTCCTGTAAAGAACCGCCGCAAAGGAAAGGGGGCGGCCGCGAGGCCGCCCCCTTTTTCTATGCCCGGCTGGTCGCCAGCGCAGCGCCCTGGGCCAATGCCTCGAACTTCGCCCAGACAATTCCGGGATCGACCACCCCGAAGCCGGCGAAGGTGGAGAAGCCGCAATCGGTGCCGGCGATCACCCGCTCCGGCCCCACGGCGCGCACATAGTTCCCCAACCGCTGGGCGATCAGCTCCGGGTGCTCCACGAAGTTCGTGGTGCTGTCGAGGCAGCCTGGAATCAGCACGAGATCGTCTGGCACCTTCGCCTCGTGCCACACCGTCCATTCATGGGCGTGGCGCGGGTTGGCGCCTTCGAACAGCAGGGCACCTGGCTTGGCCTTCAGCAACTCCGGCAGCACCGCGCCCAGCGAGATATCCCTGGTGTGCGGGCCTTCGTAGTTGCCCCAGCAAATGTGCATGCGCACCCGGTCGCGCGGGATGTTGCGCAGGCCGTGGTTGATCGCCTCGATATGCACCGCGGCGCGCTTGAGGAACCCGGACTCGTCCAGCCCCTTGTACATCATGTGCCGGCCCAGCCCGAGATCCGGCGCATCGATCTGCAGGATCAGCCCGGCGGCCACGATCGCCTCGTACTCCGCACGCATCGCTTCGGCGAGATCGAACAGATAGTCGTCGAGGGTCTTGTGGTAATCCGAAGGCTGGAACAGCGCGATCACGCCGGGGCTGGCGGAGTTCATGAACCCCTCGGCATACCCCGCCGCCGCCATGCCCGCCTTCATCGCCGCGATGTCCTTGTGCAGCGGCTCCAGGTTCTTCACCGTGATCGGGCCCGTGCAGCGCGGGCGACGATAGGTGGGCGTGCCACCAGCCTTGGCGAGCTTCTCCAGGAAGCCCGGAAAATCCTCCAGATCCGCCGGTGGCGAGCGCGGCGAATCGCCTTCGAACCCCGTCAGCCGGTCCTTGATGTAGGTGGCATAGGAAATCTTGGAGGTTTCGCCATCCGAAGGGATATCAACGCCCGCCTGCTTCTGGCGCGCCAGGATCGCCGCCGTGCCTTCGTCCATGATGCGCTGCCAGGCGGCCGGCTCGAACGGCAGCCCCTTCTCGGCGCCGAACAGCAGGTCGGCCACCAGCGCGCTGCGCGGCAGCGAGCCCACATGGGTTGTACGAATCGCCATGGCTCAGGCCGCCTTGCGCTTGCCGGAGCGCACGAACTCAGGAGGCGCGATATCCTCACCGCCGCGCACCACATGCACGATGCAGCCATCGGACGAGGTGGCACGGAGGGCCCGCGCCATGCCCTTCGGCGTGGTGAAGGTGTCCCCGGCGCCCAGCATCACGCTGCCCTTTGGCAGGGTGACCTCGATCATGCCGGCATGCACCATCAGCACCTCTTCCTCCTGGCGCACATGCGCGGGAATCGCAGCGCCGGACTGCAGCTTCAGCGCGCGCAGGTTGAAGCCATGCGGCCACCAGCCGGAAATCGGGCCGGGTGCGAAACCGTCTTGCGTCGCCCGAGGCACGATGATCGGGCATTCCTCCACGCCAGG
>CAMDAM010000349.1 GCA_945888575.1 Asaia bogorensis | reverse complement strand
TTCGGGAAGATGATCGTGGATGCCGTTTTCAACCGGGATTATCCGGTGGTGCAGGGCGTGGTTCTGGTGACGGCGACGGTGTACGTGATGCTGAACCTGCTGGCCGACGTTCTGTATGTGCTGATCAATCCGAGGCTTCGCGGGGCATGAGTGCGACAGTGGTGACCCCTTCGAACTCTGCCGGCGCCGTGATGGCGTCGGCCAGCCAATCCCCGGCGCGGATGGCGGTGCGGCGCTTCGTGGCGCGGCCGGCGGCGGTGGTGGGGCTGGTGGTGGTGGTGTTCTTTGTTCTGGTGGCGGCGTTCGCGCCCTGGATCGCGCCGGCCGATCCGGTGAAGACATCGTGGACGTTGATCCGAAAGGCGCCTTCCTGGGCGAACTGGATGGGCACGGACGAGAACGGGCGCGACGTGCTTTCGCGCATCATCTGGGGGGCGCGGGCGAGCCTGACCGCCGGGGTGATCTCGGTGACCATCGCCACCGGGGTGGGCGTGCCGATCGGGCTGCTGGCGGGGTTCGCGGGCGGCAAGACGGATGCGATCATCGGGCGGCTGGTGGATGCCATGCTGGCCTCCCCGTTCCTGATCCTGGCGATTGCGCTGGCGGCGTTCCTGGGGCCGAGCCTGCAGAACGCGATGATTGCGATCGGCATCACGGCGACGCCGATCTTCGTGCGGGTGGCGCGCGGGGCGACGATCGACGCGGCGACCAATGACTACGTGGAGGCCGCGCGGGCGCTGGGCAATCCGCCGTGGCGGGTGGCGGTGCGGCATGTGCTGCCGAACATCATCCCGCCGGTGATGGTGCAGGCGACGCTGGCCATTGCCGGGGCGATCATCGCCGAGGCGAGCCTTTCGTTCCTGGGGCTGGGGCAGCAGCCGCCGGCGCCTTCCTGGGGCTCGATGCTGAACTCGGCGCAGCGGTTTTTGACGCAGGCGCCTTGGCTGGCGGTGTTTCCGGGGGCGGCGATCTTCCTGGTGGTGCTGAGCTTCAACCTGGTGGGCGACGGGCTTCGGGACGCGCTGGATCCTCGGGCGAAGTAGCAACGTTCTGTCTTCGTAATAATATGGCCGCGGCTGGGGATGCTCAGTCGCGGCCATATTTTTTGAGGAAGTAGCGGGCGGCGGCGATCTCGTAGGGGCGCAGCTTGAGCACGGGGTCGGTGAGTTTCAGGCGGCGCGGTTTGGGGGGGCGGGGCTTGCGCTGGGGGCGCGGGCAGGCCGGGAGCTTGAGCCAGGCGGGCTGGTCGACGCCGAGGGCGTGGCAGAGGGGGCGCAGGAGGCGGGCGGCCTGGGGGGCGGCTTGGACGAAATCCTGGGTGTGGGGCTGCTGCAGGAGATCGTGGAGGGCGCCGGCGCTGGGGCCCGTTTCGGGGATGCGGCGGGTGATCCAGCCTCGGCCTTGGGGGAGGCGCGCGGGGGCGTCGACCAGGGACATGCCGGCGGTGCCGGGAAATTCCGGGAGTTGGGGCGCGGGCTTGCGGACGGGTTTCGAGCGGGTGGTTCCCGGGCGGGGTTTGGGGAGGGTGCCTTGCTGCCATTGGGCGTAGAGGCGGGTGAGGCGGTTGCCGAGGCGTTCGAGGCGGAACCAGAGGAGGGCCCATACGGGGCC
Source organism: Asaia bogorensis (assembly GCA_945888575.1). Classification (GTDB taxonomy): domain Bacteria; phylum Pseudomonadota; class Alphaproteobacteria; order Acetobacterales; family Acetobacteraceae; genus CAMDGX01. The sequence continues at coordinate 3,736 of CAMDAM010000349.1, read as the reverse complement.
GGGGAGAAGGGGGAGGTCGCCGTGGGGGGCCATGATCCAGCGGAGTTCGGGCCCGGCCCAGATCGGGCGTGCGGGCGCGCTGACGACAGGGGCTGCCCGCGCGATGACGCGGCGCAGGCCCTGGATCAGCCCGGTGAGGAAGAGGGAGAGGTGGATCATGGTTAGTCATATAACTAACCTGTTAGAGTGATGCAAGGGGGGTGAGCGGATTTTTTTCGGGGTGGGGTGATGAGGGGAGAGCCCAAGAGCCCTCTTTTGGTCATCGACCGAAAAGAAAAGAAGGAAAGGAAGCAAGCAAGAAGAAGATTCACCACAGAGACACAGAGACACAGAGGTACGGAGAAGCAAGGCAAGGGAGAAGGAAGCAAGTAAGGGCGATGGTGGGACCGCTTTGCGTCGCGCCCTGTTCCGGGTGTCGAGGTGCGTGAGTCAAAAGTCTTTTTGCTTCTTTTTCTTCGGAAAAAGAAGGTCTCTCCGGCTTGCCTTAAAGTGGTGGGCTGGGGCGATGGGATTGAGTTAGGAGGATGAGGGCGCCGGTGGCCTGCATGGCGATGACGGCGAGGAGGACGGGGCGGTAGCCGCCGGCGGTGTCGTGGATCAGGCCGAGGAGGCCGGGGGTGACGGCGTAGCCGAGCTGGGCGATGGCGCTGTAGAGGCCGACGGTGAGGGCGAAGCTGGCGCGGGTGAAGGCGCGCTGGAGCTGGAGCGGGGGCAGGGTGATGTTGTTGCCCACCGACAGGCCGAACAGGATGCAGCCCGCGTAGAGCGCCCAGGGTTCCGCCGGCAGGGCGGCCATGAGGGCGAGGCCGGCCATCTGCACCGCGGTTCCTGCGGCGCTGGCGCGGCGGCGGTCGATCCGGTCGATGATGGTGCCAAGAGCGACGCGGCCGAGCACGGCGCAGGCGGCGACGAGGCCCATGGCCAGGCCGGCGCCGGCGGCGCCCAGCGTGGGCAGAAGGAAGGTGACCAGGTGAACCATGAGGCCGACCTGGGCCATGACGATCAGCGCGAAGGGCAGGGCGATGGCCCAAAAGCGAAGGCTGCGCAGGGCGTCGCGCTGGGTGGCCAGATCCGTGCCCGGGGTGGCCGGGGCGGGGGGCGGCATCGCGGGGATGGGGCGGGCCAGGGCGAGCAGCACCACGGGGATGACGAGGGCCAGCATACCAATGGCGAGCGTGGTGCCGGCCCAGGCGATGCCGTGGCGGTCTGAGAGCCAGACAAGGGCGGGGGCCAGGGTGAAGCCTGCCGCACTGGCGCCATTGAGCGCGAGCGACATGGCCATGCCGCGCCTGGCATCGAACCAGAGGGCGATGACGGTGGAGAGCGCGGGGACCGAGGTGCAGGCCCAGCCGAGGGCGAGGATCAGGAAGCCCAACACGAGGTGCCACGGCGCGCTGGCGTTGGCGGCGATGGTGGCGCCCAGCGAAAGTGCCGCGCAGCCGCCGAGCAGGATGGTGCGGGGGCCAAAGCGCTGCACCCAGAGCGGGGCGCGGGCCAAGGCAACGGCGCCGACGAGGTAGAAGGCCGAGGTGGCGCCGGAGGTCATGGCGTTCGACCAGCCCTGCTCGCGCTGGAAGGCGGCGACGTAGGCGGAGAGGCCGTAGAAGCCGTAGGTCCAGGCGTGGATGGCGACCAGGAAGCAGGCGAAGACCACGGGCCAGTGGCGGCGGAGTTCGGAGGAGGGAGTCAAGGAAGAGTCTTCTTTTTTCTGAAGAAAAAAGAAGCAAAAAAGACTTCATTTTTTGGTGGCGGGGTGGATAATCGGAGGCTGGGGAATTTGGCGCGATGGATTGCTTCGCTGCGCTCGCAATGACGGGGCGATAAATTCATAGAAGTTTTTTGGTTCTTTTTTTCAAAAAAGAACATGCTTTCTTGCTTCAGAACGCGCTTGACGTGGCGGGCCGTGCATTGCGTTGCCAGACGGCGGCGAACTGGGGCAGGGCCTCCACAGCGTGGGCGATGGCGATGAGTTTGGGGGTGTTGGGTTCGAACCAGACGCGGTTGGGGCGCCATTGGGTCATGACGGCGATGTAGAGGTCCATGGCGGTGAGGGTTTCGCCGGTGAACCAGGGGGCGTGGGCGGCCTGCTCGACCTGGAGCCAGAGGCGTTTGGCGTAGGCGTTCACCTTGTCGGCGAAGCCCTGTTGGGCGGCTTCGTGTTCGACGAAGCGGGCGGGGACGTCGGCGTAGGTGAAGGTGGGGTAGATGTTGGCGACCATGAAGACGAGCCAGCGGAGGAAGGCGGGGCGGGTCGGGTCTCCGGTGGGCGGGACGAGGGTGCGGGCGGGGGCGAGGTCGGCCAAATGGAGGGTGATGGCGGCGGATTCGGTGAGGATCTCGCCGGTGGGCAGGACCAGGGTGGGGACCTGGGTGATGGGGTTGAGGGGGGCGAGGCGGGCGCGGGCGGATTCGGAGGTGAAGAGGTCGTCGAGGTCGATGATTTCGTGCGGGATGCCGTAATGGGCGAGTTGGAGCTCGACGATGGCGCTGCCCCAGCCGGGGCGGGCGTAGAGGGTGTGCATGGCGGCCTCCGTTTCCGGTCAGGCTAGCCGGTGGGGTGGGGCTGTGCCAGCTTCGCGGGGAACGGGGAGGGCTGGGCCATGGTGCGGATTGCGGTGCTGGACGACTGGCAGGGGATTGCCGAGGCGGCCGCGGATTGGGGGGCGGTGCGGGCGAAGGGGGCGGAGGTGGTGATCTTCCGCGACCATCTCGGCGGGCCGGAGGCGGTGGTGGCGGCGCTGCAGGGGTTCGATGCCGTGGTGGCGATGCGCGAGCGGACGCGGTTGCAGGCGGATGTGATCACGAAGCTGCCGGGGTTGAAGCTGCTGAGCTTCACGGGGGCGCGCAATGCGGCGGTGGATGTGGATGCCTGCACGGCGCAGGGGGTGGTGGTGTGCAACACCACGACGACGCGCACGAGCCACGGGACGGCGGAGCTGACGCTGGGGCTGATCCTGGCGGCGCAGCGGCGGATTGCGCTGGGCGATGCGGAGATGCGGGCCGGGCGGTTCCAGGGGAATGTGCCGCTGGGGGGCGAGGTGGCCGGCAGCACGCTGGGGCTGGTGGGGCTGGGCAATATCGGCGCGCGGGTGGCGCGGTATGCCAAGGCCATGGACATGGAGGTGATTGCCTGGAGCCAGAACCTGACCGCGGAGCGGGCGGCCGCAGTGGGGGCGGTGCGGGTGGAGAAGGCGGAGCTGTTCGCGCGGGCCGATGTGGTGAGTGTGCACCTGGTGCTGTCGGAGCGGACGCGGCACATCGTGGGGGCGGCGGAGATCGGGGCGATGAAGCCCGGCGCGCTGCTGGTGAACACGTCGCGCGGGCCGCATGTGGAGACCGATGCGTTGCTGGGCGCGCTGGAGGCCGGGCGGGTGCGGGCGGCGATCGATGTGTATGACCAGGAGCCGTTGCCGGCGGAGCATCCGCTGCGGCGGGCGCCGGGGACGCTGCTGACGCCGCATCTGGGGTATGTGACGGCGGAGAACATGCCGGCGCTGTACGCCAGCACGGTGGAGAACCTGCTGGCGTGGCTGGATGGGGCGCCGGTGCGGGTGGTGAACGCGAAGGATTTGAAGGGCGCTTGACCGGGACGGCCCGGGCGGCGTTCTGTGCGGGGAAAGCAACTCCGTTGGGGACTCCGCCATGCGCGCCTGGGCCGTCGTTGAGAATGAGAAGCCGCTGCAGGAAATCGAGATGCCGACCCCGGAGCCGCAGGGCACCGAGGTGCTGCTGGAGA
>CAMDAM010000348.1 GCA_945888575.1 Asaia bogorensis | reverse complement strand
GGTTGTTGCAGAGCCCGCCGCCATCGGTGTTGAAGGGCAGCTTGCCGACGCCGGAGATCAGGTTGCCGTCGGCGACGAACTTGCCGCCCTGGCCCTTTTCGCAGAAGCCGAGGTCTTCCAGCTGCATCAGCACGGTGATGGTGAAGCTGTCGTAGATCGAGGCGTACTTGATGTCGGCATGCTTCACGCCGGCTTCAGCGAACGCGGACGCACCGGACCAGCGGGCGCCGGAGTAGGAGAGATCGACGTCGCCGCCCATCTGGCCCTTCCAGCTTTCGCCATGGCCGCGCACCTTCACCAGCGGACGCTTCAGCGTCTTGGCGATTTCGGGGCGGGTGACGATCAGCGCGCCGCCGCCATCGGAGATGACGCAGCAATCGAGGCGGTGCAGCGGGGTGGAGACCATCGGGGAGTTCACGACCTCCTCCACCGTCACCACGTTGCGCAGCATGGCGTGCTCGTTCCACTGGGCGTGGTGCGAGGCGGCCACCTTGATCCAGGCGAGCTGTTCGCTGGTGGTGCCGTATTCATGCATGTGGCGCGCGGCCACCATGCCGTAGACGTTGGTCGTGGCGGGGGAGAAGTGGCTCTCCCACGGGCTGTCGGCGACCTGGGGGTTGCCGGCGCGCTGGCCGGTGCCGGTCTGCACGCCTTCGGAGCGCGGACGGCCGCCGAGGGTGATCAGGGCAATGTTGCACTTGCCGGCCATGATGGCGGCGGTGGCGTGACCGACGGCGCCGATATAGGAGGTGCCGCCCACGTCCGTGCTGTCGAGCCAGCTGAGGCGCAGGTTCATGTAGTCGACGACGGAGATCGGGCCCATGCCTGCGGCGTCACCGGCGCAGAAATAGCCGTCGATATCGTCCTTGGTGAGGCCCGCGTCAGCCAGGGCGCCGGCGGCGCTTTCGGCGTGAATCTGCGCGACCGACAAATCGGGGGCCTTTCGCGTGGGGTGCTCGAAAGCTCCCACGATGTACCCTTGTCCCTTGATGCTCATCCTGTTTCCACACCCATGTTCATGTTGCGTTGTCGTGGGCAACCTTCTCGGAGTGGCCCGACGCGCGCGGGTAGTTTGCGCGCAGATTCCCGTGCCGACAACCCTGGGCGATGGGGCCGGGGATGGGGTGGGTGACGTTTCCGGCAGGATTTTTGTTTTAATATCGTAACATTTTGGACAAGCGTGTGCGATGCGGATTGGCGGCGATTCCGCGGGAGGGGGGTGGCGGAGGGCCGCGGGCGCGGCGGGGACGGGAGGGGGGCATGGCGGCGGGGCGCGCGCGGGGGCGCGGGCGGCGGCCATGGATGAGGGCGATGATGACCTGCACTTCGCCGATCGCGGGGCGCAGGCGGCGCGGCAGGACGGCGCGCGCGGAGATGGCGCCACGGCGATGGGCGCGGGCGAGCAGGCGCAGAACGAGCGTGATGAGGCGCATGGTGGCACGGGTGGTGGAGAAGCCCGACCGCCCTGCCCCGCTGCCTTTGGCGGGCCCAGTGGCGGGCACAGTGGCGGCGGCCAGCAGGGCCGCGACGAGCGCCTGCAGCAGGACCAGCAGCAGCACTTCCACCGCGGACGCAGCTCTGGCGTGGGGACGCGGGGCCTTCTGAGCGGCGGACTGGGCCTGGGTTGCGGGGTGCGCGGACATGTTGGTATTAATAACTGCACCGCCGTTGGATGGCAAGGATTTTTTTCTGACGGTGGCGCTTTGACACGGCGCGGCGGAGACCCGATCCTGCGGGCGCAAATGGCTGGAGGCGGCATGCAGGGTCTGTCGGGCAAGGCGGCGGTGGTAACGGGGGCGGCGAGCGGCATCGGCCGGGCCACCGTGTTGCGGCTGGCGCGCGAGGGCTGCCGGGTGCTGGCGGCCGACCGGGCGGCGGAGGGGCTGGCGGAGACGGCCGCCCTGGCCGCGGCGCAGGGCACGCCGATTGAGACCGTGCAGGCCGACGTGGCGGCCGCTGACGCGCCGACGGCGGTGATCGGTGGCGCGGTGGCGCGGTTCGGCACGCTGGACCTGTTGATGAACAACGCGGGTGTGGGCGGATCAAAGCGCGCCGACGTGACCGATGACGATGCCTTCGACGCGCACCTGGCGGTGAACCTGCGCGCGGTGTTCCGTTTCTCGCGCGCCGCCGTGGCGGTGATGAAGACGGGCGGGGCGATCGTGAACGTGGCCTCCATCTTCGGGATGATCGGCTTTCCCGGCACCGCCGCCTATGCCGCCGCCAAGGCGGGCGTGGCGGGGCTGACGCGGCAGATGGCGGCGGATTACGGGCCCAGCGGCATTCGCGTGAACGCGATCGCGCCCGGGTTGATCGAGACCGGCATGACGCAAAAGCGCATCGCCGACAGCGAATGGTTCCGCGGGCAGATGACGGACATGACCCCGCTGGGCCGCAACGGGCAGCCGGACGATATCGCCTCGGCCGCCGCCTTCCTGCTTTCGGACGACGCCGCCTTCATCTCCGGCCAGGTGCTGGTGGTGGATGGCGGCTGGCTGACGACACGATACCGCGCGCAGCCCGAGGGGTGAGCGCGATGAAGGGAAGCAAGATTCTTCTTTTTCTGAAGAAAAAGAAGCAAAAAGACTTTTATGACTTTGCGCTGGGGTTAGATGGTCAGCGGAGTCATAGAAGTTTTTTGGTTCTTTTTTTCAAAAAAGAACGCGCTTCCTTTCTTGACTGGATCCTATCCCTGCCACGACCTAGGAGTTTCCCATGGCCGACCTGTTTGTCTGCCTGACCTTTGACCACGACAACACCTCGTCCGCGATCTCTCGCGGGCAGACCTCGCCCACGCTGATCAGCCGGGGCGATTTCGGCATTCCGGCGGCGCAGCGCATCCTGCGGCTGCTGAACGAGCAGCGCATTCCGACGACCTGGTTCATTCCGGGGCATACGATCGACAGCTACCCGTCCTGCGTGGCGGCGGTGCATGCCGCGGGCCATGAGATCGGCAACCATGGCTGGACGCATCGGGTGCCCTCCACGCTGGGGCCCGAAGGCGAGGAGCAGGAGCTGATCCGGGGCAATGAGAGCATCATGCGCCTGACGGGCAAGGCGCCGCGCGGCTATCGTTCGCCGGCGTGGGACCTGAGCGACGTTTCCGTGGACCTGCTGATGAAGCATGGCTTCGTGTACGACAGCTCGATGATGGGGCACGACTACATCCCCTACCAGGCGCGCAAGGGCGACCGGATCGAGCTGCTGGAGCCGCTGGAGTTCGGGCCGGATACCCCGCTGGTGGAGATGCCGATCTCCTGGGCGCTGGATGACCACCCGCACTTCGAATACTCGCGCTCGCCGCAGGGCATCCTGCCCGGTGGCATGAATGCGCGGCTCGTGATCGAGAATTTCGTGAACGAGTTCAAGTATATGAAGAAGTACTACGACTGGGGCATCCTGACCTACACGTTCCATCCGCATGTGATCGGGCGCGGGCACCGGATGTTCATGCTGGAGCACATGATCGAGGTGCTGAAGCGCGAGGGGGCGAACTTCGTGACGATGGAAACCGCGGTGGGCGAATACAAGACGCGGTATCCGAACGGGGTGACGCTGCGCGGGCGGTAGGGCTTCGCAGAGAAGAAAGTAGGCAAGAAAGAAGGATTCACCACAGAGGCACGGAGGGCACAGAGACGGCACGGAGGAGACGCTTCGACTCTGTGCCTTTCTCCGTGTCCTCTGCGCCTCTGTGGTGATTCTTTCTTGCTTTGATGCCGAAGCGGGACGCGGCGAATTTCGTGACGATGGAAACCGCGGTGGGGAATACAAGGCGCGGACTTCGAACGGGGTGACGCTGCGCGGGCGGTTAGCCCATCAGAGGATTCCGTCTGATGGGCTTTTCGATGCGCGCACGTATGGCCGCGGCGGGGCGGCGCGACGCGGGGTCAGGCTGGGATAGGCACTGCTTGCGGCGTGGCTGCACGGCGGCTTGAGAAGGCCGCGACCAGGGCACGGGTGTAGGGATCCGCCGGGGCGCCGAGGACCTCTGCGGCGGGGCCGAGGGCGCGGATGCGGCCCTGGTGCAGGACCAGGATGTCGTCGGCCATTTCCGAGACCACGGCGAGGTCGTGGCTGATGAACAAATAGGCCACGCCGCGGTCGCGCTGCAGGCTGCGCATGAGGTCCAGCACCTGGGCCTGGATGGTGACGTCCAGCGCCGAGGTGATCTCGTCGCAGACCACGAGGTCCGGTTCGGCGGCGAAGGCGCGGGCGATGGCCACGCGCTGTTGCTGGCCGCCGGAGAGCTCGCCGGGCAGGCGGCGCAGCAGGTCGGCGCCGATGCCGATGCTGTCCAGCAGCGCCTCTGCACGGGTGCGCGCGGTGGCGGCGGGCACGGCGTGGTAGGCGGTGTAGGCCCGCGCCACGAGGTCCAGCACGCGGTGGCGCGGGTTGAGCGAGGCGGCGGGGTCCTGGAAGATCATCTGGATGCGGCGGCGCAGGGCGAGCGGGCGGTGCCGGGCGGCGCCGCCGAGGGCTGCGCCATCGAAGTGTAGGGCGCCGGTGTGGCCCGCCAGCAGCCCGCAGACCAGGCCGCCGAGGGTGGACTTGCCGGAGCCGGATTCGCCGACCACGCCAAGGGTGCGGCCGGGGGCGAGGGTGAAGGCGATGGCATCGAGCGCGGCCGGGCCCGGGCGGCGCGGCAGGAACGGCAGGGCGCGCGGACGGGTGTAGGCGAAGCCGAGCCCCTGGGCCTCCAGCAGCGGCGGTGGAGCCGGGCGGGCGGGGCGCGGGGCGAGTTGCGGCAGGGCGCCGACCAGGCTGCGCGTGTAGGCCTCGCGCGGGCGGTTCAGGACCTCATCCGCCGTGCCACGTTCCACGACGCGCCCGCCATGCATCACCAGGATGTCCTGGCAGGTGGCGGCAATGGTGCGAAGGTCGTGGCTGACATAGACCAGCGCGCAGCCGGTGCGGGCCTGCTGCGCCTGCACCAGGGCGAGCACCTGGGCTTCCGTGCTCTTGTCCAGCGCCGTGGTGGGTTCATCGAGCACCAGCAGGTCGGGCTCGCCGGCCACCGCGGCGGCGATGACCACGCGCTGGCGCTGGCCACCGGAGGCCTCGTGCGGGTAGCGCGCCGCCAGGGTGGCGGGGTCGGCAATCTGCATGGCGGCGAGCAGGTCCAGCATGGCGGTGCGCAGGGCGGGGCCGCGCAGGCCGCGGTGGCGGGCGAGCACTTCCTGCAGCTGGGCGCCGATGGTGAGGTGGGGGGTGAGCGCCTGCAGCGGGTTCTGCGGCACCAGGGCCACGCGCCGGCCGCGCAGGCGGGTGCGCTCGGCCGGGGTGGCGGCCAGGATGTCGGTGCCGTCCAGCAGCACCTGCCCGGCGGCGAAGCGGCTGCCGGGGCGGCCATGGGCGAGCAGGACGCGGGCCAGG
>CAMDAM010000347.1 GCA_945888575.1 Asaia bogorensis | reverse complement strand
CCGGAACATCACGGCGTGTCAGTTCAACAGGGGCAACCACAGCGATACTCCCATATCAGCCGAAGCCTTCAGGGAGCAGCGAATCATACCTAACCGCGTCGCGGGAATCCCCGCGCGACGAGTCAGTCATTCAGGCGGTTGGTATAACCCCGCCTGGGGGCTCAGGCCGGGTGGCGGTGATCGTATTCCTGCTTCAGGGATGACCATGCGGGCCAGAACGGGCCGATGGGGCGGCCGTCCAGCCGGGCGGCCAGGGCATCGAGATGGGCGTGCCAGCCGGCGCTGACGTTGAGCAGCGTGGCCCGGTCGGGCGTGCGGCGATGCAGGAGGGTCAGCAGGGTTCCGCTGCCCTGCTGCTCCAGCGTGAAGGTGACCTCGCTCTGGGCGCCCCAGGTGATGACCAGGCGATGCGGCGGATCCACTTCGAGGATGCGGCACTGCATGCGGTGTTCCTCCGGGAAGCCCTCGGGGCGCTGGCTCGGCGTTTCCGAAAGCTCGTCGTTGCGCCAGACGAACTCGAAGCCGGTGCCGGGGGCGAGGTCCATCACGCCGGCGGCGAGCCATTGGCGGCGCAAATCGCTGTCGGTGAGGTAGGCCCAGACGCGCTCCACCGGGGCCGACAGGCGGCGCTGAAGGTGCAGGGTGGCGGGCTCGACGAGGGTGCCGTAGGGGCTGACGATATCGTTCATTTTGGTTGTTCCTCGGGGGGGATGGCTTCGGCTTGGAGCAGCTGCTCCAGGCGGTCGAGGCGGTTGGTCCAGAAGCGCTCGTAGAACCGCAGCCACTCGGCGGCGCTGGCCAACGGGGCGGGTTCGAGGCGGCAGAGATGGGTGCGGCCGCGGATCTCACGGCGGATCAGGCCGGCGGATTCCAGGACCTTGATGTGCTTGGAGGCGGCGGCGAGCGACATGGCGAAGGGCTCGGCCAGCTGGCCGACACTGCGCTCGCCGGCGGCCAGGTCCGCCAGCATGCGGCGGCGGGTGGCGTCGCCCAGGGCGTGGAAGACGGTGTCGAGTGGATGTTGTTCAACCATGTGGTTGAATTTATCGGCGCGACGAGGGAACCGTCAACCAATTAGTTGAATGTCGGGATTATCGCCGCGCCACGCTCTCGGCGATGGTGTCGAACTCGGCGGCCAGGGCGCCGAACTGGTCTTCGTCGGCCATGGCCAGGATGCGCAGGTGGCCGTCCGGCAGGAAGATCACCCATTGGGTGAAGCGCCGCGCGGTGCCGTCGCGGGTGCGGCCGGTGCCGTCGATGCGCATCCGGTCGCCGGACTCGGCGGGCGGGGTGCGGCGGACTTCCGACAGGCCGCCCAGTTGGCGGGACAGGACGAGCGCGGCGGTGGCGCGGTCGGCCGGGGCGACGGGTTCGCCACGGGCGAAGGCGATGGCGAGGAGTGGGCTTCCCGGGCTGCCCTGGCGGCCACCGGGGGTGAGCACGGCGCTGTTGCCGCCCAGGATGTTGCCGAGCTTGAGGGTGGGGCCGTCGACCACCCGGAACGGCAGGGCGGCGCGCTTCTGCTCCAGCGAGAGCGGGGTGAAGACCAGCGTGGCCAGGGCGGTGCGGACAGCGGTGTCGGCGGCGTCTGGCGTGGGTTGGGGGATGGTGACGACGATGAGGCCGGTGGCGGCTTCGGCCCCGGTTCCGGCGGGCACGACGAGCATCCACTTGGCGAGGGTGCGCTCCCCGGCGCGCTGGGTGCCGGTGATGAGCAGGCCGGTGCCGACCGGGGTTGCGAAGCTCTCGCGGCTGGCCAGGGCGATGCCGCTGCGGGCGAGGGCCTCTTCCGTCATGCCGCGCTCGATCTGGGCATAGGCGGCGGCGGGCATCTCGCTGATGGCGATGCTGGCGCCGGGGCGGGTGGGGTCGACGAAGCCGGTGGAAGTGGGGTCGGCCACGTAGCCCGTCGGCGGGGCAAGGCCGAAGGCACTGCCGGCGGGGGTGATGGCGGGTTGCGCCGAAGCGGCGTGGGCGGCGGCGAGCAGCAGGGCCGCCACGAAAACAAGGACGACCCTGCGCATGGCGAGGCCTAGAGCCCGAGGCGGTAGAAGCGGTTGGCGGCGCCGAAGAACAGATCATGCTTCTCGGCGGCGCTGGCGCCCTTCGCCAGGAGTTTGCAGGCGTTCCAGAACACCTGGTACGAGTAGCTGCCCTTGTCCACCGGGAAGTTGCTTTCGAACATCGAACGCGACGGCCCGAAGGCTTCGATGCAGGTGTCCATCCAGGGCTTCCAGGCAGCGGCGAGGGTTTCGCTGGAGGGCGGCTCCGCCTTCTCGTGGAAGTCGTAGCCGTTGATGCGCATGCCGATGCCGCCGACCTTCACCATCACGTTCGGGCACTTGGCCAGCTCGCGGATATTGGCGGCCCAGCCCGGGAAGATCTCATCGCGCTTGCCGGCCCAGCGGCCGATGCCCAGCGGCCCGCCGCAATGGTTCAGCACGATGCCGGTATCGGGGAAGGCGCGGGCTAGGTCGATGATCTCCGGCAGCTGCGGGTGGTAGAGCCAGGCCTCAAAGCTAAGGCGCAGCTTGGCCAGCTTGGCGAAGCCTTCGCGGAACTTCGCATCCATCAGCAGGCCGGGCGGCGCGGGGTTGCCGGGGTTGTTGAGCAGGGGGTCATCGTCGAACGCCACGATGTGGCGGATGCCGCGGAAGCGGCCGTTGCCGGCCTGGATATGGGCTTCCAGCACCTCCTGCACCGCCGCACCCAGGGTGAGGCTGGCGTGGCTGACGATGCCGGCGTTGACCTGGGTCTTGTCGCCATACACGCCGCTGGCGGACATGGAAGCGACGCCGTTGGCGAATTCGGTCTCACCGATCGGCTTCATCCCCTCCGGCCCGGTGGCGCGGTGGAAGGCGCGGCACTGGATGAAGACGGTGGCCTTGATGTTGTGGCCGGAATTCGTATCCGCCAGCAGGTCCGGCAGCATGTATTGCCAGGACGGGCGGTCCCACAAATGGTGATGCGGGTCGATGATCGGCAGGTCCGGCTCCAGGATCGGCTCCTGGCGGCGGGCGAGCCAGTCGGCGCGCGGCATGAGGTAGGCGGCGTTCTGTGCGGCGGTGGGCGGTGGGGTGGCGCTCATTCTTGTTTCCTCCCGGGATCTCAGGGAGTTTCGGGAACAAGCCGTTCCCATGCAAGTTCGCGGTGGATCTCCCGGCCGTCGATCACGCGGGCGGGCGGGCGCAGGAACATGCGGCCGGCTTCGAAACGGGCGGCGCGGATCTGGTTCGTGCCCAGCCAATCCGGCGTATCCGCCCCGTCCACCACCGTGTGCAGCGTGGCACCGTCGAAAGTGTAGGCACCCATGTAGGAGCGATAGGCGCGGGTCTGGCCCGCGGGCAGCTCCGGGCGGCCATCGCACAGCACGGCGAGCATGCGGCCCTCTGCGGTGAGGGTGACGATCCCCAGCGAGACCGGCCCGTAGGTTTCCGGCACCTCGGTGCCGTCGGCGGTCCAGGCGCGGGTGGAAACCAGGCGCCAATGGCCGATGATGCGGGTGTCCTGCGGGGCCATCAGAGTGCTGCCACCGCGTCGGCAATATCCTGCATCCACTCACTCCTTGCGCCGCGGCGGTTGACGGTGCCGCTGTAGTAGAACCCGTTGCCGGGATCGTAGAGCATCTTGGCCCCCCAGGCGCCGGAATGGCCATAGAGGAAGCGCCCGCCCGGGCTGCGGAAGCCGAGCACTCCATGGGCGACGGCGGCATAGTTCTTCAGGCCCTCCGGCGTGCCGAAGCGGATCATCTCCGCCAGCGTTTCGCGGCGCTGGAACAGGCGGCCATCCAGCAGGCCGATCAGGAAGCGGTTGAGATCCGCCGCGGGGGAGATCACGCCACCGCCGCCCCAGTCGTTCGACAGGCTCATGCCCATGCTGACCAGCGGATACTTGCCGTTCCAGACATCGGCGAGATCGCGCTGCCAGGGGGTTTGGTCGAAGTCGCAGTCGGCGTCGAACCAGCTCCCCGTCATGCCGCAGGGTTCGTAGATGCGGTGCAGCAGCAGGCGGGCGAAGCTTTCGCCGTGCAGCTGTTCGGCCAGCAGCGCCAGGATGGTGAAGGCGGTGTCGGAATAGTGGAAGCCGTGCCCCGGCCGGAACAGCGCGTTGCGGCCGGCGGTGTGGGCGGAGAGGTAGAAGTTCAGCACGCCGGCATCGGGGTTCTCCGGCTGCGTGGGGTCCCACGGCTTCCAGTGCATGGTGGTGCGCAGGCCCTGGGGGATCGGCCGGCCGGCGCGATACGCCTGGTAGTGCGGCTCCAGATCCGGGAAGCGGCGGCCGGAGAGCGAATTGGGGGCGGCGCGGCCGAAATACCCGCCGGCGAGGTAGTCGCCGTCGTCGCCCTGGCCGTCGCGCAGGCCACTGGTATGGGTGAGCATCTGGCGCAGGGTGATCGCCTCGCCCCAGCTTAGGCCCCGAATGTTGTGCAGGGCGCGGACGATGCACGGCGGCAATACACCGGTGTCGATCAGCTTCGTGTCGATGCCCGCACTGCCGAGCTTGCCCTGCTCAGCGGCCTGGAAGATCAGCGCCGCGGTCATCGGCTTCACGATGCTGGCGATGTGGAACTGGGTGTCCACCTGCATCGGCTTGTCGCTGTCGTCGCGCATCTTCCCCGCGGCGGCGGCGGCGCGCAGGCCGAGCGTGGGGTTCTCCACCACAACCACGGCGTTGAGGATTGCGTCATCACCGGTGGTGAGCAAGGCAGGAACGAGGCGGTCGAGGAGGGATTGGAGCTTGGTTTGCATGGCGAAAACCCCAAGAAAGGAAGCGGTTCTTTTTTGAAAAAAAGAACCAAAAAACTTTTATTCATGAAAGTATTTTTGCTTCTTTTTCTACAGAAAAAGAAGGCCTCACTTCCATCCTCCCGCCGCGACGATGCGTTCATACAGCCGCCCTGGCGCCCGGGCCACTTCCTGCGCCATGGCGGGCTCCATCGATGAGTGCCCACCACCCGGCACCACAACGAGGTTGGCGCGCGGCAGGCAGGCGGCGAGGTCGTAGGAATTGTCGGGCGTGCAGCAGCAATCATAGCGGCCGACAACCATTTCCACCGGCAGGTCGGCCATGCGGGGCGCTTCATCCAGCAACTGCGTGCCCTCCACGAAGAAGTTGTGGATGGCATAGTGGGCGAAGATGCGGCCGTAGCGGGCGCCGCGTTCCGGTTCGGCTTCGGCCAATGGGCTGTCAAAGGCCATGAAGCCGTTTTCGTAGACGTGCAGCTGGTGGGCGAAGCGATCGGCTTCGGCCTTGTCGTTGTTCTCCAGGATGCGCCGGGCATAGGCGCGCCGCAGGTCGGCGCGTTCCTCCGGCGGCACCAGGGCCGCGAAGGCTTCCCACAATTCGGGGAACATGGTGCGCACGCCCTGGAACCACCAATGCACATCCTGCGGGCGAAC
>CAMDAM010000346.1 GCA_945888575.1 Asaia bogorensis | reverse complement strand
GCGTCTGAACACGCGCCCGCGAGCACGTCTGAATGCTCTGACCCCGTTGGAGTGCTTCAATCAAATGATCGAATTCGACCGGATGAATGGGCCGAAGACACAGTAGAAGAGAAGTGGTTGCGCCCGGACCTTGAAACCGCCGACTTTTGGGAGAACGAGGCGGATAGGCGCGCTTACTTCAGCGCCGGCACCCGCTCCACCAAGGCAGCCTGCAGCTCTTCCCGCCGCTCCCACAACGACCGGTACCAGGCGGTCCGCGCCCGCATCTGGAACGCCAGCATCCGCTCCCGTGCCACGCCCGCCCGCGCCTGGTCCGCGATTCCCTGTGCCTTGTCCGGGTTGTTCGCCAGCCACATCAGCCGCGCAAACAGCCCTTGCGGATCCTCAAAGATCAGCCCGTTCTCTCCGTCACGGATGCTGGCCGCATAAACGGTGGGGGAGGCCAGCGCCACCGCCCTGTGCCCCGCCGCCTCCAGGAACTTCAGGTCCGATTTGCACCGGTTGAACAGCGTATCCCGCAGCGGCATGAACGAAACCTCGCAGCGCGACAGCAGGCCCAGATAGGTCTCGTAGTCGCACAGCGGCGTAAAACGTTTGTGCGGCGTGTCCAACGCCTCAAAGAACGCCTGGTCCGCCACCACCTCGAACCGCAGCCGCCCCCCAGCCTGGCGCGCCGCGGCATTGATCGCCTCGATCTGCCCGGGCCAGTCCTCCTCCCGGTTCAGCGCGGCGAACAGCACCGTCAGCTGCTCCGGGTTGGTGAAGTTGGCCGGCTCCGGCAGTTGGGCCAGCGCGTTGGGGAACACCGCCACCTCCGGGTTCTCCCGCCGGAACACCTCGGCCAGCGCGGGGGTGGAGGTCTGGATGGCATGCACCCCGGAAAAATTCACCACGTCGGACCGGTGCAGCACGCTGATCTGGCTGGGATGGTCATCGAACTCGCACACCACCAGCCAGCCGCGCCGGTTCAGGATGCGGATGATCTCCAGGCCAGTGGCCCCGGTCAGCGCCGGACGATGCAGGATGAACACACCGGGCGCGCCGGCCAGATCGGGCACCGTTTCCAACGGCCCCGCGATCCCCGCAGCGATCCCGGGCTCGCGCATCAGGGCGGCCATCGGCTCCACCACCCGCACCTGGCTCACGCCCCCCACATGCGGCAGCATGCTTGAAAGCACCCGCAACATCCGCCGCTCCGGCCCACGGCCCAGGCGCCACACCAGGAAGGGCCGCATCTCCGCCGCATCCAGCGCATGCAGCCCGGCGCCGACAATCATCGAATGCTGCGCCTGCACGTCGCCCTGCGGCAGGCACAGCACCAGCACGCCGTCCTCCGACAGCATCCGCCCCAGCTGCGCCAGCAACCCCTGGCTGGTGCAGGCGCCGGGCGAAACCAGGATACAATCCAGCTTCGGCAACGCCGGCAGCAGGTCGCGCTCGGGCGAAAGGCAATACGCAAGGTCCAGCACCGCCGCGGCGCGCGCGGCCAGCGCCGTGTCCGGCTCGATGCCGATCAGCCGGCAGGTGGGGTTGCGCCGGCGCAGGCTGGCGGCCGCGGCCCCGTCCCCGCAGCCGAGATGCAACACCACGGCGGCGGAAAGCGGCACTTTCTCCGCCAGGAACCCGTGGGCTTCAGGTTGGGCGTGCAACAGGCTCTCCGTTCGATCGCGCGACCCTACCCTGCGGCCGGTGCCGGCGGTAGGGTCGCCGGTATTGCTTGCACTGATGTGAAGGAGGCCAAGGATGCAAATCCGCCCCGCCGATGCCGCAGACCTTCCCGCGGTGCAGCGCATCGTGAACGACGCCTACACCAAATACATCGCCCGCATCGGCAAGCCGCCCGGCCCGATGAACGACGACTACGCCGCCCTGATCCGCGCTCACCAGGTCTGGGTGATGGGCGAACCCACCGCCGGCGCCATCGTGCTGCTGCCGGAACCCGACCACCTGCTGCTGGACAACGTCGCCGTCGATCCCACTGCCCAGGGCCAGGGCATAGGCCGCGCCCTGATCGCATTCGCCGAGACCGAGGCGCGCCGCCGCGGCTTCAGCGAACTGCGCCTCTACACCCACGAGACGATGGTGGAGAACATCGCCCTCTACGCCCGCACCGGCTGGACCGAAACCGGCCGCGCCGAGCAGAACGGCTTCGCCCGCGTTTTCTTTCGCAAACCCGTCGCTACCTGACGTAGCGCCAGTCGAACCGGTCGCCATCCGCCTTGATCCGCCCCACGGTGGGCGTGGGGAAGTGGATCGGCAGGATCAGCGTGTCGGTCTCCGCCACCGAGGCCAGGAACCCGCGGCGGGAGGCGGCGGCCTGCTTGGCATCGATGTCGAAGATGGTGGACCACTCCGGCTCCCGGCACTGCAGGGCGTGGTGCATCATGTCCCCGGTCACCACGGCGCGCTGGCCCTTGGAGAAGATGTTCACGCAGCAATGGCACGGCGAATGGCCGGGCGTGGGCGTCAGCGTGATGGTGTCGTCCAGCGCGTAGTCGTCATCCACCAGCAGCGCCTGGCCGGCTTCCACGATCGGCAGGCAGTTCATGTTCCACACCTGGCCGGGCGGGTTGTCGCCGCGCTTGGTGGCCGCTTCCCAGTAATCGTATTCGCGCTTGTGGAAGACATACTTGGCGTTGGGGAAGGTCGGCACCCAGCGCCCGTCGCGCAGCACGGTGTTCCAGCCGCAATGGTCGATGTGCAGGTGGGTGCAGAACACGTAGTCGATCTTGTCGAACGACAGGCCCGCGGACTTGAAGCCGGCCAGCCACGGCGTCTTGTCGAAATCCATCGGCGCCGGGTAGCCCTTGTCCTCGCCGGTGCAGGTATCCACCAGGATGGTGTGCTTGGGCGTGCGGACGACGAAGGTCTGGTAGGTGATCACCATGCGGCCCGACTCGGGGTCGAACACCTCCGGCTCCATGGTCTTCAGGTGCTCTGCCGCCACGGCGGCGTCATAGGCCGGGAACATCGACTCCGGCTTCCGCCACGGCCCATCGCGCTCGATGATGCTCGTGATCTCCACGTCCCCGATCCGCAGCGTGCGCATCCCGTCTCTCCCCCGTTGGCTGTGGGGAGCGTAGCGGGGGTGTGCCGGGGTGGGAAGCCGGGGGGTTACTTCCGTTGCCAGCGATCCGCGGCCGCCAGCACCGTGGCGGGGCCTGGGCCATCGAGCCAAGCCTGGGCGGCTGGGTCCGCCCGCAGCGTGCTGTCCCAGAAGGCGGTGCTGAGCGCCCGGATCGCGCGCGGGTGGCGGGCGTCGCGGGGCAGGTGGTCACCGGGCAGCGGGGCATCGGCGAACACGGAATGCTCGGCGCCGTCCAGCACCAGCTCGTATTTCCGGCCAGGTGGCAAGGCAGGGAATACAGACAGGCGATCCGTGGCCGGGCCGACCATGCTGGAATCGTGGGTGCCCGTCATCAGCATCCAGGGGATGGCCACCTGGCCGAACGCCTCCTGCGGCGCGACGCGCTGGGGGGCGCCGGGGCTGAGGAGAAGCGCCGCCTTGATCCGCGGGTCGGGCCAGGTGCCTGGGATGCCCGGCGCGACCCACTGGCCGGCGACGGCCTGGGCGGTGTAGGCGCCGAAGGAATGCCCGGCGATGCCGATGCGGTTCAGGTCCATCCGCTCATCCAGCGGGCGATGCTCGCCGGCGGCGCGCCAGTCCGCCAAGGCTGTGAGCACGGCAGCAACATCGCGCATGCGGTGCACGAGTTGTTCCAGCGTGCCGGCGGCGCGCAGCGCGGATAGGCGTTCGTCGGGCGAGGCATTGCGCCACACGGCGTCGTCGGAGCCGGGATGCTGGAGGAAGACGGTGACATAGCCGCGCGCGCGCCAGCGGCGTTCCAAAAAGGTGGGACCGTAGCGGTTGCCACCAAGGCCATGGCTGAACAGGATCACCGGCATGCGCATCCGGCGCGCGGAATGGGCGATGCGCACAGGGATGGCGCGATCGCGTGCGGGATCGCGGACCTCGAGCTCGTAGATGTGGTCGGCCGCGGCGGATTGCGGGCCCGGCACGGTGGGGTCGTAGCCTTGGCCGAACGCAGATCGGGCGGCCAGCAGGGCTGGGCCGCCCGATATCAAGCTTCTGCGAAGAAGGCGCGCCGCCATTCGTGCCGGCGGCGCGGGGATCAGACCGGGGTGACCGTGTCGGCCAGCACGGTCACGCGCGTGGGCGTGACCTCCGCGAAGCCGCCGGAGACCTTCAGGCTTTCGGTAACGCGATTGCCTTCATAGAGGCGGATCACGCCTTCCTGCAGCAGGACGATCATGGGCGCGTGCTGCGGCAGCACGCCCATTTCGCCCTCGGCGGCGGGGATCACGACCATGTCCACCGGCCGCGACAGCAGCAGCTTCTCGGGGCTGACGATTTCGAGATCGACGGGCATGGACCGTTTATCCTGTGATCAGGCGTTGGTCTTCATCGATTCGGCCTTCTTCACGGCCTCTTCGATGGTGCCGACCATGTAGAAGGCGGCTTCCGGCAGGTAGTCGTATTCGCCGGCAACGATCGCCTTGAAGCTGCGCACGGTGTCGGCGATCGGCACGAACACGCCGGGGAAGCCGGTGAACACCTCGGCCACATGGAAGGGCTGGCTGAGGAAGCGCTGGATCTTGCGGGCGCGGGCGACGACGAGCTTGTCCTCTTCCGAGAGCTCATCCATGCCCAGGATCGCGATGATGTCCTGGAGCGCCTTGTAGCGCTGCAGGATTTCCTGCACGCGGCGGGCGACTGCGTAGTGCTCATCGCCGACGATGCGCGGATCGAGCATGCGCGAGGTCGAGTCGAGTGGGTCCACGGCCGGGTAGATGCCCTTCTCGGAAATCGCGCGCGACAGCGTGGTCGTGGCGTCGAGATGGGCGAACGAGGGGGCCGGGGCCGGGTCGGTCAGATCGTCGGCAGGCACGTAGATGGCCTGCACCGAGGTGATCGAGCCCTTGGTGGTGGTGGTGATGCGCTCCTGGAGGGCGCCCATGTCGGTCGAAAGCGTCGGCTGGTAGCCCACGGCCGACGGGATGCGGCCCAGAAGCGCCGAGAGCTCCGAGCCCGCCTGCGTGAAGCGGAAGATGTTGTCGACGAAGAACAGCACGTCCTGGCCCTGGTCGCGGAAGTGCTCGGCGACCGTGAGGCCCGACAAGGCAACGCGGGCGCGGGCGCCCGGCGGCTCGTTCATCTGGCCGAACACGAGCGCGCACTTGGAACCGGCGGTGGAGCCGTTGTTCTCGTGCGGGTCCTTGTTCACGCCCGATTCGATGAACTCGTGATACAGATCGTTGCCTTCGCGGGTGCGCTCGCCGACGCCGGCGAACACCGAATAGCCGCTGTAGGCCTTGGCGATATTGTTGATCAGTTCCTGGATCAGCACGGTCTTGCCGACGCCCGCGCCGCCGAACAGCCCGACC
>CAMDAM010000345.1 GCA_945888575.1 Asaia bogorensis | reverse complement strand
ACGCGCGCATTGGGGAAATGGATGCCGTCGCGCGCCACCCACCACATGTAGCCGTAGCTGCCGGCCAGCCCGGCATCGGAGATCGGCGCCACGCTGTCTTCCACCCAGGCTTCCGGCACGATCTGCGCGCCGCCCCAGCGCCCGCGACGCAGGAACAACTCGCCGAACCGGGCGAGGTCGCGCGCCGTCATGCGGAACGGGTAGGCCGGGTGGATGGAGGCCTCCAGCGGGTGATACCCGCCGTCGCGCTCGGGCACGTAGTCCTGCATGCCGATGGGGTCGGCGATGCGCGCCTTGAAGTCGGCGTAGATATCAGCGCCGGTCAGCTGGCGGAAGATGGTGCCCAGCGCGTTGAAATCCCAGTTGTTGTAGCACCAGTTCACGCCGGGCCCGTGGCTGTGCCGCGCCGGCTTGATCGCCAGCATGTTCGGCGATTCATAGCCCGACGGGTGATAAACGCCCGATCGCGCCGCCAGCAGCTGGTGGACGGTGGCGAGCTTCTCGCGCTCCGACAGCCCCTCCTTGTCATCGATGCCCAGGCTGCCGAGCGTGGCTTCCAGGTCCACGCGCCCCTCGGCATCGTGGATCCCGAACAGCGCGCTGAGGAAGCTCTTGCGGATGGAATGCACGTTGTAGTGCCGGTCGATCTCGCCCCAGGCCTCCACCACCTTGCCGCCGGCCACCACCATGGTACCAGCAGAGTTGATGGTGCCCGCGAAGGCCTGCGCCTCGGCCAGCTTCGCCGCGGACCAGCCAATCTGCTCCGGCGCCTGCCAGCGCGCCCAGCTTCCGATGTCGGCGCTCACCTGCCGAAGCCCTGCCCGCCATTCACCTGGATGATCTGCGCCGTGACCCAGATCGCCATGTCGGAGGCCAGGAACATCACCACATTCGCCACCTCCTCCGGCGTGCCCAGCCGCCCGGCGGGCATGGAGTTGAGGATGGAGTTGTAGAGCTTGGGATCCTCGGTCTTGCGCCGCTCCCAGGAGCCACCGGGGAACTCGATAGACCCCGGCGCCACGCAATTCACCCGGATGCCGTGCTTGGCCAGCGCCGCGGCCTGCGTGCGGGTATAGTGGTTCACCGCCGCCTTGGCCGCACCATAGGCCGGCGTGCGCACCGAGGGATTGAGGCCGGAGCCGGAGGAGATGTGGATGATCGAGGGCTGCGTGCCCTTCATCAGCCACGGCATCGCCTCCCGGCTGGCGCGCACGGCGGCCATCAGGTCCACCGACAGGCTCGATTCCCAGCTTTCCTCGTCATCGCCACGGCCGAAGCCGGAGGCGTTGTTCACCAGGATGTCGATGCCGCCGAGGGCATTGGCCGCTGCCGGGATATAGGCCGCGATCGCCGCAGCGTCGCTGAGGTCGCAGGGCGCCGCATGCGCCGTGCCGCCGAACGCGGCCAGTTCCTTGCGCGTGGCCTCCAGCGTGTCCGCGCCGCGCGCGCAGATCGAAACCGCCGCGCCCGCCTGGGCGAAGCCGAGTGCGATCGAACGGCCAATGCCGCGGCTGCCGCCGGCGACAATCACGCGCCGGCCCTTCAGGTTCAGTTCCATGGCCATCCCTCTCTACAGGGGCGGGATCGTCGCCGTGCCGCGCTGCTCTGGCAAGGCACGGCCGCCATGCAGGGCTGAGGGTGACAGCGCGGCCCGCTCGTCGCACACTCGCCCCACTGCAAATAGTTCCAAGGAGGGGACGGGCATGTCCAAGAAAATGCTTGAGGGTAAGGTTGCCCTCGTGACCGGTGCCGGCCGTGGCATCGGCCGCGCCATCGCACTGGTGATGGCGGAAAACGGCGCCCAGGTGGTGGTGAACGACATCGGCGCCGCCGTCGATGGCAGCGGCAACGACTCGACACCCGCGCAGCAGGTGGTCAGCGAGATCGAGGCACTGCACGGCCAGGGCCAGGCCGTGGCGAACTACGACAGCGTGGCAGACTGGGACAGCGCCCAGAGCATGGTCCAGACCGCGATCGACCGCTTCGGCAAGATCGACATCGTGGTGAACAACGCCGGCATCCTGCGCGACACCATCTTCCACCGCATGACGCCGGAGGAATTCGACGCGGTGGTGAAGGTGCATCTGTACGGCGCCTTCTACGTCTCCCGCGCCGCCATCCCGTTCATGCGCAAGCAGGAGAGCGGGGCCTTCGTGCACATGACCAGCACCTCCGGCCTGATCGGGTCGGTGGGCCAGGTGAACTATGCCGCCGCCAAGCTCGGCATCGCCGGCATGTCGCGCGGCATCGCCGGTGACGCGGCGCGCTACAACGTGCGCAGCAACTGCATCGGGCCTCACGCCTTCAGCCGCATGATCGAGACGGTGCCCGGCCAGACCGAGGAGCAGATGCAGGCCCGCGCCGCCAAGACCCGGCCGGACCAGGTGGCCCAGCTCGCCGCCTTCCTGGGCAGCGATGCCGCCAAGGAAGTGACGGGCCAGATCATGGGTGCGCGCGGCAACGAGATCTATCTCTACAGCCAGCCGCGCCCGATCCGCACCATGCACCGCGGCACCGGCTGGTCGGCGCAGGCCCTGGCCGAAACGCTGCTGCCGGCGTGGAAATCCAGCCTCACGCCGCTGGAGCGCACCCGCGACGTGTATGCGTGGGACGCGATCTGATCCCAGCCGAGGGACGGAACAGGGGGGGCGGGTCCGCAAGGGCCCGCCCCTTTCTTTATTCGGCGGCGGCGAGCCGTGCGCGCCGGTCGTTCGCCAGGGCCAGCGCGCAGGTGGCCAGCATGAAGCCGACCGAGACGGCGAAGATCCAGCCGGGGTGGCCGAAATCCATGATCGTGCCGTACAGCAGCGGGCCGATGATGCCGCCGATGTTGAAGCCGGTGGAAACGATCGCGAACACGCGCCCTTCCGCCCCCTTCGGCGCGCTCGCCCGCACCAGCATGTCGCGCGAGGGCATGATCATGCCGGTGCAGAACCCGCCCACCGCCATCACCGGCAGCAGCGCCCACACCGGCAGGTTCACCAGGCCCACGATGGCGATGGCCACCGCCGTCACCGCGAAACCGCCGGCCGCCACTTCGCTGTGCCGCCGCGTGCGGTCGGCAATGATGCCGCCGGCCAGCACGCCAAGCGCGGAGGCGCCGAGGTAGAACGACAGCGCCAGGCTCGCCACGCCCAGCGCCGTGCCGTGATGCGCGTTCATCGCCACCACCGAGAAGCCGGAAATCCCGCCGCCGGACATGCCGATCACGGCAAAGAACGCGATCAAGGAAAGCACCTTCGGCGTGATCAATGCGCGGGCAGGGATCGAGGCTTTGCGCACGGCCGCCCGGGGCGCCCCGGCGGGCGCGCCGAACAGCAACGGCACTGCGAAGAGCGGACCCAGCAGCCCCGCCGCGATCAGAGCGCCGGAGACACCCCAAGTCGCCGCCGCCAGCAGCATCCCGGCCGGGGCCATCGCCGTGCCGACATAGCCTGCAAACGTATGGATCGAGAACGCCCGGCCCACCCGTGCCTCGCCGATCACGCCGGAGGACAGGATGGCGTAGTCGCTGGGGTGGTAGACGCAGTTGGCCAACCCGGCCAGCAGCGCGGCGGCCAGCAGCACCGGATAGACCGGATTCAGCCCCGCCACGATGAACGCTGTTCCACCCAGCAGCAGCCCGCCCACCAGCAACCGGCGCGGCCCGAACCGGTCCACCGCGAAGCCCGTCGGCGTCTGCATCAGGGCGGAGACGATGTTGAACAGCGTCAGCGCGAAACCGAGTTCCACATAGCTGACGCCAAACTGTTCCTTGAGCAGCGGGAACAGCGGCGGCAGCACCAGGATGTGGATATGGCTGACCATGTGCGCGCCGGAGATCTGCCCCAGCGTGGCGAGTTCCTCGCGCTTCCAGCCGGCGCTCATGCGAACGCTCCCTTCGCGGCCGTCATCTGCAGCGCCACTTCGATCGCCTCCACCATGCTGTCGGCATTGGCGATACCCTTGCCGGCGATGTCGAACGCGGTGCCGTGGTCCACGGACGTGCGGATCACCGGCAGGCCCAGCGTGATGTTCACGCCGGAAAGGGAGTCGAACGTGCCCGTGGCGGGGTTCATCTGAAAGCCCAGCAGCTTCACTGGAATATGCCCCTGGTCGTGGTACATCGCCACCACAGCGTCGTACTGCCCGCCGCGCAGCTTCACGAACACCGTGTCGCCCGGCACGGGGCCGCTGACATGGATGCCGTCCGCGTTGCATTGCGCCACCACGGGCGCGGTCACGTCGGTGTCCTGGGTGCCGAACAGCCCGCCTTCGCCCGCGTGCGGGTTCAACGCCGCCACCGCGATGTGCGGGCGCGTGATGCCCATGCGGCGCAGTGCGTCATACGTAAGGTCGATCGTGCGGCGCACCCGCTCCGGCGTTACCAGCGCGGGAACCTTCTCCAGCGCCACATGGGTGGTGACGTGGCTGACGCGCATGTTCCCGTGCGCCAGCATCATCACCGATGTCTTCTGCCCCGTCAGGTCCGCCAGCATGTCGGTGTGCCCGGCATATTTGTGCCCTGCCAAGTTCAGCGCCTCCTTGTTCAGCGGCGCCGTGACGATGGCGGCAATCCGCCCCGCGAGGGCAAGCCGAACCGCCTGGTCCACCGCGAGGAAGCTGAAGCGCCCGGCCTCGGGGCTGAGCTGTCCCGTGGCGATGCGGCCGTGCTCCGCGCCAGCCGGCAGCAGCGCCAGCGGCGGGAACTCCGCCGTCTCGTCGGCCCTCGGAAAGGCGGCATGGCCCAGCGCCGCGCAGGCCTGGTCCAGCGCCGTGGCGTGCCCGATCACCAACAGCCGCATCTCTCCCGACGCAAGCCGGGGCGCGAGCGCGCGGGCGGCCTTCACGATGATCTCAGGGCCGATCCCGGCCGGATCGCCCATGGTGACGGCCAGGACCGGCGGGGACGCAGGCATGGGAAAACTCCTTCAACCGAGCAGGCGGGCGAGGAAATCGGGGCCGCCGAAGGCACCTGATTTGGACAGGATTGGCAACCCGTCCCAATGCCCCCCTTCCATGCGCGAGACGGGGGCACCGGGTTCATGTTCTCCCAGCACGGTGAGTGCGGTGGTGCCAAGGCCATCCGCCAGCGCCCGCAGAGTCTCGCCGCCAGCCACGATGCAGCTCCCCGGCCGGGGCAGCCGATAAGCCACGTCCGTAAAGAACCGCCCGATCCGGTCGGCAGCCTCGGCGCGTGGCACTTCTGGCGGCAGGTGAAGGCTGATGGCCGCCGGCAATGGCAGGTCGCGGTTCACCCCCTCCAGCACATGATGCCGCGATGTCGCGGCCAGTTGCGCCTTGCTCACAGGGTGGTCGGACCCGATCATGGCCAGAAGCGGCGCCGGCATCTCCGGCCGCGGCGCCACGCCACCACCCAGCGCACCCGCCAGCCCGCCGGTCCCCGCCCACAACACCCGGCCGGGCAGGGCACTGGCGGCGACGACGATTG
>CAMDAM010000344.1 GCA_945888575.1 Asaia bogorensis | reverse complement strand
GGTGGGGGGCGGGGCTGGCCTATGTGCTGGGAACGGTGGGCAACCATGGGCTGGGGGTGAACGGGGAGTTGCTGCTGGCGCCGTTCGCGCTGGGGGGCATGCTGCTGGCGTTGCGGGCGGCGGCGGGCGGTGGGGTGTGGGTGGCGGCGGCGGCGGGGCTGGCGCTGGGGGCGGCGGTGCAGGTGAAGCAGGTGGCGCTGTTCGATGCGGTGGCGGCGGGCGGGATGGCCTGGCTGTGGGCGGGGCGGGTGCTGGCGTGGCGGCTGGTGCTGGCGGGGGTGGCGGGAGTGTTCGTGCCGCTGGGCCTGGCGGTGGGATGGTACGCGGCGATCGGGGCGTTGCCGGTGTGGTGGCAGGCGAATGTGGCGGCGGTGCTGGCGCCCGGGGGGATCGGCATGCCTGGTGGCGTTTACTGGAAGCCGGTGGCGGAGGCGGCGCCGTTGCTGGTGTTGGCCCTGGTGGGGGCATGGCTGGCCGGGCGGCGGTTGGCCGGGATGCTCGGGCTGTGGGCGGGCTGCGCGGGGCTGGCGATGGCGGCGGTGGGGCGGTGGCTGGACCACGAGACGCTGCACCTGCTGCCGGTGCTGGCGGTGGCGATCGGGGTGGGGCTGGGGCGGTGGCCTGGCGTGCTGGCGGCGGCCTGGGTGGGGCTGGGGCTGTGGCACGGAGTGCCGGCCTGGCGCGGGCTGAGGCTGGAGGACCGGACGGCGGCGCTGGCGGAGATGGTGCGGGGGGCGGGCTCGCTTTATGTGGCGGGGAAGTCGGTGGAGCTGTACCGGGCGGTGGGGGTGGCGGCGCCGACGCGGTTTGCGTTCGTGCCGCATCTTTGGCTGCCCTATGCGCGGGTGGACGGGGTGGCGGAGATGCGGCGCATCCTGGCGGGGCGGCCGGAGGTGATCGTGGTGGATGATTTCTGGCTGCCGCGACCCGGGCAGTTCGCGCCGGCGCTGCTGGTGCTGCATGCGGCGTTGCGGGCGGAGTATGCGGTGGTAGGGGTGTCGCGGGGGGCGGCGGTGGGGGTGGTGTTCAGGAGGAAGTAGTTCTTTTTTGAAAAAAAGAACCAAAAAACTTTTGTCCGTTTGTGCCGGAGCTAGGATGGACCACACGGCGCAAATGGATGAAGTTTTTTTGCTTCTTTTTGTTCACAAAAAGAAGACTCTTGCTTACGTCCCGACGAGGCCTTTTGCGTAGTCCATCGGATCGAACGGGCGCAGGTCTTCGGCCTTTTCCCCAACGCCGACGGCATGGACGGGCAGGCCGTAGGCTTCGGCCAGGGCCACGACGATGCCGCCGCGGGCGCTGCCGTCGAGCTTGGTGACGACGAGGCCGGTGATGTCCACCATGTCCTTGAAGACGCCGACCTGTTGGATGGCGTTTTGGCCGGTGGTGGCATCGAGCACCAGCAGGATGGAGTGGGGGGCGGTTTCGTCCTGTTTCTTGAGCACGCGGATGATCTTGCTGAGCTCTTCCATCAGCGCGGATTTGTTGTGCAGGCGGCCGGCGGTGTCGATGAGGAGGACGTCGGCGTTTTCGGCGCGGGCGCGGGTGACGCCGTCGAAGGCCAGGCCGGCGGAATCGGCGTTGGGGGCGGCGGAGATGACGGTGGCGCCGGTGCGTTCGCCCCAGATCTGGAGCTGTTCGACGGCGGCGGCGCGGAAGGTGTCTCCGGCGACGAGGACGGGTTTGAGGCCCTGCGCGCGGTATTGCTGGGCGAGCTTGCCGATGGTGGTGGTTTTGCCGGTGCCGTTGACGCCGACGACGAGGACGACGTGGGGCTTGAGCGCGCGGTTGATTTCCAGCGGGCGGGCGACCGGGGCGAGGATGGCGGCGATTTCCTCGGCCAGGGCGGTGCGGATTTCGTCGTCGGTGACTTCGCGGCCGAAGCGGGTGCGGCGGAAATTGGCGATGATGCGGGCGGCGACATCGGTGCCGAGATCGGCGGTGATGAGGATGTCTTCGAGTTCCTCCAGCGCCGCGTCGTCCAGCGTGCGCTTCTTGAAGACGGCGGTGATGCCTTCGGTGAGCTTCTGGGTGGAGCGGGTGAGGCCTTCCTTGAGGCGGGAGAAGAAACCGAGGGCCATCAGGCAGGTTCCGCGAGGAGGTGGTCGGCGTGGGCGGCGGTGACGCGGGCCTGGAGGAGTTGGCCTGGGGTCGCGGCGATCCTGACGGGGGCGAAGTGTTCGCTGTGGCCGCCGGTTTCGGTCTCCGCCAGCACGGTGAGGGTGCGGCCGATCTGGGCGGCGAGGAAGGTGGTGGCGGCCTGGGTGCCTGCTTCGCGCAGGCGGGCGGCGCGTTCGCGGCGGATGGGGACGGGCACGGCGGGCATGCGGGCGGCGGGGGTGCCGGGGCGTTCGCTGTAGGGGAAGACGTGGACGAAGGGGATTTGCGCTTCTTCGACGAAGGCCAGGGTTTCGGCGAAGAGCTCGTCGGTTTCGGTGGGGAAGCCGGCGATGAGGTCCGCACCTATGCCGATGCCGGGGCGGAGTGTGCGGGCGCGGGCAATGACATCGAGGCCCTGCTGGCGCAGGTGGCGGCGCTTCATGCGCTTGAGGATCAGGTCGCTGCCGGCCTGCATGGAGAGGTGCAGGTGGGGCATGAGGCGGGGTTCGGTTTCGATCAGGCGCCAGAGGTCGTCGTCGATCGCGGCGGGGTCGATGGAGGAGAGGCGCAGGCGGGGGAGCTCGGGGACGGCGGCCAGCAGGCGGCGGGCCATCTGGCCGAGGGTGGGGCGGCCGGGGAGGTCCGGGCCGTAGCTGGCGATGTCCACGCCGGTGAGGACGATTTCGCGGTAGCCGGTGGCGACGAGGGTGCGGACCTGCTCGGCGATGGCGCCGATGGGGACGGAGCGGTTGGGGCCGCGGCCGAAGGGGATGATGCAGAAGGTGCAGCGGTGGTCGCAGCCCTGCTGGACCTGGACGAAGGCGCGGGCGCGGCCGGCGAATTCGGTGACCAGGTGGGGGGCGGTTTCCTTCGCCGCCATGATGTCGGAGACGGCGGAGGGGGCGTTGGGGAGCCAGGATTCGGGCTTGAGCTTGTCTTCGTTGCCGAGCACGCGGGTGACGCCAGGGAGGGTGGCCCAGGATTCAGGGGCGATCTGGGCGGCGCAGCCGGTGACGACGATCTGGGCTTCGGGGTTCTCTCGGTGGGCGCGGCGGATGGCCTGGCGGGCCTGGCGCTCGGCTTCGGCGGTGACGGCGCAGGTGTTGACGATGATGGTGTTCGTCAGCTGCGACGCGTGGGTGCGCATCACCTCGGATTCGTAGGTGTTGAGGCGGCAGCCGAAGGTGAGGATGTCGACTGTCATGCCGGGTAGGCGGCGAGGTCGATGGTGCCGCGGAAGCTGGTGGTGACGGGGCCGGTCATCAGGACGTGGTTGTCCTCGCGCCATTCCATGTCGAGCAGGCCGCCATCGGCCTCGATGGTGGCGCGGCGGCCGGTGAGGCCGCGGCGGGCGGCGTTGACGATGGTGGCGCAGGCGCCGGAGCCGCAGGCGAGGGTGAGGCCGGCGGCGCGTTCCCAGACGCGCAGGCGGATGCGGGTGGGGGATTGGATTTCCGCGAAGCCGATGTTCGCCTTGGCGGGGAAGAGTGGGTCGGTTTCGAGCGTGGGGCCGATGGTGTCGATGGGCAGGGCCATCACGTCTGGCACGAAGAAGGTGGCGTGGGGGTTGCCCATGGAGCAGGCGGCGGGGTCGCTGACCGGGCCGAGGGCGAGGGGGAGGTGGAGGGTGTCGGCTTCGTGGGCCAGGGGGATGTGCTGCCAGGACAGGCGGGCGGGGCCCATGTCGACCTGCACGCGGCCATCTGGGAGGAGGCGGCTGGGGAGGAGGCCGGAGATGGTTTGGATGGTGATCGCCTGGCGGCCGGATTCGGCGGCGAGGAGGGAGACGACGCAGCGCGTGGCGTTGCCGCAGGCGCCGGCTTCGGAGCCGTCGGGGTTGCGGATGCGCATGAAGGCATCGGCGCTGGAGCCAGGCGGCGGGGGTTCGATGACGATGAACTGGTCGCAGCCGACGCCGGTGCGGCGGTTGGCGATGGCGGCCGCGCGGGTGGGGGTGAGGCCGAGCGGGTGGGCACGTTCATCGAACACGACGAAGTCGTTCCCGGCGCCGTGCATCTTCAGGAAGGGTGTTTCCATGCGCGGGGTTATATGGGGCTGCGCGTGTGTGGCAAAGCGCGCGGCTTGCATGGCGGGGGGCGGATCGGTATATGCCCGCCTTCGTCTGTGGGTCCGGGCCTGTGTGGGCATGCCCGGCCGCGACGGCTGCGTTCGGCAGCGACCTGATGAAGGAGATGCAAATGCCCAAGATGAAGACGAAGTCTTCTGTGAAGAAGCGCTTCAAGATCACCGCCACCGGCAAGGTGCTGGCGGGCCCCGGCAACAAGCGCCACGGGCTGATCAACCGTCCGCAGAAGATGAAGCGCCAGGGGCGCGGCAGCCAGACGCTGACCCATGCTGACGGGCTGACCGTTAAGCAGTGGGCGCCGTACGGTCTGGGTTGAGGGAGCGCTAGCACATGGCACGCGTCAAGCGGGGCGTTACCACCCACGCCCGCCACAAGAAGGTTCTCGATGCCTCCAAGGGCTTCGTGGGCCGTTCGTCCACCAATTATCGCATTGCGCTGGAGCGGCTGGAGAAGTCCCTTCAGTACGCCTATCGCGACCGCAAGGTGAAGAAGCGCGATTTCCGCAGCCTGTGGATCCAGCGCATCAACGCCGCGGTGCGCGAGCACGGCATGACCTATTCGAAGTTCATCGCGGCGCTCAAGGCGAGCGGCATCGAGATGGACCGCAAGGTTCTGGCCGCCATCGCCTATGACGATCCCACCAGCTTTGGTGAGATCGTGAAGAAGGCGCAGGCCGCCCTGGCCTGATCGCGTCCCGCAAGGGATACCGATCGCGACGAGAAGGGCTGCCCGCGCGGGGCGGCCCTTTTTCGTGTGCGATCCACTCCGGGTGGAAAGCTGATGACCGACGACCTGCTGAGCCTGAAGACCGAGACCGATGCCGCCCTGGCCGCCGCCGGCGATTTGCGCGCCTGGGATGCGGTGCGCGTGGCCGTGCTGGGCCGCAGCGGTTCGCTGACGGGGTTGCTCAAGGAGTTGGGCAAGGTGGCGCCGGAGGAGCGGCGGGCGCGCGGGGCGGCGCTGAATGAGCTGAAGGAGGCGCTGACCGCGGCGATCGACGCGCGGCGCGCCTCGCTGGAGGAGGCGGCGCTGGAGGCGCGGCTGGCCCACGAGCGCATGGACGTAACCCTGCCGCCGCTTCTCGCCCCCACCGGGCTGATCCATCCGATCAGCCGCACGATGGAGGAGATGGCCGCGATCTTCGGCGCCATGGGCTTCGCCATCGCCGAGGGGCCGGATATCGAGGATGACTGGCGCAATTTCGGTGCGCTGAACATTCCGGCGCATCATCCGGCGCGGCAGGACATGGACACGTTCTATGTGCCGGGCATCGA
>CAMDAM010000343.1 GCA_945888575.1 Asaia bogorensis | reverse complement strand
GCGAGGTCATCGTTCGGAGGAGAAGAGTGTGGAGCCACCATGGCCGTTGGCGGTGCATCCTCCCAAGGCCTGCGTGAGCAGGTGGGCACCAGTTACCGAAACCAGGATTCCGACAGAGCCAGCTCCCAGGAGTTGCTTATTGGCCCTGGGGATGTAGTGCCTGACGCACCCAGTAGCCCCACCCGCCCTATGTAGGCGCCGCGTCGCCCCGCTGCAACTCAAGCTGGGCGGCAATCTGCTCCGCGCGTGCGGCGAGCTTTGCAATCCGCTTCGCTTCCGCCTCACCCTTGCCGCGCGAAGGCCGGCTCGATGCCGCGCGCAGCCCGTCGGCTTCCACCTTCAAATCGTGCAGCTCGTCCGCCATCAGCAGCGCCGCCAGCACCAGCAGCCGTGCCTCGCCGGATTGCCCGCCGAGTGCCTTGATGCTGTCGATGCGGTTCTCCACCTCGCGCGCCATCGAAACGAGGTGCTGCTCCTGCCCGTCCTCGCAGCCGACGGTATAGCTGTAGCCGTTGATCCGAACGTTCACCTGCGGCACGGCAATCCTCCAAGCGAGCGGAGTAACGGGGGTCGCGGAATGGCGGGGGCGCGTCAGCCGGCCAGCGCGCCGCGCAATTGCGCGATCAGCGTGTCCAGCCGCTGCGTCACGGCCGCCACATCCACATCCGACCCTTCGGCCGAATCGGTGGGATTCGCAACCGCTGCCACTGCCACCGGCAACGGCCGCGCGGCCAGGGCGGCGATCCGCTCCAGCGCCTCTTCCAGCCGCGAGGCGGCTGCCTCGCCCTCGGTCTCGTCGCTCAAGCCCGCCTCCGCCGCATCCGATGCAACTTGAGTTCATCCCCATCAGGCGATTGAATGTCAAGCATGTTCCCCCCACAAACCGACTCCATGGGCGAAACCACCCTGCCCCCCGCCGTCGTCGTGCACGGGCTGGAACACGCGCTCGCGGCCCTGGCGCCGGGCCTGCCGATCACATTGCTGTCTGCCCCCGGGGCAGGCACGTTTGCCGGCGCACTGTGGTGGCGCGAACTGGTCGCCCAGGCCCGCGCCGCCCATCCGGCCACACCCTGCGCCGATATCCTGGATTGCGCCGACGCCCCCGGCCGCGCCATGGCCGCCATCCGCGCCGGCCAGGCCATGCTGGTGCTTGATCCCGCCTGCCCCGCCTTTGCCCGCGTGGCCAGCCTCGCCCGCGTGCTGCCCGCCCGCCCGCCGGCACTCGACCTCGGCACGCGCGGCGCAGACCGCAAGCTGCGCGCCTGGCTTCTGGGGGCGGCAGATGACAGCATCGCGGCGTTGCGCTAAGGGGCGGAACGAGCCCTCGCGCCCCACCCGCCGAGGCAAGCAAGCAAGAGGAACCCCATGCGGATCACCCAGCGCGTCAAGAAAATCCTCGACTGGTACGAGAGCGACAACCCCGGCACCAAGGGCAACCTTGCCCGCATCCTCATGGAGGGCAAGCTCGGCGGCACCGGCAAGCTGGTGATCCTGCCGGTGGACCAGGGCTTCGAGCACGGCCCCGCCCGCAGCTTCGCTCCGAACCCCGCCGCCTACGATCCGCACTACCACTTCCAGCTGGCGATCGATGCGGGCCTGTCGGCCTATGCCGCCCCGCTGGGCATGATCGAGGCCGGTGCCGATTCCTTCGCCGGCGCCATCCCGACCATCCTGAAGATGAACTCGTCCAACTCGCTGGCCACCAGCAAGGACCAGGCCGTCACCGCCTCGGTGAACGATGCCCTGCGCCTGGGCTGCTCCGCCATCGGCTTCACCATCTACCCCGGCAGCGAATACGCCTTCGACCAGATGGAAGAGCTGCGCGAGCTGGCCGATGAAGCCAAGTCCGCCGGCCTCGCCGTGGTGTGCTGGTCGTATCCGCGCGGCCCGAACATCTCCAAGGAAGCCGAGACGGCGATCGACATCTGCGCCTATGCCGCGCACATGGCCGCCCTGATGGGCGCGCACATCATCAAGGTGAAGCCGCCCACGGGCGCGATGGGCCTCGATGCCGCCAAGAAGGTCTACGAGGCGCAGAAGATCGACACCTCCACGCTGGCCAAGCGCGTGGAACACGTGATGCAGGCCTCCTTCGCCGGGCGCCGCATCGTGGTGTTCTCGGGCGGCGAGGCGAAGGACCTGGAAGGCCTCTACGAGGAAGTCCGCGGCCTGCGCGACGGTGGCGCCAACGGCTCCATCATCGGCCGCAACACCTTCCAGCGCCCCAAGGCCGATGCGCTGGCGATGCTTGCCAAGATCATCGAGATCTACCAGGGCAAGGCCTGATCCGAT
Organism: Asaia bogorensis; assembly: GCA_945888575.1. GTDB lineage: Bacteria > Pseudomonadota > Alphaproteobacteria > Acetobacterales > Acetobacteraceae > CAMDGX01. Next base: position 3,170 of record CAMDAM010000343.1, on the reverse strand, counting down.
GGCCGGCGAAGGTGAACAGGGCTGCCGACTCTATCTGATCACCCCGCCGGCCATTGACCTCAAAACATTTCCATCCCTGATGGCGGAAGCGCTCGATGCCGGCGATGTCGGTGCCGTGCAGCTCCGCCTGAAGGATCTCGAAGACGACGCGCTGCGCCGCGCCATCGATGCTCTGCGCCCCGTGGTGCAATCCCGCGGCGTCGCCTTCCTGATGAACGACCGGCCGGACCTCGCCGTGAAGCACGGCTGCGACGGCGCCCATGTCGGCCAGCAAGACACGCCGGCCACCGCCGCCCGCAAGATCCTCGGCCCAGACCTCACCCTCGGCGTCACCTGCCACGACAGCCGCGACCTCGCCATGACCGCCGGCGACGAAACCGCCGACTACGTGGCCTTCGGCGCGTTCTTCCCGACCACCACCAAGGACGCGAAGTTCCGCGCCACGCCAGATATCCTGGAGTGGTGGTCGGAAATGATGGAAATCCCCTGCGTCGCCATCGGCGGCATCACGCCGGACAACTGCCCCCCTCTGGTACGCGCCGGTGCCGATTTCCTTGCCGTGGTCGGCGCCGTCTGGAACCATCCCGATGGCCCGGCCGCCGGCGTGCGGGCCATGAACACCGCCATCGCCGCTGCCTGACCAGGCCCCGCGCCGGATTGCGCCCTGCGGCGTCTCATACCGGCCGCGGCCAGCCCAGCGCGCGATCTCAGCCCGTGTATCAGGCCTGAGGGAAATTCCGCCGTCCCGCCCAGCCGCAGCCGTCTCCCTTGCCGCGCGTCCTGAACCCGGCCACCCGGTCCTGCTCCATGGCGAAGGTGACCTCGCAGAGGTGGTTCACCTCTACCCAGCCGCCGCCCGGGACCATGCGCATCTCACTCCAGGCGTCGCTGTAGCCCAGGGTCCGCCGGCCCTCATAGGTATGGTCGTAGGCCGGTTCGCCCATCCGCGCCCGCAACGCCGCCTCCGGGGCGCCGACGAACGCGCCCATCCGCGCCTCGAAGCCGCTGCGCCCGGTTTCGGCACAGCCCGTTACCAGCACCAGCGCCGCCAAGGCGCCGATCACCACCGTGGTGTTCATTCCGTCCTCCGTCTGTCGGGCCCTGCCGAAGTCGGCACGAAGAAGGTGGCGGAATCGCGGCGACCCTATGCGGCAAGCCGGTAGTCCAACCGCACCACTCCGCCGCCCAGCAGGGCCGCATCCGCCAGTTCCAGCGCCGTCCCGCCCGCTTCCGGCAGCCACAGCGCCACGCCGCGCCCCAGCACCACCGGCATCACGAACAGCGTCAGCGCATCCAGCGCCTTCGCCGCGATGAAGTCGGCCAGCACCTCCGGCCCGCCCACCACCCACACATCCAGCGCTTCCGCCCGCAGCCGCGGCAGCAGTGCGGCCGCCCCGTGCGCCCAGGCCCGCGCGCCGTCCGGCAGGTCCGTCATCACGCCGCGCGCAATCACATAGGCCGCCTTGCCGGCATAGGGCCACGGCGCGCCAAACCCCACCACCTGCTCATAGGTGCGCCGCCCCAGCACCACGGTGCCGATGCCGCGCAGGAAATCCTCCATGCCCAGCTCCAGCCCCTCGAACGGCGCCAGCCAGGCCACGCCGCCATCCTCGGTGGCCATCAGCCCATCCAGCGAGGCGGCGATCAGCGCCCCTATGGCCGCCATGCTGCCCTCACATCGGCGCCACGCGCGGATAGCCACCCTGCCCGCATGCTTCCCCACGCAGCCCATACCCGGCCACGCGCCCCTGTTCCACGGCGAAGGTCGTCTCGCAGAAGCGCCCGGCCTGCTCGGCCTCCGCGGGCACCACCGGGCCATCGGGGTAGGTGGGCCACAGTATCGCCCAGCTCACCTACCGCGTGCTGCCCTGCTCCACCACGCGGGTCAGCTCAATGCCCATGCGGCGCACCAGGTCCACCTCCGTGGTCCCTACCAGCCCCTGCAGCCGGCCTTCCAGGCCTCGCGGGGTCCGTCGCCACAGGCGGCAAGCAGGGCCAAGGAAGCGGCCAGAACAAGGCGAATCGGGCGCATCGGAGCCCCTTCTAGGGTTGGGCCGGCCAGTTGATCCAACGGCACGAATTCCCACGCAGCGTGAACTCCGCGACCCGGCCGCCGGCCACTTCGAACGTTGCCTCGCAGCCCCGCTCCACCAGCGGAGCCCCGAAGCCGACCCCGTATCCGAAGCCCCCGCGCGGGCCCCAGCCGCCGAACCCGGCCGCCGCAGCCCCGGGCATGTAAGCGGTTTCGAGCCAGGTTTGCGAATAGGCCAGGAACCGCCGGCCGCCCGCCTCCACAACCCGTGCGGGAACGCCCATCCGCCGCACCAGTTCCGTCTCGCTGCCACCCACCAGCTCGCCCAGCCGCGCCTCCATCTCCTCCCGCCCGGGATCGCCGCATCCTGCCAGAGCGAGCAGCACCAGTCCGATCACGAAGCCTCGCATGCGCCACCTCCACGCCACTGTGTCGGCACAGAACATGGCGCCGCGATGGCGCCCTTCAGGGCAGCACGTCCGGCAGTCCGCCCCAGCCGCAGGCCTCGCCGGCATAGCGATAGCCGGTCACCCGCCCGCCCCGGCTGGTGAAGACGATGTCGCACAACCGGTTCCGCGCTTCGCCGGGGGCCCAGCGCGAGACCCGCCAGTCCGCTTCCGGCCAGACATAGCGCCAGGCCAGCACGGTTTCGCCGCCGGCCACCTCCGCCTGCTCCACCACGCGCGGAATCCCCATCCGCGCCGCCAATTCCGTCACCGGCCGCCCCACCAGCGCACCCAGCTTCGCCTCCAGCACCGCGGTGGAATCGCGCACGCAGCCGGCCAGCAGAAGCACCAGGAACAACGCCCTCACAGCCACTGCACCTGGTTGATTCGGTCCGCGCCGCCGGCCAGCATCGCCAGCCGGTCGAAGCCCAGCGCGATCCCGGCGCAGTCCGGCAGCCCATGCTCAAGTGCTGCGAGGAAGTCCTCGTCCATCGGCCAATCCGGCCCGCCATACAGCGCCTGCCGCCGCGCCCGATCCACCTCGAACCGCACCCGTTGTTCCCGGGGATCCGTGAGTTCCACGAAGGCGTTGGCCAGTTCCATCCCGCAGGCGAACAGCTCGAACCGCTCGGCCACGCGGGGGTCGGCGGCGTCGCGGCGTGCCAACGCCGCCTGCGCCGCCGGCCAGTGCG
>CAMDAM010000342.1 GCA_945888575.1 Asaia bogorensis | reverse complement strand
TGGTCCCCCCGCACCGCGGATGACGGCGTGGTGTTCCCCAACCTCGTCGCCGCCCTCGGCCCGCATTTGCCCGCGGACGCCATCGTCACGCTGGATGCCGGCACCTTCGGCGCGCCGTTCTATCGCAAGATCGCCTGGAAGCTGGGCCAGCGCCTGCTCGCCCCCATCGCCGGCTCCATGGGCTACGGCATGCCCGCCGCCGTCGCCGCCGCCCTGCGCTACCCCGGCCGCCCCGTCATCTGCGCCGTGGGCGATGGCGGCTTCCTCATGACCGGCAGCGAACTCGCCGTCGCCGCCGCCCGCGGCGTGCCGCTCAAGGTGCTGCTCAGCGAAAACGGCAGCTACGCCTCCATCCGCATCCACCAGGAACGCGCCCACCCCGGCCGCACCAGCGGCACCGACTTGGTGAACCCCGACCTCGCCCTGATGGGCAAAGCCTACGGCTACCCCGTGATGGTGGTGCGCGAGGAATCCGAGCTGCCGGCGTTGATCGAGGCGCTCACGGCGCCGGGGCCGCTGTTCGCGGTGGTCCACTCATCGCTCAGCGCGGTGCTGCCGAAGTAAGTAAGTGCGTTCTTTTTTGAAAAAAAGAACCAAAAAACTTTTCCGACTGGCACGCGTGTTGGGCACCCAGCACGCGTGCAGGTCGGAAAGTCTTTTTGCTTCTTTTTCTTCAGAAAAAGAAGACTTCCTTACCCCAGCTTCGCTTTCAGCGCCGCATTGACCAAGGCGGGGTTTCCCTTCCCCGCCATCGCCTTCATCACATTGCCCACGAAGAACCCGAACAGCTTATCCTTGCCGGACCGGTATTCCGCCACCTTCTCCGGGTTGGCCGCGATCACCGCATCCACCGCGGCATCGATCGCCCCGGTATCGGTCACCTGCCGCAGCCCGCGCTCGTCAACAATGGCGGCCGGGTCCTTCCCCGTTTCCACCATCGCCTCGAACACCTCCTTGGCGATCTTGCCGTTGATGGTGCTGTCCGCCATCAGGTCCAGCAGCTGCCCCAGCGCGGCGGCCGACACCGGCGGATCCTCGATCGTGCGCCCGGTGCGGTTCATTGCCGCGAAGAAATCGCCGGTCACCCAGTTCGCCGCGATCTTGGCGTCCCGGCCTTTCGCAACGTCTTCAAAGAAAAGCGCCGTGGCCTGCTCCGCCACCAGCACGCCGGCGTCGTAGCGGGAGAGCCCATACTCCGCCATGAACCGCGCCTGCTTGGCATCCGGCAGTTCCGGCAACGCCGCCCGCAACCCGTCCACCCAGCCCTGTTCCAGCACCACCGGCAGCAGGTCCGGGTCCGGGAAGTAGCGGTAGTCGTGCGCATCTTCCTTGCTGCGCATGGAGCGGGTTTCGCCGCGATTGGGGTCGAACAGCCGCGTCTCCTGCTGCACCTCGCCGCCGCCTTCCCACACCGCGATCTGCCGCAGCGCCTCCACCTCCACCGCCTGCATCACGAAGCGCACGGAGTTGACGTTCTTCACCTCGCAGCGCGTGCGATACGCCTCGCCCGCGCGGCGGACCGAGACGTTCACGTCTGCCCGCAGCGAGCCCTCCTCCATGTTCCCGTCGCAGGTGCCGAGGTAGCGCAGGATGGAGCGCAGCTTCTTGACGTACGCCCCGGCCTCCTCCGGCGAGCGGATATCCGGCTCGCTCACGATCTCCATCAGCGCCACGCCGGAGCGGTTGAGGTCGATGAAGCTCTTGGTCGGGTGCTGGTCATGCACCGACTTGCCGGCATCCTGCTCCAGATGCAGCCGCGTGATCCCCACCTCCTTGGTGGAGCCATCGGAAAGCTCGATCTCCACCACCCCGGTGCCGACGATCGGGTGCTCGAACTGGCTGATCTGGTAGCCCTGCGGCAGGTCGGCATAGAAATAGTTCTTCCGGTCGAACCGGCTCACCAGGTTGATCTTCGCGTTCAGCCCCAGCCCTGTCCGCACCGCCTGCGCGATCGCCTCGCGGTTCGGCACCGGCAGCATGCCGGGGAAGGCCGCGTCCACGAAGCTCACCTGCGAATTCGGGGCGGCGCCATATGCGGTCGCCGCCCCGCTGAACAGCTTGGATTGGCTGATCACCTGGGCATGAACCTCCAGGCCCACCACCACTTCCCACGGCCCCGTTGAGCCCTCGATCGAATATGTCATGAGTGTACTGCCTGTGCCGCCCAGTCGAAGACCGAGGTCTGTAGCTGTTTGACAACATCACTGGACGTGTCGTCGATATGATATCCCGCCTCACGAGCCCCCTTTAGGAAGCCTGCGCGTGAGGAAGGAGTCATCTCCCCAGTATCAACATTGTCTGTATTCACGACGATCGCGCTTATGGGAGGCCACCCCTTTGCAAATGTGTATTCAAGCATTCGCTGAAGATGGTTCGACATCTCCCAATGAACCTTTGACCATTCAGCGCCGCTAGCATCGGCCAGAGATTTGTAGGAAACGAACCTGTGTTCCTTCGCGGCGTCCTTCACGATCTGAAGCGATCTATCAAATTCTAGCTTGTTTTCATTTTTTAACTCGCGTAGTCGAAGTAGTTCCTGAAATACGGGATCTTGGGTCCGATTCAGGCGCCGATAGTTATTCAGCAGGTTGTCCAGTTCCTGCTTGCTCTTGCTGGCCAAGTCTATTGCCATCGCTCAAGTCCCCGCTCGAATGCCAGGCAGCGCGGTGAAGCCCGCCGCCCGTTCCAGCGCCGCACCCACCGCGAACACCGTCTCCTCGTCGAACGGGCGGCCCAGCACCTGCAAGCCCAGCGGCAGCCCCTGCGCATCCAGCCCCGCGGGCACGGAAAGCCCGGGAATGCCGCTCATGTTCGCCGGCACGGTGAAGATGTCGTTCAGATACATCGTAATGGGATCATCCATCTTCTCGCCCTGCGCGAACGCAGCCGAAGGCGCCGTCGGCGTCACCAACGCATCCACGCGTTGGAACACATCGGTGAAGTCCTTCAGGATGAGCGCCCGCACCTTCTGCGCCTTCAGGTAATAGGCATCGTAGTAGCCGGCCGAGAGCACATAGGTCCCGATCAGCACCCGCCGCTTCACCTCAGCCCCGAACCCCTCGGCGCGCGTGTTCTCGTACAGGGAAGCCAGATCCTCCCCCGAAGTCCGCGCCCCGAACCGCACGCCATCGTAGCGCGCGAGGTTCGAGGAAGCCTCCGCCGGCGCCACGATGTAGTAGGTGGCCAGGCCATACTTCGTGTGCGGCAGGGAGACATCCACGATCTCCGCCCCCGCCTCGCGCAGCCAGCCCAGCCCCTGCTGCCACAGCGCCTCGATCTCCGCCGGCATGCCCTCGGAGCGATATTCCCTGGGGACCCCGATCCGCAGCCCCTTCACGCCGCGCCGACATGCGGCTGCAAAGTCCGGCACCGGCAGATCCGCACTGGTCGAATCCTTCGCATCGAACCCAGCCATCGATCCCAGCAGGATCGCCGCATCCTCCACATTCCGCGCCACCGGCCCGGCCTGGTCCAGCGAGGAGGCGAACGCCACCACCCCCCAGCGCGAGCAGCGCCCATAGGTCGGCTTGATCCCGGTGATCCCGCAGAAGCTCGCCGGCTGCCGGATCGAACCGCCGGTATCCGTTGCCGTCGCCCCCAGCGCGATCCGTGCCGACACCGCCGCCGCCGACCCGCCGGAAGACCCGCCCGGCACCAACGGCCGGTTGTCCCCCCGCCGCGTCCACGGCGAGGCCACCGGCCCGAAGGCCGAGGTCATGTTGGAGGAGCCCATGGCGAACTCGTCCATGTTCGCCTTGCCCAGGAAAACAGCCCCGTCGCGCAGCAGATTGGCCGTCACGGTGCTCTCATAGGGCGGGATGAACGGCTCCAGGATACGGCTGCCCGCCGTGGTGCGCACGCCCTCGGTGCAGAACAGATCCTTGATCGCCAGCGGAATCCCCGCCAACGGCCCGGCATCGCCCCGCGCCAGCGCCGCATCCGCCGCCCGCGCCTGCGCCCGCGCGCCCTCGCCGGTTACGAGCACATACGCGTTCAGCTTCGGATTCACCGCCTCGATCGCCGCCAGATACGCGTCGGTCAGCTCCACGGCGGAGAAATTGCGTGCCCGCAGCCCGTCGCGGGCCTCGGCCAAAGTCAGATCGGTCAGCATCACTCAACCACCTTCGGCACCGCGAAATATTCGCCGTTGCGGTCGGGCGCGTTGCCCAGCACCGCATCCGCGATCCCGCCATCGTTCACCACATCCTCGCGCAGCCGCAGCGCCATCTGCGTGCCGCCGGTCAGCGGTTCCACGCCGGTCACGTCCACCTCATTGAGCTGCTCGATCCAGCCCAGGATGGAATTCAGGTCCGTGCGCAGCGCCTCCACCTGGGCCTCATCCACGCGGATGCGGGCCAGTTTGGCGATGCGGCGGACGGTCGCGGGGTCGAGCGACATTTCTTTTCCTTGGCGGTCGTGGGGCGGCGGACCATAAACGCGCCCATGCCGCTCTTCAACATGACCGACCTTCGCGCCCAGCTCCTGCCGGGCCACCGCCTTCTGGGCATCGACCCCGGGGCCAAATCCATTGGCCTCGCCTTGTCCGATGTCACCCTCATGCTCGCCACCCCGCACTCCACCCTGCGGCGGGACAAGCTGAAGGTAAACGCCGCCTCCATCGCCCGCATCGCCCAGAAGGAAGGCGTGGGCGGCCTGGTCCTCGGCCTGCCCCTGTCCATGGACGGCACCTCCGGCCCCGCCGCACAGGCGGCACGGGACTGGGCCCACGCCATGTCCACCGAAACCGGCCTGCCCGCGGCCCTATGGGATGAGCGGCTCTCCACAAGCGCCGTCAACCGCTTCCTGATCCAGGAAGCCGACATGACCCGCAAGCGCCGTGCCGAGGTGGTGGACCGCATGGCCGCCGCCTACCTGCTGCAAGCCGCGCTTGACGCCAGCAGGCCGCAATCCGCATAATCCGGTAGCAAAACAATACTCACAGGAGCGTGACGATGGCGACGATCACCGAAACCGCCCACGCCTTCTTCGAAGCCTGCGAGGCTGGCAAGGGCTGGGCCGCCTGCGCCGAATACTGCACACCAGACGCCACCTTCTCCGCCCAGTCTGAGCCGCTGGCGGATGTGAAAACCCTCGCCGCCTATTGCGACTGGATGAAGGGCCTGTTCGGCCCGATCCCCGATGGCCGCTACGACCTCAAATCCTTCGCCACCGACAACGTGCGCAACAACGTCAGCGCCTATGCCGTGTTCCATGGCACCAACACCGGCGCCGGCGGCCCGCCCCCCACCGGCAAGGCGGTGGCGACAGACTACGTCTATGTCATGCAGTTCACCGGCGACAAGATCAGCCACATGACCAAGATCTGGCACAGCGGTCTCGCATTGCAGCAGCTTGGTTGGGCCTGAAGGAAGCAAGAGTCTTCTTTTTCTGAAGAAAAAGAAGCAAAAAGACTTTTCCCACACGATGCGGAGAGACCCAGTCTCTCCGCATCAAATTTACAAAAGTTTTTTGGTTCTTTTTTTCAAAAAAGAACCGCTTCC
>CAMDAM010000341.1 GCA_945888575.1 Asaia bogorensis | reverse complement strand
GATCTCTACTGGCGGCTGCGCGGCGTATCGATCGAGGTGCCGCCGTTGCGCGAGCGCGGCGAGGATGTGGTGCTGCTGGCAGACCATTTCCTGGTGGAGCAGCGCAGGCGCTACGGGCGGCCGGGGCTGGCGCTGGACGAGGCGGCGCGTGCGGCCCTGCGGGTGCATGCCTGGCCGGGCAATGTGCGCGAGCTGCGACAGGTGGTGGAGCAGGCGGTGCTGCTGACGGTGGGGGACCGGATCGAACCCGCGGACCTCAACCTGCGCGAGCCACCACGGCTGCAGGGGGTGCGCGTGGGCGAGGCCACGGCGGGCACGCTGGCGGATGCGGAACGGGACCTGATCGCGCAGGCGCTGCAGCGGGCCGGCGGCAACGTCACCCTGGCCGCGGCCGAGCTGGGCATCAGCCGCGACACGCTGCGCTACCGCATGGAGCGGTACCAGCTGAAGCGCAGCAGCTTCATGTAGCCCCGCCAGTCGACAAAGCGCGCATCGGGCAGTAGCACCGCGGCCCAGGCTGCCCGGTGTGCTCCGTCGGGCACAGATCCGGAGACGCTTCTTGCCGACGCAGTTTTCGCAGACCACCCGGTCGCTGGAGGCCGAGCGCTCCCCGCTGGCGGTGGCGCTGTGGCTCGTCGGCGGGGCGGTGCTGGCGCTGTGGCTGGCGTGGATGCTGTTCGGCACGGTGACGCTCTACGAAATGTCGGCGCGCGCCCGGGTGGAGGTGCGCGCCCTGCCGCACCAGGTGGCGCCCGTGCTGGCGGGGCGGATCGTGTCCCATCGATTGGAAATTGGCCGTGCCGTGGCGGAAGGCGAGGTTCTGCTGGAGCTGGACGCCACGCAGGAGCGGCTGCGGCTGCAGGAGGAACAGGCCCGGCTCGTGGCGTTGCCTGGCCGTATCGCGGCCCTGGCGCGTGAGCGCCACGCGCTCGCCAGTGGGCGCGACAGCGAGCGCGAGGCCAACGTCGCCGCCGTCGACGGCCTGCGGGCGCGGCGGCAGGAGACCGAGGCCACCATCGCCTTCGCCCGGCAGAACGAGCGCCGCCTGCGCGACCAGGGGGCGGCCGGCGGCGTGCCGCAGATCGACGCGCTGCGGGCGGCGGCTGAGCTGCAGCGGCTGGTGGCCACGCGCGATGCCCAGGCGGCAGACCTGCGCCGGCAGGAAAGCGACGGGTTGGTGCGCGGGCATCAGGCGCAGGCGCGCATCGAGGAATTGTCGCGCGAGATGCTGGCGCTGGAGGCGGAGCAGGCCACCGCCACCGCCACGGTGGCCCGGCTGCAGGCCAGCATCGGCCAGCACGTGCTGCGCGCGCCGGTGGCCGGGCGGATCGCGGAAATGGCGCCGGTGACGCCGGGTGGCTACGTGGCGGCCGGGCAGCGCCTGGCCTCGGTGCTGCCGGCGGGCGAGCTGATGCTGGTGGCGGATTTCCATCCGGCCACCGCGCTGGGCCGGCTGCGCGAGGGGCAGTCGGCCCGGATGCGGCTGGATGGGTTCCCCTGGCCGCAATTCGGCGCGGTGGAAGGGGAGGTGAAGCGCGTGGCGGCCGAGCTGCGCGACGACATGCTGCGCGCGGAGCTGGCGCCGGGCGGCGGGGCGCTGCTGCCGATGCTGCGCCATGGGCTGCCGGGCGTGGTGGAGGTGGAGATCGAGCGCGTGGCGCCGGCCACCCTGCTGCTGCGGGCCGCCGGCCTGCTCCTGAGCCCCGCACAGCGCCCGCACCCGTGACCGCCCCGCCCCCAGGCGCTGCCACACCGCGCCGGCGCTGGCTGGTGCCGGAGGTGGTGCAGACCTCCACCATGGATTGCGGCCCGGCGGCGCTGAAGGCCCTGGCCGAGGGCTTCGGCATCCCGGTCAGCTACGGGCGGCTGCGCGAGGCCTGCCAGACCGGGGTGGACGGCACCTCGATCGACACGCTGGAACGCGTGGCCAACCAGCTCGGTGTGGCCGCGGAGCAGGTGATGATCCCGGCGGATCACCTTCTGCTGCCATCCGCCGCCGCGCTGCCGGCTATCGTGGTGGTGCAGCATCCCGGCGGTGGCACGCATTTCGTGGTGGCGTGGCGCTGCGTGGCCGGGCGGGTGCAGGTGATGGACCCGGCCACCGGCCGCCGCTGGGTGGCGCGGGCGCAGTTCCTGGACGAGGTGTTCCGCCACGAGACCGCGGTGCCGGCCGCCGGGTGGCGCGAATGGGCGGCGACGGAAGCGTTCCTGGCCCCGCTGCGCGACCGCATGGCGGCGGTGGGCGTCGCGCCGGCCGAGGTGGAGCGGCTGCTGTCGGCGGCGCTGGGCGATCCCGGTTGGTTCGGGCTGGGCGCGCTGGATGCGGCGGTTCGGCTGATCGGAGCCGTGGTGGCGGCCGGCGGGCTGGCGCGCGGTGCTGCGGCCTCCCGCCTGCTCGGCACGCTGTTCGCCGACACCACCGGCTCCACCGGCGATATCCATCGCGTGATCCCACCGGGCTACTGGAGCGTGGCGCCCGATCCCACCAGCCCCGACCGTGCGCGCCAGCGGCTGCTGCTGCGCGGGGCGGTGCTGGTGCGCGCCACCGGCCGCAGCGAAGCGGCGCCGGACGCGGAGCCTCTGCCGCCGGAACTCGCCGCCGCCCTGGCGGAGCCGCCGGCGCGGCCGATGGCGGCGCTGTGGTCGCTGCTGCGCCAGGACGGGCTGGCGCGGCCACTGGCGCTGGCCGCGGCGATGGTGCTGGCGGTGGGCGTGGTGCTGGTGGAGAGCCTGCTGTTCCGCGGGTTGTTCGACATTGCCGACATGCTGGCGCTGGGCAGCCAGCGGCTGGCGGCGATGGGGGTGCTGCTCGTCTTCGTGGCCGCGCTGATGCTGCTGGAGATCCCGATCGCCAGCGAATCGATGCGGTTGGGCCGGCACCTGGAGGCGCGGCTGAGGATGGCGCTGCTGCGCAAGCTGCCGCTGCTGCCGGACCGCTACCTGCATTCGCGGCCGATTTCCGACATGGCCGACCGTGCCCATGCGCTGCAGCTTGTCCGCCTGATCCCCGGCATGGCGGTGCACCTGCTGCAGGCGGCCTGTGAGCTGGTGCTGACGCTGGCCGGCATCCTGCTGATCGCGCCCGGCAGCGCAGGGTTCGCGGTGGCGCTGGGGGTGGCGGCCGTCGCGGTGCCGGCGGCGGTGCAGGCCAGCGTGAACGAGCGCGATTTGCGCATGCGCAACCATGCCGGTGCGTTGGGCGGCTTCTACCTGGATGCGCTGCTGGGCCTGGTGCCGGTGCGGGCGCATCGGGCGCAGCGGGCTATGCGCCGGGCGCATGAGGCGCTGCTGGTGGAATGGGCCCGCGCCGGCCGCCGGCTGTTCGGCCTGTCGGCACTGGCCGATGCCGGCCAGGCGCTGCTCTGCCTCGGCCTGGCCGGCGCGCTGCTGGCGCATGAATTCCTGGGCCGTGGCCAGGTCTCCGGCAGCGACCTGCTGCTGGTCTATTGGGTGCTGAAGCTGCCGGCGATCGGCGCCACGCTGACGGCGCTGGCGCATCAGTATCCCATGCAGCGCAACGTGGTGCTGCGGCTGCTGGAGCCGCTGCAGGCGCCGGAGGAGATGCAGGGGGCGAGCGAGGCAGTGGCGCCGGAGGGCCCGGTCTCCATCGCCATCGAGGGCGGCACGGTGCTGGCCGGCGGGCACGTGATCCTGGAGGAGGTGTCGCTGGCGGTGGCGGCAGGCGAGCACGTGGCGGTGGTCGGTGAATCCGGCGCCGGGAAATCGTCCCTGCTGGGGCTGTTGCTGGGCTGGCATCGGCTGGCGGAAGGCACGCTGCAGATCGATGGGGCGGAGCCGGATGCCGGCGCAGTGCAGGCCCTGCGCCATGCCACCGCCTGGGTTGATCCGGCGGTGCAGATCTGGAACCGCAGCCTGGCGGAGAACCTCGGCTACAGCTCGGCCGATGGTGGCGGCGCGCGGATCGGCGCGGCGTTGCGCGAGGCGGAGCTGCGTTCCGTGCTGCGCACCTTGCCGGATGGGTTGCAGACACGGCTGGGCGAGGGCGGCGCACTGCTGTCGGGCGGCGAGGGGCAGCGCGTGCGGCTGGGTCGTGCCTTCGTGCAGCCGGCGCCACGGCTGGTGCTGCTGGACGAGCCGTTCCGCGGGCTGGACCGGGAGCGGCGCGGTGCGTTGCTGGAGGGGGCGCGGGACCGATGGCGCGGCGTCACCTTGTTGTGCGTCACGCACGACATCGGCGAGACCCGCGGCTTCGACCGGGTGCTGGTGGTGGAGAGCGGCCGGATCGCGCAGGACGGGCCGCCGGCCCGGCTGGCGGCGGAGCCCGGCCGCTATGCGGAACTGCTGGCCGCCGAGCAGGCGCTGCGTGGCGCGCTGTGGTCCGGCCCTGGCTGGCGGCGCCTCACGCTGCGCGAGGGGCGCGTCGATGAAGGCTGACGCGCTGCACGAGCTGGGCTGGCGGCGGGAGGCGCTGGGGCAGGGCCTGGCCGAGCTGGCGCGCCGGGCGGGCTTGTCCGCCGCCGCATCGGTGGCCACGCCCTGCCCGCCGGGCGCCGAGGAGGCTTGGCTGGATTGGGCCGCCGGTACGCTGGGGGTGGAGGCGGAGGCGGTGGCATTCCCTGCCGCCCGCCTGGGCGAGGAGCTGTCTGCCGCCTGCCCGGCCGTGCTGCGGCTGGGGGCGGGAGAAGCGGCGCGCTACCTGCTACTGCTGCGGGCGCGGGGCGGGCGGATCGAGGTGCTGGCGCCGGATCTCGCGCTGCGGCCGGTCGCGGTGGCCGATCTGCGCGAGGCCGCCTGCGCCGCGCTGGAGGCACCTTTGGGCCGGGAGATCGACCGGCTGCTGGATCTCGCTGCGGTGGCGCCCGCCGCGCGGGGCGGGGCGCGCGCGGCGATGCTGCGGGAGCGCCTGGGCGCGCAGCCGGTGGCGGGATGCTGGCTGCTGCGCCTGCCGCCGGGTGCCCCCTTCGCCGCACAAGCACGCCGCACCGGCCTGCCCGGGCGGCTCGCGGGCATCCTGGCCTTGTTCGCCGTGCTCTATGGGCTGGAAATCGCCGCCTGGGCGGTGATCGGCGAGGCGGCGCTGGGTGGGCGGATCGACATGGGGTGGCTGGTCGCCTGGCTGCTGCTGGTGCTGTCCAACGTGCCGCTGCGGCTGGCGTCGCGCTGGCTGAATGCGACCTTCGCGCTCGATCTCGGCCGCCTGGTGAAGGCGCGGCTGCTGGCCGGCGCCCTGGCGATCGACACGGATACGATCCGGCGCGACGGCGTGGGGCAGCTTCTGGGCCGCGTGGCGGAGGCGCAGGCGCTTGAATCGCTGGCGCTGAATGGCGGGCTCGGCGTGCTGATCGGGGGGCTGGAGCTGGTGTTCGCCGCCTGGGTGCTGGCGATCGGTGCCGGGGGGATGACGCATCTGGGCCTGCTGCTGCTGTGGCTTGGCGTCACCCTGGTGATGGTCTGGCGCTACGCGCGCCAGCTGCGCGGCTGGTCGGACACGCGGGTGGAGCTGACCAACGACCTGGTGGAGGCGATGGTGGGGCACCGCACGCGGTTGGCGCAGGAATGGCCTGCCCGGCGCGATGCGCGCGAGGATGC
>CAMDAM010000340.1 GCA_945888575.1 Asaia bogorensis | reverse complement strand
GTGGCGTCGAAGCGCTGCTTGATGCGGCGGTTCAGCTCGCGGCCCACCGCCCAGCGCTGGCTTGGCGTGGTGCGGATGCGGATGCGCAGCACCAGGGCGTTGTCGATGAAGCGGTCGATGCCCAGCACCTCCAGGTCGGCGCTGATCGCAGTGCTCCACTTGTCCTCCTGGCGCATTTCGGCGGCCACTTCGCGCAGGATGCCGCCGATGCGCTCCGGGTCTTCGTTCAGGCTGAGGCTGACATCCACCACCGCATAGCCGAAATCGCGCGTTTGGTTGGTGACGGTGGTGACCGCGCTGAACGGGACGATGTGCATCGAGCCGTCCATGGCGCGCAGGCGGATGGTGCGGATGGAGAGGTTCTCCACCGTGCCGCTCATGCCGCCCAGCGTGACGACGTCGCCCACCTGCATGGTGTTCTCCAGCAGCAGGAACAGGCCGGTGATCACATCCTGCACCAGCCGCTGGCTGCCGAAGGCCAGGGCGACACCGAACACGCCGGCACCGGCCAGCAGCGGGGCGATGTTGATGCCGATTTCCGACAGCACGATGAGGCCCACGAAGACGCAGATCGCCACCAGCAGGGCGGAGCGGAACATCGGCAGCAGGGTGCGCAGCCGGGCGGAGCGGGCCGCCTGGGCGCTGGCAGCGAGGCCGGCCAGATGGCGCTCGATCGCGAGGTTCGCCACCTCCCACACCCCCACCGCGAGCGCAATGGTGAGTGCGACGGAGCCCAGCGTGCGTAGCAGCCTGGCACCCAGTTCGGCACGCAGGAACCAGCCCGCTACCGGCAGACCCCAGGCCTCCAGCAGGGCCAGCACGGCCAGCGTGACCACCACCACCCGCAGCACGGCGCGCAGGATCGGCTCATAGGTGGCCAGCCGGCCGGCCACGCCGATGCGCCGCTCCGCCTCCGGCTCGTCTGCCTGGGCGTTCAGCAGCCGGTGCAGCCCGCCCAGGGCCAGGATCAGCGCGACGCGGGCCAGCCCCAGCACGGCGGCCGTTTGCACCGAGACCATCAGCAGCCGGATGAAGCCGCGCGGCACTTCCAGCGCCAGCACGAACCAGAGCGCGGCGACATAGATCACCGCGATCACGTGCCAGACCGGGGCCAGCATGGCGCGGGCGCGGGGCACCAGGCCCTCGGCCTCCTCCGACGGGCGGATTCGCGCGGCCACGGCGGCGCGCTGCTGCAGGATGATGGCGACGACGAAGCCGGCAAGCGCCAGGAACAGCAGCTTCACCAGCGCGTCGTGCGCCAGGCGGTAGAGGCCGAACAGCAGCCCGGCCTCGATGGTGGCGTAGCCGAAGATGCCCACCGCCGTGCCGCGCCGCGCCCAGAGCGCCACGTAGGACGCCACCTCGTCCGACACCGGCAGCAGGCGCATCCGCGCCTCTCGCGGCGCCACCAGCATGCCGACCATGCCGTTCAGCAGGCGGTACACGACGTATGCGTTGATCGCGGCCAGGATCACCAGCCGGGGCGTGGGCTGGTCGCCGAACACACCGCCCACCAGGATGTAGCCGGTGGCGAGCACCGCCAGCATCGGCAGCAGGTCCAGCGCCAGGGCGGCCACGCCGAATGGCACCCGGCGCAGCCCGGCGCCCAGGCGGCGCGCCCGGCCCCAGATGCGCGCGGATTGCCGTGCCTCGTCCTCCAGGCGCGTGGCCGGCCGCGTGGCATCCGCCTCCACCCCCGCCTCCTCGGCTGCCGCCGGCACCGGCCCAACAGGGACGCGCTCGGCCAGGCGGCGGTAGAGCGGGCGCAGGGCGCGCGCCACCAGCCATTCGGCGGCCAGCCCCGTGCCCATCACCAGCGCCAGCCGCCACAGCGTATCCAGCATCAGCGCCTGCCGGCCGGGATCGCCGGCCAGTTGCACCAGCCACAGCACGATCAGCGGGAAGCTGATCACCGTCTGCACCGCCATCACGATATCCTCGGACAGCGTGGCCAGGCGGTCTGACAGGCCCATCAGCACCTGCGCGCCCAGGCTGTCTGGCGCGAGCGGCGCCGCTTCAGGGGCGGTGGGGGCAGGCGCAGGGGCCGCGGCGGGAGGCGGGGTTGGGGCGGGAGGCGGGGCTGGGGCGGCGCCGGGGGGTGTTGCGGGGCCGGAATCCGCCGCGCTGGTTTCCTCCACCGGGGCGGCCGCCGGGCGCGGGCCCGGGGCGGGCTGGGACGGCACCGCGGCGGGGTGCGCTGCCCCCGCGCCTGCTGGTGCAGCGCGCGCAAGCGTTTCCAGCACCGAGAGGATCTCCGCCCGGCGCTGCGGGTCGCGCAGGATCTCCAGCGCCTGCTGCGCCTGCTGCGGCGTGACCGTTGGAGCCGGCTGGGGCTGGGCGAGGGCCGGGACGGCGAGGGCCAGCCAGACCAGTGCAAGCCAAGCGGGGGCAAGCCAGGCCAGCAAGGCAGGCCACGCGCGGGCAGTGGGGTTCGGTCTCATGCCGCTAGCCCCATCATGGCGCACCGGGCGGTGTCAATGCCGGCGTGAGGATGCGGCGGGTTCCGTCAACCCGCCGCGAGCCGCCGGGCAGCCCCGACGGATAAGCGTTGCCGCCTTCGCGCCTGCGTGCGTAGCTACCACGCATGAAGACAGCGCTGATGATCCTGGTTGTTCTTGCCATGCTCGCCACGCTCGGCGTGCTGTTCGCCGGTTTGGTGGGCCTGGCCCGCAACGCCGACGGCCAACGCCAGAACCGGCTGATGCAGGCGCGCATCGGCCTGCAGTTCGTGGCGCTGGCCCTGTTCGGCCTGTTGCTGCTGATCTCCCGGTCCTGACCCTGCACGCCCCACAAACCCGGCATCCAGCCCTGACCTGCCGGCGTTTGACAGCCGCGCAACCCCGCAACTATGGTCCGGGCCATCGATTTCGCAGGTGCGAACGCACGGGCGCTGGCTGTTCCTGGCGACCGTCGAACGCCCCGCCCTCATCCAGGAAACGGCACGGCAGCCCATGAAAATCCTTGTCCCCGTCAAGCGGGTGGTCGACTACAACGTGAAGGTCCGAGTGAAGTCGGACGGCACGGGCGTGGAAACCGCCGGCGTGAAAATGTCGATGAACCCGTTCGATGAAATCGCGGTGGAAGAAGCCGTGCGCCTGAAGGAAAAGGGCGCCGCCACCGAGATCATCGCCGTCTCGCTCGGCATGGCCGCGTGCCAGGAAACCATCCGCACGGCGCTCGCCATGGGTGCCGACCGGGGCATCCTGGTGGAATCCGATGTCGACCTGCAGCCGCTGGCCGTCGCCAAGATGCTCAAGGCGATCGCCGACAAGGAGCAGCCCGGCCTCATCATCCTCGGCAAGCAGGCGATCGACGACGACATGTCGGCCACCGGCCAGATGCTCGCCGCCCTGCTCGGCTGGTCCCAGGGCACCTTCGCGAGCAAGGTGACCATCGAGGGCGAGAGCATGACCGTGATCCGCGAAGTGGATGGCGGGCTTGAGACCGTGGTGCTGACCCTGCCCGCGATCATCACCACCGACCTGCGCCTGAACGAGCCGCGCTATGCGTCGCTGCCGAACATCATGAAGGCGCGCAAGAAGCCGATCGACACCATGAAGCCCGCCGATCTCGGCGTGGACCCCACCCCCCGCCTGACAGTGGTGAAGGTGGAGGAGCCGGCGAAGCGCCAGGCCGGCAAGAAGGTCGGCTCGGTGGCCGAGCTGGTTGAGAAGCTGCGCAACGAAGCCAAGGTGATCTGAGAATGACCGCTCTTGTCCTGATCGACCACGAGGGCGGGCTGATCAAGCAGCCGTCCCGTTCCGCCATCGCCGCCGCCGCCCAGCTGGGCGAGGTGCATGCGCTGGTGGCCGGTTCCGGCGTGCAGGCCGCCGCCGATGCCGCCGCCAAGCTGCCCGGCGTTGCCAAGGTGATCCTGGCCGACGCGCCGGCCTACGCGAACAACCTGGCCGAGCCGATGTCGGCGCTGATCCTGGCGCTCGCGCCGGCCTATTCGCACCTGATGGCCGCCACCACCGCGATCGGCAAGAACATCATGCCGCGCGTGGCCGCCCTGCTGGACAGCCAGCCGATCAGCGACATCGCCGGCGTGGTGGATCCCGATACCTTCGTGCGCCCGATCTATGCGGGCAACGCGATGGCGACCGTGAAGAGCTCGGACGCCAAGAAGGTGATCACCGTGCGCGCCGCCAGCTTCGACCCGGTGGCGAGCGAGGGCGGTTCCGCCAGCATCGAGGCAGCGCCTTCGGTGGATTCGCCGGTGGTTTCCAAGTGGATCTCGGCCGAGCTTTCGAAGAGCGAGCGCCCGGAACTCACCGCCGCCCGCGTGGTGGTCTCTGGTGGCCGTGGCATGCAGAACGGCGACAACTTCAAGCTGCTGGACCCGATCGCGGACAAGCTGGGCGCCGCCGTGGGTGCCTCGCGCGCCGCCGTGGATGCCGGCTTCGTGCCGAACGACTACCAGGTGGGCCAGACCGGCAAGATCGTGGCGCCCGAGCTGTATGTGGCCGTCGGCATTTCCGGCGCCATCCAGCATCTGGCCGGCATGAAGGACAGCAAGGTGATCGTCGCCATCAACAAGGACGAGGAGGCGCCGATCTTCCAGGTGGCCGACTATGGCCTTGTCGCCGACCTGTTCCAGGCCCTGCCTGAGCTCGCCGCCGAGCTGGAGCGCGGCTGATGAACGTCCAGGCGCCGGCCGCCGCGTCTGATTCCGCGGCGGCCAGCGCCGAGATGCCTGTGATCCGGACGGTCGGCGTGATCGGCGCCGGCCAGATGGGCAATGGCATCGCCCATGTCTGCGCGCTCGCCGGGTTCCCGGTGGTGCTGCTGGACGTGAAGCAGGATGCGCTGGACCGCGCCATGGCCGTGATGGGGCGCAACCTGGACCGCCAGGTGAACCGCACCCTGATCTCCGAGCTGGACAAGCTGGAGGCCCTGGCGCGCATCACCCCCAGCACCGACTATGCCGCCTTCGGCGATTGCGACTTCGTGATCGAGGCCGCGACCGAGAAGGAAGAGGTGAAGCGCGCGGTGTTCAAGACACTTGTGCCGCACCTGAAGCCCTCGGCCATGGTGGCCTCCAACACCTCCTCCATCTCCATCACCCGCCTTGGCGCCAGCACCGACCGGCCCGAGAAGTTCATCGGCATGCACTTCATGAACCCGGTGCCGGTGATGAAGCTGGTGGAGGTGATCCGCGGCATCGCCACGGACGAACCGACCTTCCAGGCGATCCAGGCGCTGTCGCGCACGCTGGGCAAGACCACGGCGGTCTCCGAGGATTTCCCCGCCTTCATCGTCAACCGCATCCTGGTGCCGATGATCAACGAGGCGGTGTATGCGCTGTACGAGGGCGTCGGATCCGTCGTGGCAATCGATACCGCGATGAAGCTGGGCGCCAACCACCCGATGGGGCCGCTGGAACTGGCCGACTTCATCGGGCTGGATACCTGCCTTTCCATCATGCAGGTGCTCTACGAAGGCCTGTCGGACAGCAAGTACCGGCCCTGCCCGCTGCTGGTGAAGTATGTCGAGGCCGGCTGGCTCGGCCGCAAGTCCGGCCGCGGCTTCTACGACTACAGCCAGACCCCGCCCCGCCCGACGCGCTGACCCCGCCATGAGCCGCCCCG
>CAMDAM010000339.1 GCA_945888575.1 Asaia bogorensis | reverse complement strand
CCCAGACCCCGATACCTTTTCCGCCTTCGGCGGGAGGGGCCGTCTCGGCGCGCGACACAGACCGGGTCGGCCCCTCCCGCCGAAGGCGGAACTCATGTGGGTCCAGGGACCTCAGGTCCCTGGCGGGTCCAGGGCAGAGCCCTGGCCTTGCTTCCTTCTGCCCCATCCTACCCGCGCCCTTCGCCGATCGGCGGGACGTCGTTGGTCATCCCGGCCAGCACTTCGGCGATGTGGCGGACGCGGATGGGGCTGCCTTCGCGCTTCAGCCGGCCTGCCATGTTGAGCAGGCAGCCGAGGTCGCCGGCCAGCAGGGTATCGGCGCCGGTAGCGGCGATGTCCTTGGTTTTGTCGGACACCATGCGGGTGGAGATATCGGGGTATTTCACGCAGAACGTGCCGCCGAAGCCGCAGCAGGTTTCGGGCTCGGCCATTTCCTTCAGCGTGAGGCCGGAGACGCTGGCGAGCAGGGCGCGGGGCTGGGCCTTGAGGCCGAGTTCGCGCAGGCCGGAGCAGCTGTCGTGGTAGGTGGCGATGCCCTGGTAGAGGCCGGGCACGGTGGTGACCTTCATGACGTCGGCCAGGAAGGCGACGAGTTCGAAGGTTTTCCGCTGCAGGGCTTCGGCGCGGCTGCGTTGCTGGGGATCGTTGTCGAACAGGCCGGCGAAGTGGTGGCTGATCATGCCGCCGCAGGAGCCGGAGGGGACGACGACGTAGTCGTAGCCCCCGAAGGCATCGAGGATACCGGCGGCGAGGTCGCGGGCGGTGGCGCGGTCGCCGGCGTTGTAGGCGGGCTGGCCGCAGCAGGTCTGGGCGCGCGGCACTTCCACCTGGCAGCCGGCCTGTTCCAGCAGGCGGATGGCGGCAAAGCCCACCGTGGGCCGGTGCAGGTCCACCAGGCAGGTGACGAAGAGGGCGACGCGGGGGCGGCGGGATGCTTCGGGCATGCCCCTTGTTATAGGGATTCCGCCTGGTTTGGCGAGGTATCCGCGCGGGCGGTGACGGATTCCTCCGGGAAGCCCAGGAATTGCGGCAGGTCGTCGGTGATGGTGAACCAGGGCGCCTTGAAGGCGACGAAGGCGTGGAACCCCGGGGAGACGCCGGGGTCGTCGTCCAGCGTGGCCACGGCGATGCCGTAGGTTGCCAGCGTGGCGGGGTTGCGGCGGCCATACTCGGAATCCGCGGTGTTCCAGTTCACCACGGGGGCACCGCAGAGGCGGCAGAAGCCGCGGTGGAAGCCGGGGGTGGATTCGCTGGAGTGCAGCAGGTCCTGCCCGGCCAGCCAGCGGAAATCGGCCCGGCGCACGCGGGCGCGGGTGCGGAAGGCGGCCCCTTGGGTTTTGCGGCAGGTGGTGCAGTGGCAGTTGCCGACGCCCATCAGGGGGCCGTCGATTTCGAACCTGATGCCGCCGCAGCGGCAGCTTCCGCGGAGTGCCATGGGGGGATCAGTCCGGTTGGGGGGGCGCCGGCTCGGCGGCAAGGCGTTCCCCGGCGATGGCCACGTAGCTGGGATCGATATCGATGCCGATGCCGTGGCCGCCTTCGCGGTGGGCGGCGACCAGCGTGGTCCCAGTCCCCATGAACGGGTCCAGCACCACCGGGGCGGGCTGGCCGTGCAGGCGGATGCACCATTGCGGCAGCGCCACCGGGAAGGTGCCGGGGTGGTGGAACCTTTCGGCGCGGCTCTGCACGGTGCGGTAGGGGATGAACCAAGTGTTGCCCCGGCAATGCAGGTCCTGCGCGTGGCCGCGGCGGGCGATGTTGGATTTGTCCTTGTAGGGCACGCCGATGGCCAGCCGATCCAGCTTCACCTGGCCGTCGCGGGTGAGGTGGAAGATGTGCTCGTGCGCGTGGTTCAGGAAGCGGCTGCCGTTCACCGGCTTGTAGTGGCCGGAGCTGTCCTCCCCGATCGCGATCGATTTCACCCAGGTGATGTGGTTCTGCAGCGCAAAGAGCGGGCGCAGCCGCACGATCAGCTCGAAGGGCAGCCAGGGGCGGCTGGAGGAGCCGGAGATGTTGAGGAAGAAGCTTCCCTCCGGCTTCAGCACCCGGCGCAGCTCAGTGCAGATCGCCACCATCCAATCGAGGTAGTCGGCTTCCTCCCGCGTGTCGCGGTAGGCGCGGTAGCGCAGGTCGATGTTGTAGGGCGGGGAGGTGACGGCCACGTCCACCGTTTCCGCGGCCATGGCGGAGAGCACCGCCAGGCAGTCGCCGGTGATCAGCCGGTGGCGGCCGAGGGCGAGCGCCTCAGCGGGGGAGCAGGACATAGAGGCTGCCGGGCTGGCGCATGCGGCCGGCGCGTTCCTCCGCCTCCGTGCCCCAGCCGAAGAACACGTCGGCGCGGGTGGGGCCGCGGATGGCGCCGCCGGTATCCTGCGCCATCACCAGCCGGCGCAGCGGCGTGGCGGGGGCGAGCGGGTCGTTGCTGTCCAGCCAGAGCGGGGTGCCGAGCGGGATATGGCTGCGGTCCACCGCCACGGAGCGCGCGGGCGTGAGCGGCACGCCCTGGGTGCCCGGCGGGCCCTGGTCGGGCGCCAGGCCGCCCACCTCGCGGAAGAAGACGAAGCTGGGGTTCTGGTCCATCACCGCCTCGGCCTCGCCGGGATGCGCCTTGAGCCAGGCGCGGATGGTCTGCATGGAAACCTGGTCCAGCTTCATCTCGCCGCGATCCACCAGTACGCGGCCGATCGGCACGTAGGGCTGTTCGTTCTTGCCGTCGTAGCCTACGCGCACCACGGACCCGTCCGGCAGGCGGGCGCGGCCGGAGCCCTGGATGTGCAGGAAGAAGGCATCCACCGGATCGGCCACCCAGAGCATCTCCAGGCCCCTGCGGGCGAGCGCGCCGCGGTTGATCTGGGCGCGGGTGGGCAGCATCTGGCCGGCGACGTGGCCGCGCGGGCGGCGCAGCAGCGGCGTTTGATACTCGCCGCCGCGGGTGCGGGAGGCGCGGAACTCCGGCTCGTAGTAGCCGGTCACCAGCCCCTGGGCGGTGCCGTCGGCGGATGCGAGGTGGGGCTGGAAGCCCTGCTCGAAGAACGCCCGCGCCGCGGCATCGTCACCCGGCGGCAGGGCGCGTGCCTGGTTGCACAACGCCGGCAGGCGCGGATGGGCGGCAGCATCCAGGCGGGCGCAACCGGCCAGGAAGGGGGGGATGGCCTCTGCCGGGCGTTCCGTGGCCCAGCCTGGCAGCTGGTCGAAGCGCACCGGGGTCAGGGCGGCGCCGGGGCCGGTGGGCACCGAAACCGCGAGGGGGGTACGCCCGGCCGTGGTCTGCGGCGCGCAGGCCGACAGCAGCGGCAGCAGCAATGCGGCGGCGGCCAGGGCGCTGGCGCGCCGCCCTTGCGCTGGCAGCATCAGGCGCTGCGGGCGGCCACCAGCCGCCAGGTGGGGTCGGGCGAGCCCAAATCGCGCTCGAAGGTCCAGATGTCGTGGATCTCGGTCACCGCGTCGGTGCCGGCCACTTCCTTGCCGTCGCGGTCCAGCGTCAGGTTCACCTGGTCGCTGGTGAAGGCCACGCTGATGCTGGCCAGGCCGCCGCGCAGGGCGGCATCGTCGATGCGGGCCTCCGGGATCTCGCGGATTTCGGTGCGCTGCGACTCGCCGGCCTGCTCGCGGGCGGCGATCGCGCCCTCGAACGCGGCGTAGGTCTCGTCGGACAGCAGGGGGCGCAATGCCTCGCGGTCGCCGGCGGCGTAGGCGGCCACGATCATGCGGAAGGCGGCCTCGGCCCCGTTCAGGAAGCTGTCGGGCGCGAAATTCGCGTCCACCGCGCGCATCGCGCCCAGGGTGCGGCCCATTGGGCTCATCGGGTCGGGCAGGGTGCGCACGGGGGCGGCCGGGGCGGCAGCGGCGGGGGTGGGGGCGGGGCCGTCCTCCACCACGCGCAGATCGGGGCGGGCCACCGCTTCCGGCGGGCGTTCGAAGCCCGTGCGCTTGCCCAGGATGCTGCGCAGCCGCAGGACCAGGAAGGCCGCGATCATACCGAACAGGACCAGGTCGATCGGGAATCCGCCGCTCGCGCCCATCATGTGCCACTTTCTCCCTGCCCGCCGCGGCGGGTCCGCCCCCAGACATAGGGAAGCCTGGGTCGGTTCACAACCGAAGCCACGCCCGTACGGGGCCGCAATGGCATTGCAACCGCGTCATGCGGCCTGTATCCGGCAAGAATGATCCTCCTGCGGCACGCCCAGAGCGAATTCAACCTGCACATGACGGCGAACCGCCGCGACCCCGGGATCCCCGACCCGAAGCTGACCCCGCTCGGCCACCGCCAGGCGCGCGATGCCGCCGCCCGGCTGCAGGCGCAGGGCGAGCCGATCCGCCGCATCATCGTCTCCCCCTATACCCGCGCCCTGCAAACCGCCGCCCCGATCGCCCGCGCGCTCGGCGCCCCGGTGATCGTGAACCCCATCGTGCGCGAACGCTACGGCTTCGTCTGCGATGTCGGCAGCCCGCGCAGCAGGCTCGCCCACGCCTGGCCGGAGGTCGATTTCTCCCATATCGACGAGGTGTGGTGGCCGTCGGAGGACGAGCCCGCCGAGAGCATCGCCGGCCGCGCCGCGCTGTTCCGTGCCGAGATGGCAGCACTGCCGGATTGGGCGGATACGCTGGTGATCAGCCATTGGGGCTTCATCCTGGCCATGACCGGGGAGAAGATCGCCAATGTGGAGCAGCGCCGCTGCGACCCCACCCAGCCGGCGCCCGAGGGTCTGAGCTGGACGCATTGAGGTCAGCCGCTTCCCGGAGGCGCCTTTCGCCGGGCGGCCCGCTGTGCTACCGCCCCCGCTGACTCATCGCGCATTGTAACACGGAGAAGATCATGTCGGAGACCACCGTCGCCAACGGCGCCCAGCAGGCCCCCCCGCTGGTGGTGAACATCCAGTACATCAAGGACCTGTCCTTCGAAGTACCCGGCGCCCCGGCCATCTTCACCACCCTGCGCGCCGCCCCGCGCGTGGACATCAACCTCGATGTGCAGGCCCGCCGCGTGACGGAGGGCCAGGACGTGTTCGAGGTCACCCTGCAGATCCGCGCCGAGGCGCATGATCCGAACGCCGCGGCCGGCGAGAGCCGCGTGTTCCTGGCCGAGCTGTCCTATTCCGGCGTGTTCACCCTGAACGGCCTGCCGGCCGAGACGGTGGAGCCGGTGCTGCTGGTGGAATGCCCGCGCATACTGTTCCCCTTCGCCCGCAACATCCTGGCCGACATCACCCGCGACGGCGGCTTCCCGCCCGTGCTGGTGCAGCCGATCGACTTCCTGGCGCTGTGGCAGAGCCGCCGCCAGCAGGGCCAGGCAACGGCCCCGGCCACCGCCTGATTTCACGACCGCCTGAGCCATGGGGGCGGGCCGAGTTGATGGCTCGGCCCGCCCCCACTAGCTTGCGCCCATGTCCGATACTCTCCGCATCGCGCTCGCCCAGCTGAACCCGCACGAGGGCCAGGTGCGCCACAACCTGGCCAATATCCGCCGCGCCCGCGCGGAGGCGGCCAGGCAGGGCGCAGACCTTGTCGTCACGCCGGAATTCTCCATCGCCGGCTACCCGGCCGAAGACCTCGTGCGCAAGCCGGCCTTCGTCGCCGCCTGCGAGGAGGTGCTGGCCGAACTCACCGCCG
>CAMDAM010000338.1 GCA_945888575.1 Asaia bogorensis | reverse complement strand
GGTGCCCTGGCGGCACGAACTCATGCACCGATGCCGGCAACAGCCAATGCTGGTCCACGTCCCAGGGACGGAAGGTCTTCGTCATCCACGCAGCGAATCCCATCCGATCCCACGACGCAAGGGTTACTCGGACGGGCTCCTAGGGCTTCAACGGCGGCGCCACCCCGGCACCCCCCCCAAATCGCGAGCCCAGCAGCGCATGCAGCCACCGCGACAGCACGTGCTTCCGCTGTTCGGTGAACTCCGCCAGCAGCACGCAAATCGCCAAGGTGCCGCCATAGAAAATCGCAATCCGCACCCCGCGCGACGTTACGTCCTGGCTCACACTGGCCAGGAAGAATAGCAACGGGGCCTGGTAGAGATAAATCGAGAAGGACCGCGAAGCGATCGCCCGTACCGGCCTTTCCAGCACCCGCGCCAACGACGCGAACCGGCCAGCAACCCGGTCGAAGCAAACAATGTTGATGGCGATCAGAATCGCCGCCCCGTATTTCTCGATGATCACGTCGCTGGTCATCCCCGCAACCGGCAGGTGCGGAACAACAAGATCCACCAGCGGCATCAACCGGTATTTCAACCCCAGCAACACCAGCATCCCAACCAGGCTGCCGATCCATCCCGCCCACGCCGCATGGGAAGGACCACCTTTGCCCAGCCCCCGCTGAACCACCACGCCCAGCAGCCAAAGCGGCGCCAGCATCCGAATGTTCGGCCCCGCCAACACCACCACCAGGCAAAGCGCCAGAATCCGCCGCCATCCCGCCAGGAACACGGCAAGCCCGAACCCGGCATAGTACCAGGCCTCATAGCTCAACGACCAGAACGGCCCGTTGCTGCCCACATCCGCATCCAGCGGCGGCACCGCATTCAGGAACAACGCCGGTGAAAGCGCCTGCCATACAGACGCTAGGTCAAACCCCCAGCCCGGCACCTGCGCCGTCCGATACAGTTCGGGGTCCAGGGCGGCGCCGATGCAATCCAGCACCACCGTCAGCACCACCGCCGGCAGCACAACCGACCATAGCCGCGCCAGTCGCGCCACCGCATAGCCGCGCAGGCTCCCCGGCCGCGTCAGCGTCACATGCGAAACCACCAGGCCCGAAAGCACGAAGAACATCGCAACAGCTTCCTGCCCATACACGCCGAAGCGGTCCAGGAACCCATCCGTGAAGGCAGTCCGCTTTGCATGGTTGATGAACACCAGCAGAACAGCGGCAATTCTGATGGCATCCACGTAAAGGGATGTTTCTGGTTTCATCAACACCTGCATCCCAGGTCAGCCAGGGCGGCCCCGCTCCAGAGGTCAAAACAATGCAATCATTTTAGCATCTTAATATAACATTTTCGATTTGATATGGCAAGTTGCGAGCGTGCCGGAAGGCAAGGGCAGGGCGCTGCCCCGCTTCCGCCAGGCCCGGTGCGCCTCGGCGCGGCAGCTTTCCCTGGGCCCGCATCCGCTCGCATCTGCCCGCCCGCTTGCCCCATCCCAACCCCCACGCCACACTCCGACCGCCACAACAATCGATCCGCCCCGTGAGCTGGGACACCGTCGCCCCCTACCACCGCGGCTTCCGTGAATTCGCCGAGGCCTACGACGCCTTCGGCTTCGCCGACATCCACGCCCACGCCCTCCCGCACCTGCCGGCCAAACCCGGCCTCCTGCTCGATGTCGGCGCCGGCTCGGGCCGGGATGCCGAATGGTTCGCGTCCCAGGGGTGGGAGGTCGTCGCCGCCGAACCCGCCACCGCCCTGCGCCAGGAGGCCGGCCGCCGCCATCCCTCGCCGCGCATCCGCTGGATCGACGACCGCCTCCCCGCCCTGGCCAACACCCACCGCCTTGGCCTCGGCTTCGATCTCGTCTGGCTCTCCGGCGTCTGGATGCACATCCCGCCGCAGGACCGGCCGCGCGCCATGCGCAAGCTCGCCACCCTGCTCAAGCCCGGCGGCCGCATGGTCCTCACCCTGCGCCACGGCCCCACGCCCGAAGACCGCCCGATGTGGCCTGTTGACCAGCACGAGGTCGAACGCCTCGGAGTCGATCACGGCCTGGCCCTGCGCGTCGCCACCCAGCGCACCGCCGATATCGGTGGGCGGACGGAGATCAGCTGGCAAACCATCATCCTGGACCTGCCGGACGACGGCGCCGGCGCCCTTCCCACCCTGCGTGGCGTCATCCTCCGCCAAGAGAAATCCTCCACCTACAAGCTCGGCCTGCTCCGCTGCATCGCCCGCATCGCCGATGCCTACCCCAACCTCGCCCGCGATGCCGGGGACGACGTCGAACTCCCCCTCGGCCTCGTCGCCCTCACCTGGCTGCGCATGTACAAACCGCTCGTCGAGCGCGGCCTTCCCCAGCTCTCCGCCCCCGGCATGGGCTTCGTGAAACCCCCCTTCCTCGCACTTGCCGCCCTGGCCCCGCACGATCTGCGCCCAGGCGCCGTCTTCCAGGGCGAGGAAGCCAACAACCTCCGCCTCGCCCTGCGCGATGCCGCCCGCCTCATCGCCGACATGCCGGCGCGCCACCTCACCTACGCCACCGACCTGCCCATCTTCCCCAGCGAGGTCCGCGGCCCGCCCCCTCGCGCCGCCAGCTTCGCCATCACGCCCGAAACCCTCTGGGCCTACGGCACCACCCGCGTGCCGCTCGCCATCTGGCGCTCCTTCTGCCGCATGTCCGCCTGGATCGAGCCAATGTTGCTCGCCGAATGGGTCCACCTCACCCAGGGCTATGCCGAGCGGGCGGGCAGGGTGGTCACCACCGATGAGGCGCACACCGCCCTGCGCTGGCTGGAGCCGGAGCGCGACACCGCCTTCGTCCGTGGTCTCGCGCTGGACCGTCTGCACGCCGGCCGCCCCATCGAATGCGTCTGGTCCGGCCGCCCGCTCGGCGCGGCGCTGGATATCGACCACTGCCTCCCCTGGTCCGCCTGGCCCTGCGGCGACCTCTGGAACCTTCTCCCCGCCACCCCCGCCATCAACCAGCGCCAGAAGCGCGATCGCCTCGTCACCGCCGATGCCCTCGCTGCCGCCCGCCCACGCATCCTGGAATGGTGGCAGGGTACCTACCTCGCCAACCCCGCCTTGTCCCTGCGCTTCACGGAGGAAGCCCGCTCCAGCCTCCCCCTCCCGCACGACCGCGCGCCCGATCCGGATGAGGTCTTCGCCGCCCTCGATTTCCGCCGCCTCCGCCTCCGTCAGGACACCCAGGCCCCGGAATGGGCGGGGACAACCTAGGAAAAAATTATTTTTAGAAGCCCTTGCACCGCCCCGTTCGGTGCGGTATCTAACTAACGCGTTATCACTTGCCGACCATCTCACCCACATCGTCGCGACCATCCGCGCCGTCATCGGTCTCCTCATCCCGCCCGTAGCGGCGCGGGAGTCGCACGCCCGTATGCTGCTGGTGCTGCACAACCGCGTCGGCCGCGCCGCGCGTCTGTTCGCACGCCTCTACGACCTCTGGCGCGCCAACCGCCTCCCGGCCCCGCGCCCCACTCGCGCCCGCACGCCGAAGGCCGCGCAAACCCCCTCCGCCGAAACCGCGCCCGCCCGCCCGGGAATCCCGCCGATCCCGCGCGCCAAGGGCTGGTTCGTGAACGCCGGCCAGCACCATGCCGGCCTCGCGCATTACCAGCTCAACGCCTTCCTGGAACGCGAAGACCTCCCGGAGTTCCTTGCCGCCGTCCCCACCGCCGGCCGCTACCTGCGCCCGCTCTGCCGCCTCCTGGCCGTCCCGCAGCCGGGCTTTCTCGCCCTGCCGCCCCGCCCCCGGCCCAAACGCACCCCGCGCCCGCGCGCCACGGCTCCGCGCCGTCTCAACCTGCGCAACCCGCAGCTCCCGCCTGGCGACCCGCCCTTCCGCCCCTACGTCCTCGCCGCCGCGCGCTACTTCCGAAAAAGATACGGCAAGAACTGGTAGGAGGCGCGCGCCCATTCCGTTCCGATATCCATCCGTTCCGGATAAAGCCAACCATTGCAACCCAAACCCCACCCCCGGCATCATCCCCCCATGCGCCGCCTCATCCTCCTCGCCGCCCTCCTGGCCCCGCTCCCCGCCATGGCCCAAGCCCCGGCCACGCCGCAAACGCGCCCCGATGGCCGCCGCGGCGAAACCGATGCCCTGCTCGATGCCCTGAAGAAAGCCGACTCGGAAATGGCCGCCGCCTCCTTCGAGGGCAAGCTCCGCGAATCCTGGCTCCGCGCCGGCGCCCCGGTCGCCGCCCTCCTGCTCGGCAAGGGCACCCGCAACCTGCGCAACGACGCCGACGACGAAGCGCTGGACGATTTCGACGCCGCCTTGGTCATCGATCCCGACTACATGGAAGCCTTCAACCGCCGCGCCATGGCCCGCGCCACCCTGGGCGACTACCGCGGTGCCCTGGCCGATATCCAGGAGGTGCTGAAGCGCGAACCCCGCCACTTCGGCGCCTTCCAAACCCTCTCCCGCATCGCCGAAGCCCGCCAGGACTACTCCGGCGCGCTGCGCGCCTGGGAAAAGGTCCTGGACCTCGCACCGAAACTCCCGGGCGGGGAGGAACGGTTGAAATCGCTCAAGCTCAAGGCGCAAGGGGAAGAAAGCTAAGCGGTTCTTTTTTGAAAAAAAGAACCAAAAAACTTTTATAAATTCAAACGAGGCCGATCCACCTCAAACGAACAAAAGTCTTTTTGCTTCTTTTTCTTCAGAAAAAGAAGACCCTTCCTTACCTTGCCCCCGCCGCCCCGGGAAAAAGCACCACTCGCAACGTCTGCACGATGATCAGCAGATCAAACAACACTGAGAAATTCTTCACGTAGTACAGGTCATATCCCAGCTTCGCCCGCGCATCCTCGATCGTGGCGCCATAGGGGTAGTTGATCTGCGCCCACCCCGTCAGCCCCGCCTTCACTGTCAGCCGCTCACCGAACAACGGGATCTTCTCGGAAAGCTCGCCGATGAATTCCGGCCGCTCCGGCCGCGGCCCCACCAGCGCCATGTCGCCGCGCAGCACGTTGATCAGCTGGGGAATTTCATCGATCCGCGAATGCCGCAGGAACCGCCCGAACTTCGTCACCCGCGCATCGCCTGCCGCCGCCCACTGGGCACCCGCCTTTTCCGCATCCACCCGCATCGTCCGCAGCTTCAGGATGCGGAAATGCCGCCCCCCCTGCGTCACGCGGGTCTGTGCGTAGAAGATCGGCCCGCCATCCTGCAGCTTCACCGCAATCGCCGCCGGCACCAGCAGGAAAGACCCGAAGGCCAGCCCCAACAGGCTCACCACCACGTCCATCGCCCGCTTCAGCATCCGGTCCAGCGGCCCGAACCGGAACCCGTCGGAATACAGGAACCACCCCAGCTCCATCCACGCCAGGTCCACCCGCCGCGCCTCGTGCTCGATGAAGGCCAGATGCTGCACCACCGGAAACCCGGCCTTCTTGCAGTCCAGCAGCTTCTCAAGCTTCATCCCGCGCCGCTCGTCGGGCGCCACCACGATCTGGTCCACATCATGCGCCACCGCCAGCGCCAGGTAGTTGTCCTCCGTCGCCACCACCACGGTCTGCCCCGCCGCCCGGCCCAGCTCCGCATGCCGTGCCCCCAGCGCCTTGTCGTGCACGAACAGCAGGTCGAACTGCGCCTCGCCCACCATCGCCACCAGCTGCGCCGCCCGCTCCCCGGCCCCCAC
>CAMDAM010000337.1 GCA_945888575.1 Asaia bogorensis | reverse complement strand
GTGGTGCAATGCCTTTGGCATTGCACCCTACGTGGTAGCGGCTACTTCTTGTTGGCGGCGATGAGTTTTTTGTAGATGGCCATGTAGTCGTCGGCCATGCGCAGGTTGGTGAAGCGTTCTTCGAAGCGCTTGCGGACGCCGGCGCGGTTGATGGTGTCAATCTTTTTGGCGGCTTCGATGGCGCCTGCCATGTCGTCCACGATGAAGCCGGTGACGCCGTTTTCGATCACTTCCGGCACGCTGCCGCGGCGGAAGGCGATGACGGGGGTGCCGCAGGCCATGGCTTCGATCATGACCAAGCCGAAGGGTTCCTCCCAGTCGATGGGGACCAGCAGGGCCTTGGCGTTGGAGAGGAAGCCGACCTTCTGGGCGTCGTTGATTTCGCCGATGTAGTTGACGTGGGGCATCTCGAAGAGGTGCTTGATGTCGCGGGCGAAGTATTCGTCGTCCGCGCGGTCGATCTTGGCGGCGACGCGGAGTTCGGTTTGGCAGGCGCCGGCGATTTCGATGGCACGGTCGACGCGCTTTTCCGGGGAGATGCGGCCGAGGAAGGCGAAGTAGCTGGGGGGTTGCGTGGGTTCCGGGCGCAGCAGGTCGGCGGGCATGCCGTGGTGGACGGTGCCGGCCCAGCCCAGGTGCGGGACGGGTTTGCGCTGGTTGTCGGAGATCGAGACGATCGGGACCTTGGGGAACTTGGAGTAGACGACGCCGAATTCGTGCAGATCCAGCCGGCCGTGCAGGGTGGTGACGAAGGGGACGCCGAGGCGGGAGAAGACGGAGTTGGGCCAGTAATCGATGTGGAAGTGCAGCACATCGAATTCATGGGCGCGTTCGGCCACGGTTTCGATCAGCAGGGCGTAGGTGGCGACCCAGTCTGCGATCGGGGAAAGGCGCAGGGCCTGCGGCCAGACGGGGACGAGCTTGGCGGAGGTGATGGAGTCGCCCGAGGCGAAGAGGGTGACGTCGTGGCCCTGCTGGACGAGGGCCTCCGTGATCCAGTGCACGACGCGCTCTGTGCCGCCGTAGAGCTTCGGCGGAACGGCTTCGAAGAGCGGGGCGATCTGGGCGATGCGCATCTTGGGGACCTCTCGTGTGAGGCGGGGTTTAGCTGGGGATGTGGGCGAAAACTAGGCAGGCGTTCTTTTTTGAAAAAAAGAACCAAAAAACTTTTATTTTCTTGAGCGCACGCCAGGCGGAAGAGCCGGGCGCAAATTCATAAAGTTTTTTTGCTTCTTTTTGTTCACAAAAAGAAGAGTCTTACTTCCTGTCTATAAGACTTTGATAAAGCTTCACATAGTCATCCGCCATCCGCTTCGCCGTCCAGCGCTCTTCGAAGCGGGCGCGGATGCTGGCGCGGGGGAGGTTGGGGAGCTGGGCGATGGCGGCCACGGCTTCCTCGACATTGGAGACGATGAAGCCGGTGCGGCCGGGTTCGATCACTTCGGGGACGGAGCCGCGGTTGTAGGCGATGACGGGGCAGCCGCAGGCCATGGCTTCGATCATGACGAGGCCGAAGGGTTCGGGCCAGGCGATGGGGAAGAGCAGGGCCTTGGCGCCGGAGAGGAAGGCGGGTTTGTGGCTGTCGTCGATCTCGCCGATGAATTCGATGCCGGGTTCGGCCATGAGGGGGGCGACGATCTCCTCGTGGTAGGGGAGGTCTTCCTCGCCGATCTTGGCGGCGATCTTGAGGGGCATGTTGCAGGCGCGGGCGATGCGGATGGCGTCGACGATGCCTTTTTCCGGCGAGATGCGGCCGAGGAAGGCGAAGTAGCCCTGGTTGGTGGCGGCGAGGCTGCCGGGGGTGGGGGTGAGGAGGTCGGCGGGCATGCCGTGCAGGATGGTGGCGGCGAAGGGCAGCGTGGGGGCGGGCGCGCGCTGGCTGTCGCTGATGGAAACCAGCGGCGCGTTGGGGAAGAGGCCGTAGACGGAGGGGACCCATTCCTGATCGAGGCGGCCGTGGAGCGTGGTGACGAAGGGGGTGGGCTGACGGGTGAAGACGCTGAAGGGGTGGAAATCGATGTGGAAGTGCAGCACGTCGAACGCGTCGGCCTGGCGGCGGACGAGCTCGATCATGCGGGCGTAGGGGGCGTTGTTGACCTCGAAATTGCGCACGAAGCGGGCGGCGGCGTCTCGCACCGGGACGAGGGTGGCGGAGGTGCGGGAGTCGCCGCTGGCGAAGAGGGTGACGTCGTGGCCGGCGGCGACGAGGGATTCGGTGAGCCAGTGGACGACGCGTTCGGTGCCGCCGTAGAGGCGGGGTGGGACGGATTCGAAGAGGGGGGCAATCTGCGCGATGCGCATAACGGGCGGGACCCTTTGGGATGGTGCGGCGGTATGCGCTGGGAATGTGGCACCATCGCGTCGGCCTTGCCATCGGGGGCCATCAACGGGCGCCGTGATCGTGCCGCATTGCTATGGTGTTGATCCCGCCGACGCGGAGAGGAATTGCGCCCCGTGAGTGTTGCGACTTCTGGTGTTCCTGCGAACCAGCCGCAGATTGTCCGCTATCATGGCAGGCCGTTGGGCTTCCTGCTGCACTACGTGTTCCGGCACCGGATGGGGCATGCGGTGGTGCTGGCAAGCGTGGTGGCGGCGGTGTTCTGCTCCGTGTTCACGCAGTACGGGCTGAAAGGCCTGATCGACGTGATCAGCAGCGGGCGCGAGGCCGGGGCGGCGAAGATCTGGTGGGCGCTGGGGGTGCTGACGGCGCTGATCGTGGCGGACAACTTCCTGTGGCGCATCGGCGGCTGGATGGCGGCGCATGTGTTCGTGCGAGTGACGGGGGATTTGCGCAGCGACCTGTTCGTGCACCTGGCCGGGCATTCGCCGAGCTATTTCGCCGAGCGGATGCCGGGCACGATGGCCAGCCGGATCACGGCCACGAGCAACGCGGTGTTCCAGACCGAGAACACGGCGGCCTGGACGGTGCTGCCGCCGATCCTGGCGGTGATGATCGCCATCGTGCTGATCGGCAGCGTGAACCCGCTGATGGCGACGGTGCTGGCGGCGGTGGCGTTCACGATGGCGGGGATCATCTATCGCCTGGCCAAGGCGGGGACGCCGATCCATCGCAACTATGCCGAGAAGGCCGCCGGCGTGGATGGCGAGCTGGTGGACGTGATCTCCAACATGTCTGTCGTGCGGGTGTTCGGGGCGCTGATGCGGGAGCACCGGCGGATCGACGAGAAGATCGAAGTGGAGATGGGGGCGCGGCGGGCGAGCCTGCTGTACCTGGAGAAGCTGCGGCTGCTGCATGCGGCGCAGACGGCGCTGATCACGGCGGGGTTGTTGTACTGGGCGGTGGTGATGTGGCTGAACGGGCAGGCGACGCCCGGGGATATCGTGCTGATCGCCTCGCTGGGGTTCACCATTCTGCACGGGACGCGCGACCTCGCGGTTTCGTTGGTGGACCTGACGCAGCACGTGGCGCGGTTGGACGAGGCGATCGGCACGCTGCTGCTGCCGCATGAGATGCCGGATGCGCCGGAGGCCCAGCCGCTGCAGGCGGGGCCCGGGCGGGTGGAGTTCCGTGGCGTGCAGTTCGCCTACCCCGGCCGCGGGCGGATCCTGCATGGGCTGGACCTGGTGATCGAGCCGGGGCAGCGGGTGGGGTTGGTGGGGGCGTCGGGCGCGGGAAAATCGACCGTGGTTTCGCTGCTGCAGCGCTTCTACGATGTGGATGAGGGCGCCGTGCTGGTGGACGGGCAGGATATCCGGGCGGTGACGCTGGACAGCCTGAACGCGCGGCTGGCGATCGTTCCGCAGGATGTGGCGCTGTTCAACCGCACGGTGATGGAGAACCTGCGCTACGCGCGGCCGGATGCGGGCGACGAAGACCTGGCGCATGCGGTGGAGACGGCACGATGCCGGACGTTCATCGATGCAATGCCGCAGGGGTTCGAGACGCCGGTGGGCAATCGCGGCACGCGGCTTTCGGGCGGGCAGCGGCAGCGCCTGGCGATCGCGCGCGCGCTGCTGAAGGATGCGCCGATCCTGCTGCTGGACGAGGCGACGAGCGCGCTGGATACCGAGAGCGAGCAGCTGATCCAGCAGGCGCTGGACAAGCTGATGGTGGGGCGCACGGTGATCGCGGTGGCGCACCGGCTTTCGACGCTGAAGAACTTCGACCGGATCGTGGTGATGGAAGGCGGGCGCGTGGTGGATGACGGCGCGCCGGATGAGCTGGCGGCGCGGCCGGGGCCGTATCGGGATCTGCTGCGGTCGCAGGCAATGGAGAAGACCGCGACCGCCTGATCAGGCCAGCAGCCCCGCCAGCGCGCCGCTGGTGCAGGTGGCCAGCGTGCCCGACAGCACGGCGCGCAGGCCGAGTGCGACGATCTCGTCCCGCCGCTCTGGCACCATGGCGCCCATGCCGCCGATCAGGATGCCCAGGCTGCCGAAATTGGCGAAGCCGCACATGGCGTAGGTGAGGATCAAGCGGCTGTGCGGTGACAGCGCCTCGGCAGGGGTGTTGGCGAGGCCGATGTAGCTGACGAACTCGTTCAGCACCGTCTTGGTGCCCATCAGGTGCGCCGCCACGCCCGTTTCGGCCCAGGGGATGCCGATGAGCCACATCAGCGGGCGGAACGGGAGGGCGAACAGGCCCTGAAGGGTGAAGCCGCCGGGGAACAGGCCCAGGATGTTGTTCAGCAGCGTGACGATGGCGACCGTGACGAGCAGCACGGCGATGATGCCGGCCAGGATCGGCAAGCCCTCCGCCGTGCCCTTCACCAGGGCATCGAGGGAGCTGGCCGGCGGGTGCGGCAGGACGATGCGGGCTTCCTCGTCGTTGGGGCGGAACGGGACCATCAGGGCGGCGATGGCGAGCGCCGCTGGGGTGGAAATCACCGAGGCGATCATGATGTGGCCCAAGGCGTCGGGGATCACCGGGCCCAGGATCGCCGCGTAGATCACCATCATGGTCCCGGCGATGCCGGCCAAGCCGCAGGTCATCAGCGCGAACAGCTCGCCGCGCTGCATGCGCGCCAGCCACGGGCGGATCAGCAAGGGCGCCTCGATCATGCCGACGAACACATGCGTGGCCGCCCCCAGCCCCAATGCTCCACCCACGCCCAAAGTGCGCCGCAGCACCCAAGCAAACGCCCGGGCCACCGCCTGCAACACGCCCCAATGGAACAGCAACGCCGCCAGCGCCGAAATCACCAGCACCAGCGGCAAGGCCCGGAACGCCAGTACGAAGGCCGCGCCCGGAAACGGCTCCGCGAACGGAAAGGGCGGGCCGCCGAGATAGCCGAACACAAACCGCGTGCCGGCATCCGTCGCCGTCTGCAGCGCATGCACCGCATCGTTCAACGCCAGCACCGCCCGCGTGGCCGGCGGGAAGCCGATCAGCACCAGCGCCAAGGCCAGCTGCAACGCCATCCCGCCCGCCACCGTGCGCCACGGCACCGCCCGCCGGTCCTCGCTCAACCCCCACGCGACCGCCAGCACCACCCCGATGCCTGCGATGGGAAGAAGGCTGCTCAGCATGGGGGTGAGGGGGCGGAAGGAAGCAAGGCCAGGGCTCTGCCCTGGACCCGCCAGGGACCTGAGGTCCCTGGACCCACATTTAGTCCGCCTTCGGCGGGAGGGGCCGTCTCGGCGCGCGACACAGACCCGGTCGGCCCCTCCCGCCGAAGGCGGAAAGTCATGTGGGTCCAGGGACCTCAGGT
>CAMDAM010000336.1 GCA_945888575.1 Asaia bogorensis | reverse complement strand
AGCCTGGTGGCCAGCGTGCCGGCGGTGCGGGCGGCGTTGCTGGACTTCCAGCGCGCCTTCGGGCGCGCGAACGGGGCGGTGCTGGACGGGCGGGATATCGGCACGGTGATCTTCCCGGCGGCACCGGCCAAGCTGTTCGTGACCGCGAGCCCCGAGGAGCGCGGGCGGCGGCGCTGGGCGGAGCTGGTGGCGCGCGGGGTGGCGGCGGATCTCGGCGCCATCACCGCCGAGGTGCATGCGCGCGATGCCGCCGATGCGGCGCGGGCGGCGGCCCCCATGAAGCCCGCGGCGGATGCGATACTTCTGGACACCACGGCGCTGGATGCCGATGCGGCCTTTGCCGCCGCGCTGGCGATGATCGGGGAAAGGCTCGCATCGCAGGGGCTGACCAGATAATCTGGCCGGCATGCCGGACGACACGCCGATCAGCGTTCATGACGCCAAGGCCGATCTCTCCCGCCTGCTCGACCGTGTCGAGGCTGGCGAGGAGGTGGTGATCGCGCGCGCCGGCAAGCCGGTGGCCAAGCTGGTGCCGATCCCGGCGGCGCAACCGCGCGTGCCGGGTGCGTGGAAGCACCTGACGCCGCCACCGGATTCGTTCTTCTTCGACCCGCTGCCCGAGGAGGAGCTGCGGCTGT
The DNA here is from genome assembly GCA_945888575.1 of Asaia bogorensis. GTDB lineage: Bacteria > Pseudomonadota > Alphaproteobacteria > Acetobacterales > Acetobacteraceae > CAMDGX01. The sequence goes on along the minus strand of CAMDAM010000336.1, from coordinate 5,073 downwards.
GGGAGGGGACCAGCGAGCACGACACCACGCCGTACTGACGACGTGGCCACGCCCTCGCTCCTGCTGGATACCCATGTGCTGGCCTGGTGGCTGCTGGACTCGCCGCGTCTGGGCGTGGCGGCCCGCGCCGCGATTGCCGATCCGGATCACCAGGTCCTCGTCAGCACCGTCTCGGTCTGGGAAATGGCGCAGAAGCACGGGCGAGGCCGGTGGCCGGAGGTCGGCCCGGGGCTCGCGACCATCGAGGCGGACCTGGCGCGGCTGGGCTTTCGGGTGCTGCCGCTCACCCTGGCCCATGCGCTGGCGGCCGGTGGGTTGGACTGGGCGCATCGCGACCCATTCGACCGAATGCTGGCGGCGCAGGCCCTGGCCGAGAGGGCAACCCTGGTGACCGCCGATCGCGTGTTCGCCACCGTGGCGCCCGCCTCCGGGCTCGCCCTGATGGCGGCCTGAGGCGGCTAGGAACCTCGATTCCGGCCGCCTTTTGCGCGCGGGCCTTGACTCCGGCGGCCCGCTGGCGTTTTTTTCCGCCCGGTTGCGCATGGGCGCGGCCATACCCCACCCGGCCTGCGCCACCCTGGATCAGGGAGCGCGGGCACGCCGTGCTTTCGCCATCCCTGATGGGGCGCGAGGCGCGCACTCAAAAAACGGCCCATACCGGGCCGCGCAAGGATAGACCCAACCACATGGCTTCCGAAGCCCAACTCGAAGACTTCGCCTCCCTCCTTGACGAGACCCTCGGCCGCGACAGCGGCTTCGACGGCTCCGTCGTGACCGGACGCGTGATCCGGCTGACCGACGAATTCGCGATCGTCGATGTCGGCCTCAAGAGCGAGGGCCGCGTTGCCCTCAAGGAATTCGCCGCCCCCGGCGCCAAGCCCGAGGTGAAGCCCGGCGACACCGTGGAGCTCTACGTTGAGCGCTACGAGGACCGCGACGGCACCATCGTGCTCTCGCGCGAGAAGGCCCGCCGCGAGGAAGCCTGGACGAACCTGGAAAAGGCGTTCGAAGGCCAGCAGCGCGTGAACGGCACCATCTACGGCCGGGTCAAGGGCGGGTTCACCGTCGATCTCGGCGGCGCCGTGGCGTTCCTGCCCGGCAGCCAGGTGGATATCCGCCCGGTGCGCGACGTCGGCCCGCTGATGGGCATGCCGCAGCCGTTCCAGATCCTGAAGATGGACCGCGCCCGCGGCAACATCGTCGTCAGCCGCCGTGCGGTTCTGGAAGAGACGCGCGCCGAGCAGCGCAGCGAGCTGATCCAGGGCCTCAAGGAAGGCATGATCCTGGATGGCGTGGTGAAGAACATCACCGATTACGGCGCCTTCGTCGATCTCGGCGGCGTGGACGGCCTGCTGCACGTGACCGACATCGCCTGGCGCCGCATCAACCACCCCAGCGAGGCCCTGACCATCGGCCAGGCTGTGAAGGTGCAGGTGATCCGCTTCAACCCGGATACGCAGCGCATCAGCCTTGGCATGAAGCAGCTTGAGGCCGATCCGTGGGATGGCGTGGCGGCGAAGTATCCGCCCGGTGCCAAGTACACCGGCCGCGTGACCAACATCACCGACTACGGCGCCTTTGTGGAGCTGGAGCCCGGCGTCGAGGGCCTGGTGCACGTCTCCGAGATGAGCTGGACCAAGAAGAACGTCCATCCGGGCAAGATCGTCGCCACCTCGCAGGAAGTGGACGTGCTGGTGCTCGATGTGGACAGCGCCAAGCGCCGCATCTCGCTGGGCCTGAAGCAGGTGCAGCGCAACCCGTGGGAGCAGTTCGTCGACGAGCACCCCGTGGGCAACGTGGTGGAAGGCGAAATCCGCAACATGACGGAATTCGGCCTGTTCATCGGCCTGACCGCGGACATCGACGGCATGGTCCACATGTCCGACCTGTCGTGGGACGAGCCGGGCGAGCTGGCGATGGCCAAGTTCGAGAAGGGCCAGATCGTCAAGGCGAAGGTGCTGGACGTCGATGTCGAGAAGGAGCGCATCTCGCTCGGCATCAAGCAGATGGCGGAAGACCCCGCCGCTGCGGTGCTGGACGGCATCCGCAAGGGCGAGATCGTCACCTGCGTGGTGACCGCGGTGCAGAGCAACGGCATCGAGGTGAAGGTGGGCGAAGTGCTCACCGGCTTCATCCGCCGCGCCGAGCTGGCCCGCGACAAGGGCGACCAGCGCCCCGACCGCTTCGCCATCGGCGAGAAGGTAGATGCGCGCATCACCGGCATCGACCGCGCCGCCCGCAAGCTCCAGCTCACCATCAAGGGCAAGGAGATCGAGGAGGACAAGCAGGCGATCGCCGAATACGGCACGTCGGACAGCGGCGCGTCGCTGGGCGACATCCTGGGTGCGGCCATCCGCCGCCGCAACCAGAACCTGCCGGAATAATGGCAGCGATCTCCCTGGGGGCTTCGTGACCCTGGAGACCGACCTTCTACTGGACAGGCGGCGCCTCAAGCGCCGCCTGTTCCTTTGGCGGGTGGTGGCGCTGCTGGCGGTGGTCGGCGCGCTGCTGCTGGGGATGGATCGTGACGGTGAGCTGAAGCTGGCGCGCGACCACGTGGCGCGGCTGACGCTCTCCGGCACCATCACCGAAGACCGCAGGATGGTGGAGGCCCTGGCCGCGTTGGCGAAGGACCCGACCGCCAAGGCGCTGCTGGTGGTGATCGACAGCCCCGGCGGCACCGTCTCCGGCGGGGAATCGCTGCACCACGCCATCGCACGGGTGGGGCGCGAGATGCCGGTGGTGGCCGTGATGGGCGCCACGGCGGCCTCGGCCGGATACATGGTGGCGTTGCCGGCGGAGCGGATCTTCGCCCGCGAGGCGACGCTGACGGGATCGATCGGCGTGAAGCTGATGCTGCCGGAATTCTCCGGCCTGCTGGAAAAGCTGGGCGTGGGCGACAATTCGCTCGCCTCCGGCCCGTTGAAGGACGAGCCCAGCCTGGCGCGCCCGATGTCCGCCGCCGGGCGGGCGGCGATGCAGTCGATCGTGGATGACATGCACGCGCAGTTCACCGCCATGGTGGCCGCCGGGCGCAAGATGGAGCCGGCGCGGGTGGCGGAGCTGGCCGATGGCCGCGCCTATACCGGGCGCCAGGCACTGAAGCTCGGGCTGATCGATGCGATCGGCGGCGAGCGCGAGGCGCGGGCGTGGCTGGCCGAGGCCAAGCAGGTGCCCGCCACGCTGCCGGCGCGCGACGTGGGCAAGCGCGGCTGGGCCGAGCGGGCGCTGGGCGATGACCGTGCGGAAGGCCTGCTGCCGGCGCTGTTCGGGGCGCTGATGAAAAGCCTTCTCTCTCAAAGGCTTGACGGTGGCTGGGCCATCTGGCAGCCTGAACAACTCGGCCGGTAGGACCCTTACGGGTCAAAAGCAGGGACGCCACGATGACGAAATCGGAGCTGATTGCCGAGCTGGCCGCGGCCAACCCGCATCTGCTGAGCCGCGACGTGGAAACCATCGTCGCCACCATCTTCAACGAGATCACCGGCGCCCTGGCGCGCGGCGAGCGGGTGGAGCTGCGCGGCTTCGGCGCCTTCACCATCAAGAAGCGCGATGCGCGCACCGGCCGCAACCCGCGCACCGGCGCCGCCGTGCCGGTGGATGAGAAGGTTGTGCCCTTCTTCAAGGCCGGCAAGGAACTGCGCGACCGCGTGAACCGCGGCAAGAAGGACTAGCCCCCCTACCCTACCGCGTTTTTCGGCGTTCGCCCCGTTGCCAGAGCCCGGCAACGGCCGCACTCTGCGGCCCTGCGCAACGACCGGAGACCGCCGCCATGAACGAGATTTCCCCCGCCGCCCTGCCCGGGCTGAAGTGGCGCTCCATCGGGCCTTCGCGCGGTGGGCGCGTGGTGGCGGTGGCTGGCGACTTCAACAATCCGATGACCTTCTACTTCGGCGCCTGCGCCGGCGGCATCTGGAAGACCAATGACGGCGGCACCCATTGGCGCTGCGTGTCCGACGGGTTCCTGAGCACGGCGGCGGTGGGCGCCATCGCGGTCGCGCGCAGCGACAGCAACGTGGTCTATGCCGGCATGGGCGAGACGACGATCCGGCTCGACGTTTCCTACGGCGACGGTGTCTACAAGAGCACCGATGCCGGGCGCAGCTGGACCAATATCGGGCTGAAGGACACCAAGCATATCGGCCGGGTGCTGATCCACCCGACCAACCCCGACATCGTGTACGTGGCCGCCCTGGGCGACATCTTCGGGCCGAACGAGGCCCGCGGCGTCTATCGCACCACCGATGGCGGCAAGAGCTGGGAGAAGATCCTGTACCGCGACGCCGACAGCGGCGCGATCGACATGACGATGGACCCGAACAACCCGCGCCTGCTCTACGCCAGCATCTGGCAGACGCGCCGGAATTTCTGGAACATCTCCTCCGGCGGGCCGGGCTGCGGGCTGTTCAAGAGCACCGATGGCGGCGACACCTGGACCGAGATCAGCCGCAACAAGGGCCTGCCGACCGGCCCGCTGGGCAAGATCGGCGTGGCGCTCTCCCCTGCCCGCCCCGGGCGCGTGTGGGCGCTGGTGGAGGCCGAGGGCGAGAAGTGCGGCATGTACCGCTCCGACGACCACGGCGCCACCTGGGTGCAGACCCAGGCCAGCCGCGACCTGATGCACCGGCCCTGGTACTACACCCATGTCTTCGCCGACCCGAGCCATGGCGACACGGTGTATGTGACCAACCTGAATTTCTGGAAGTCCACCGACGGCGGCACCAGCTTTACCGAGATCAACACCTCGCACGGCGACAACCACGATCTGTGGATCGACCCCAGCGACAGCAACCGCATGATCGAGGGCAACGATGGCGGTGCCCAGGTGACGTTCAATGGCGGCTACACCTGGACCACCATCTATAACCAGCCGACCGGCCAGTTCTACCGCATCGACGTGGATGACCGCTTCCCGTACCGCGTGTACGGCACGCAGCAGGACAACACCTCCATCGCCGTGCCGAACATGGCGGTGTGGGGCGCGATCTCGCTGGGCGACTGCTCCTACCCCGGCACGGGCGAGAGCGGTTTCATCGCGGTGAAGCCGAACGACCCCGACGTGGTGTTCTGCGG
>CAMDAM010000335.1 GCA_945888575.1 Asaia bogorensis | reverse complement strand
GACTTCCGCCGCATCCTCATGCTCGCCGGCCTGCCACTGCCGCTGCGCCGCGCCGGCCTCTGGCTCGCGCTCAACCTCGGCCGCCAGGTGCCCAACTACTTCGGCACCTTCGCCATCTCCCCGCTCGGCTCCCACGGCGCCGCGATCCTGCACACCATCCCGGTCTGGACCAGCTTCCTCAACTACGGCCCGATCGACGCCGATGGCGGCACCGACGTCTACCTCTCGGTCGACCACCGCGTCATGGATGGCGGCCACGCCGCACGCGCCATCACCGCCATGGAGGCGGCGCTCAACGGGCCGATCCTGCGGGAGCTGCAAGGCACGTAAGCGCCTTCTTTTTCTGAAGAAAAGGAAGCAAAAAGACTTCTGACCTTATTCCGCTGCCGCACGCTTCCGTGGCGCATTCTGGATCACCGGCGCCAGCTCCGCCGCCTCGAAGCTCATCGCCACCCGCTCCTGGGAGGGCACGCCATACGCCGTCGTGCGCTGCTGCGGCACGCGCGAGATGCCCCGGATCAAGGCCTCCATCCGCTCCGGCGCGAACTCCTGCCCATGCTCCGTCCCGGCCGCGCGGCTGATGCTCTCATTCATCAGCGTCCCGCCCAGGTCATTGGCGCCCGCCTCGAGGCACAGCGCCGCCCCATGCGGCCCCATCTTCACCCAACTGGTCTGGATGTTCGGAATCCCGGGATGCAGCACCAGCCGCGCCACGGAATGCATCAGCACCGCCTCGCGCAGCGTCGGCCCCTTCCGCGCCTGGCCCTTCAGGTACATCGGCGCCTCCATGTGCACGAACGGCAACGGCACGAACTCCGTGAACCCGCCAGTCTCAGTCTGCAAATCCCGCAACACCAACAGATGCCGCGCCCAGGAAACCGGCGCCTCCACATGCCCGTACATGATCGTCGAGGTCGTCCGCAGCCCCAACCCATGCGCCGCCCGCGCCACCGCCAGCCACTCCTCGGTGTTCACCTTGTCCGCACAGATGATCGCCCGCACCTCATCGTCGAGAATCTCCGCCGCCGTCCCCGGCAACGTCCCCAACCCCGCCGCCTTCAACCGCGCCAGAAAGTCGCTCAAGGAAAGCCCCAGCGTCGCCGCCCCCTGCGTCACCTCCAGCGGCGAAAACGCATGGATGTGCATGTCCGGAACCGCCGCCTTGATCGCCTCGCAGATCCGCACATAGGTCTCGCCGGTATAGTCGGGATGAATACCGCCCTGCAGGCAAACCTCGGTCGCCCCGCGCGCCCAGGCCTCCTCCACCCGCCGCACGATCTCACCCATCTCCAGATCATAGGCCGGCCCGCGCAACGCCTCATGCGTCTTGCCCTTGGAGAACGCGCAGAACGTGCAACGATACGTGCACATATTGGTGTAGTTGATGTTCCGGTTCACCACATACCGGATCACGTCCCCGCTCACCGCCTTGCGCAGCGCATCCGCCGCCCGCGTCACATGCCCGTAATCCGCATCCCGCGCCGCAAACAGCAACTCGATCTCCGGCGGATCAAGCCGCGTTCCCCCCGCCGCCTTCTCCACCGCCCGCGAAACACGCCGGTCCACATCGCTCAGCAACACCTCCGGCGCCTTCGGCAGAGTCACCTGCCCCGGCGCCCAGTCATCCTCGCGCGCGAACCCCTCGGCATCGGCCATCCGCCGCACCTGCGCCGCCACCGGCGCCCCCATCCACTCTCCGGCCGCGCGCACGTATTCCGGATACGCGGGCAGCCGTCCGACCAGCACCTTCCCGGCCTCCGCCGTCCGCCGCGCCAGTTCGTCCAGATGCGGCCAAGGCGCCTCCGGGTTCACATGATCCGGCGTCACGGGCGAAACACCGCCCCAGTCGTTCAGCCCCGCCCCCACCAGGCGCTGATACACCCCCGGCGACAAATTCGGCGGCGCCTGCAAATTCATCGCCGCACCCAGCACGATCCGCGCGACGGCGACCGTCCACAGCAGATCATCCAGATCCGGCTCCGGCGCCGCCTCACGCTTGGTCTTCGGCTTGGCCCGGAAGTTCTGCACGATCACTTCCTGGATGTGCCCGTACTGCGCATGCAGATCGCGAATGGCCACCAGCGCCTCGATCCGCTCTTCACGCGTCTCGCCGATGCCAATGAGAATGCCGGTCGTAAACGGCACGCGCGCCTCGCCCGCCAGCCGGATCGTCTCCAGCCGCACCGCCGGCGCCTTGTCCGGCGAGCCGAAATGCACCCCGCCCCGCTCGCACAACCTGTCGGAGGTGCTCTCCAGCATGATCCCCTGGCTCGCGCTCACCGCCCGCAGCGCCAGGATCTCCTCTAGGGTCATCACCCCGGGATTGGCATGCGGCAGCAGTCCGGTCTCCTTCAGCACCAGCGCGCACATCGCCACCAGGTAGTCGACCGTCGTTGCATACCCCAGCGCCGCCAGACCCTCGCGGGCCGCTTCGTAGCGAAGCTCCGGCTTGTCCCCCAGCGTGAACAGCGCCTCGGTGCAGCCCGCCGCCGCCCCTGCCCGCGCGATCGCCACAACCTCCTCCGGCGAGAGATAGGCCGCATGCCCTTTCTTCGGCCGCTCGGCGAAGGTGCAGTAGTGGCACACATCCCGGCACAGCTTGGTCAGCGGGATGAACACCTTGCGCGAATACGAAACCACCCGGCGATGCGCCCCATCGCGCAGCCCGGCCGCCTCCGCCATCAGCGCCTCCAGCGGCGCGGCCAGAAGCCGATCCGCCAGCGCGCCATCCGTCACCCGTGCGTCCATGAACCCATTCCCCTGCGCCGGCTTGCGGCATGCCGCGCCACGCTCCATCGTGTCGCCTCCGGCACCTCGATGCAATCGGCCCGCCGTTCAAGGGAGACGTCATGAAAATCGGCTTCAACGCCCCCACCGCCGGCCCCCTCTCCGCGCCAGGCCCATTGGCCGAGCTCTGCCAGGGCGGCGAGGCCATGGGATTCGACTACGCCACCTTCTCCGACCATGTCGTCATCCCCACCCAGATCGACAGCACCTACCCCTATTCCTCCACCGGCGAATTCCCCGCTGGCGCCCGCGCCGAGCGCCATGAACAGCTCACCGAAATCGCCTGGGTCGCCGCCAAAACCACCAAGCTGCGCCTCATCACCTCGGTCATGGTCGTCCCGCACCGCCCCGCCGTCCTCACGGCGAAAATCCTCGCCACCATCGACGTCCTTTCCAACGGCCGCCTCACCCTGGGCATCGGCGCCGGCTGGATGGAAGAGGAATTCGTCGCCGTCGGCGCGCCCCCCTTCGCCGAGCGCGGCGCAGTGACAGACGAATACCTCCAGGTCTTCCGCGAACTCTGGACCCAGCCCGAGCCCCGCTTCGCCGGCAAATACACGCGGTTCGACAACATCCTGCTCGACCCCAAGCCGGTTCAGAACACCATCCCCATCTGGGTCGGCGGCGAATCCGGCCCCGCCTTGCGCCGCACCGCCCGCATGGCCGATGGCTGGTACCCCATCGGCACCAACCCCGCCTTCCCGCTCGACAGCCTGGCCCGCTTCAAGGCCGGCGTCGCGAAACTCCACAAGACCGCGGATGCCATCGGCCGCAACCCGAAAACCATCGACCTGATCTACCGCGTCTCCGGCTGGGCCACCCCCGGCCCGGCCACGGCGTCCGATGGCCAACCCCGCCTTTTCGCCGGCGACGCCGCCCAAACCGCCGCCGACATCCGCGCCCTGCGCGACGTCGGCGTCACCAGCATCGACTTCGGCTTCCCCGGCACCACCGCCCCGGAAGTCCTCGCCGCCATGCAATCCTTCCGGGCGGACGTGCTGGCCAAGGTCTAGGTCAGAAGGGAAACAAGAAGAAGATTCACCACAGAGACACAGAGACACGGAGAAGCAAGGCAAGGGAGAAGGTAGTGGACGGTGTTGCACTAACGGAGCGCGTCATCGGCTGCGCCATCGAGGTCCATCGTCACCTCGGCCCCGGCCTGCTCGAAACTGTCTACGAAGATTGCCTCTGCCATGAACTGGCCCAGACCGGCATGGGCTACCAACGCCAAGTCCATCTGCCCGTCGTGTACAAGGGAGTGCAGCTCGAAACCGCCTATCGCCTCGATATCCTGGTCGAAGACCGTTTGGTGATCGAGATCAAGGCGATAGACCGCATCCTGACCATCCACGAGGCCCAACTCCTGACCTATCTCCGCATGAGCGGCCGCCGCACTGGCCTGATCCTCAACTTCAACCACGCCGTCCTAAAGGACGGGATCCGCCGAATGGTCCTGTAGCACCCCGCGCCCTACACCCGCCTGCTTGCTTCTCCCTTGCCTTGCTTCTCCGTGTCTCTGTGTCTCTGTGGTAAATCTTCTTCTTGCTTGCTTGCTTGCTTGATTTCTTACCTTCATACGCGCCTCCCGCTCACGCCCCGCCCCACCCAGGAAACGCCAAAATGAAACTAGGCCTCACCCTCGCCGTCGGCGGCCCAAGCCCCCGCATCGACATCGACCTCATCCTCGAAGCCGAATCCCTCGGCTACGATTCGGTGTGGACCGGCGAGGCCTACGGCACCGATGCCGTCGTCCCCGCCGCCTACGTCCTGGCCCGCACCACAAAGATCAAGGCTGGCACGGGGATCATGCAGATGTCCGCCCGCACCCCCACCTGCGCGGCCATGACGGCGATGACGCTCCAGGCCCTCTCCGGCAACCGCTTCCTCTGCGGCGTCGGCCCCTCCGGCCCGCAGGTCATCGAAGGCTGGCACGGCCAGCCCTTCGGCAAGCCGGTCGACCGCACCCGCGAATACATCGCCATCATCCGCAAGATCCTGGCCCGCGAAAAACCCCTCACCCACGACGGCGAATACTATCAAATCCCATACCAGGGCCCCGGCGCCTCCGGCCTCGCCAAGCCGCTCCGCTCCATGACCCACGGCAACCCGGACATGAAGTTCTACACCGCCTCCATCACCCCCGGCGGCCTGCGCGTCAGCGGTGAGGTGGCCGACGGCAACATCCCCATCTTCATGTCCCCCGAAAAAGCCGACCTCATGTGCAAGACGGTGCTGGACGGCATGGCCAAGGCCGGCCGCGCGGTGTCGCTCGCCGACTACGACGTCGCCCCGCACGTGAAGGTCCGCGTCGGCACCGACCTCCAGGCCCTGCGCGACAGCTGCAAGCCCGAATACGCCCTCTACATCGGCGGCATGGGCGCACGCGGCAAGAACTACTACAACGACTACGCCAAGCGCCTGGGCTACGAAGCCGAAGCCATCCAGATCCAGGACCTCTACCTCGACGGCAAGAAAGACGCCGCCGCCGCCCTGGTGCCCGACAAGCTGGTGGACGAACTCGCCCTGATCGGCCCCAAGGAACGCATCCGCGACCGCCTGGCCGCCTGGAAGGAAGCCTCCAACCAAGGCAAGGTCGGCACCATGATCCTCACCGGCGCCAACCGCGAAGCCATCCGCACCGTCGCCGAAGCCGTGCTCTAGCCCCCAAAGAAGAAAAGCAAGACCTTCTTTTTCTGAAGAAAAAGAAGCAAAAAGACGGCAGTTTCCAACTCCGGGTGCAACGCCTTTGATGTTTGCGTTGTACTGGAGGTTGGGATGGTTGGGCATCACGAGTTGAACCTTTCCGAGCGGGTCTCGATCCAGCTTTGGCGCGAGCGCGGCGAAGGCGTTCGCGCGATCGGTGTGCGACTTGGCCGGTCCGCCAGCACGATCAGTCGGGAGTTGAACCGCGGCACGGTGCAGGGTGTGTA
>CAMDAM010000334.1 GCA_945888575.1 Asaia bogorensis | reverse complement strand
CCGGGCTGGACCCGCTGCTGCACTTCATCGACCCCGGTGTGTCTGAAGAACGCGCGCCCCACCCGCTGGTCGACATCAAGTACATTCTCACCCAGGATTCCGGCCTGCTCGGCAACCCGCCGCAGATCGAAATGCTGGTGGATCTGCTGGAATACGACCTCGCCATTCCCAGCCCGTATTTCGACCCCGCCGCCTACCGCGCTGCCCTGGGCGATTCCGCGCCGGCCAACGCCCTGCTGCGCCACTACATCACCACCGGCCTGTGGGAGCGCCAGCGCCCCAACCCCTGGTTCGACCCCACCTGGTACGCCGCCCAGTATGAGGACGTGCCCAACGACCCCTACAGTGCGCTGCGCCACTTCGTGCAGATCGGCGATGCTGAAGGCCGCGCCGCCAGCCCCGAATTCGATGGCCGCACCTACCTGCTGCGCAACCCGGACGTGGCCGCGGCCGGCATGCTGCCGCTGCGCCACTTCCTCACCCAGAGCCGCATCGAGGGCCGCGAGGCACCCGCCTTCACCCTCATCGTCCCCGGCCCCGCCAGCCAGCAATCCAGCGCCCCCCAGCCCGAAATCGGCCTCGCCTTCCCGGCCGACGCCGCCGATGCCCTGGCGAATGATGCCGACATGCGCCGCCGCGTCGCGTGGATGCGCCAGCAGCGCAAGGACGGCGTGGAGGTCTCCCCCGCCCCGCGCATCCGCTCGCTCACCCCGTCGGACGACATCGCCATCCTCGAATTCCCGGCGCCGAAGAAGCCGCGCGTCTCCCTGCTGATCCCGGTCTACAACGAGCTCGACGTGACCGTGGAATGCCTGCTCGCCCTGCAGCAGAGCCTGCCGCAGACCGAGATCGAGATCATCATCGCGGATGACTGCTCCACCGACCCCGATGTCCAGCGCCTGGCCGATGTTCCCGGCCTCGTCTACCTGCGCGAGGACCAGAACGCGGGCTTCATCGGCAACTGCAACGCCGCCTTCGGCAAGTGCCGCGGCGAATACGTGCTGCTGCTGAACAACGACACCCAGGTGATGCCCGGCGCCATCGACATGCTGGTGGCGGCCCTGGATGCCGACAAGACCATCGGCGCCGCCGGCCCCAAGCTGATCTACCCGGATGGCCGCGTGCAGGAAGCAGGTTGCATCCTCAAGCCGAACGGCGAGGCCGGCATGGTCGGCCTGTTCGCCGACCCGAAGGAAGGCGGCTACAGCTACGACCGCGACGTGCCCTACATCTCCGGCGCCGCGCTGATGGTCCGCCGCGAGCTCGTCGGCGAAACCCTGTTCGACCCCGCCTTCAAGCCCGCCTACTGCGAAGACGCCGATCTCTGCCTGCGCCTGATCGACAAGGGTTACCGCATCCGCTTCATCTGTGATGCCGTGGTGCTGCACCACCTCAGCGTCTCGTCCAACCGCCAGTCCATCACCCGCAAGCTGCGCACCATCACCCGTAACCAGCAAACGCTGTCCACCCGCTGGGCCCCGCTGTTGGAGCGCCTGAACAAGGTCCGCACGCTCGCCTTCTACCTGCCGCAGTTCCACCCCACGCCGGAAAACGACCTCTGGTGGGGCCGCGGCTTCACGGAATGGACCAACGTCACCAAGGCCCGCGCCAGCTATGCCGGCCAGTACCAGCCGCATCTGCCCAGCGACCTCGGCTTCTACGACCTGCGCAACCCCGACACCCTGCGCGCCCAGGGCGAGCTCGCCGCCCGCTACGGGATTGATGGGTTCGTTGTGTACTACTACAACTTCGGCGCCCGCCGCGTGCTGCACAAGCCGATCGAAGTGGCCCGCGCCAACCCCGACATCCCCTTCAACTGGTGCCTGTGCTGGGCCAACGAGAACTGGACCAAGCACTGGGATGGCGGCACGCGCGAGATCCTGCTGGAACAGAGCTACGACGACGACACGCTGGCCTCGATCATCGCCGATGCCGTGGAGCAGGCCGCAGACCCGCGCTACATCCGCGTCGACGGCAAGCCGCTGTTTCTGCTCTACCGCCCGCTGCTGCTGCCGGATTGCAAGGCCTTCGCCGCCATGGCCCGCGAAGCCTTCGCCAAGGCCGGCTTCCCCGGCGTCCATCTCGTCTATGTCGAGAGCATGGAAGCCGTGGACCGCGGCATGCGCCCGGCCGATCTCGGCTTCGACGCCGCCGTGGAATTCCCCCCCCAGGGCCGCGCCGCGCAGGAGGAAAGTTCGGTGGAGGTGTTCAAGCCCGATTGGGCCGGCACCCGCTACAACTACCCGGAAACGGTGCTGAACTTCCTCCGGCGAGACAGCGTGCCCTATCCCCGCTACCCCGCCATCTTCCCCAGTTGGGACAACACCGCCCGCCAGCCGCTGCGCGGCCACAGCTTCGACGGCACCAGCCCCGAGGCCTTCCGCGTCTATGCCGAGGAGAAGATCGAGGAAGTGCGCCAGTTCCACATGGGCGGCGAACGCCTCCTCTTCGTCAATGCCTGGAACGAATGGGCCGAAGGCACCCACCTGGAACCCGATATCGCGCACGGCCACCGCTGGCTCGAAGCCCTGCGTGACGCCATGACCGCCAAGCGGTGGGCATAGCAATGGCACTCCCAACCATCGACGAAGTGGACGTCACCATCGTCGGCCATCCATGGGCGCCGATCGGCATGGGCGAACAGATGCGCAGCCACATCATGGCCGGCCGCGCCATGATGCTGAACCAGCGCGTCTACGACGTGTTCCGCTACGCCCAGCGCACCGATGCCGCCCACGCCCAAATCCTGGAAGGGCTGGAGGTGGATGTCCTGCCCGGCGGCATCCGCATCTTCCACATCAACGGCGACGAGGTTGAGCCCGTCATCGCCGCCATCGAGGCGCGCGGCGGCAGCTTCGAAGACGGCTACAACATCATCGTCCCGGCCTGGGAACTGCCCACCTACCCCGCCGCCTGGGCCGAGAAGCTGCAGCGCTTCGACGAGGTCTGGGCGCTGTCCCACTTCATCGCCGCCAGCCTCAAAGCCACCGGCCTGCCCAGCCACTATACCGGCCAGGCGATCGAGCCGCTCTCGGGCCCGCTGCTGCCGCGCCGCCATTTCGGAATCCGCGAAAGCGCCTTCGTCTTCCTCACCTTCTTCGACCTCTCGAGCTACGCCAGCCGCAAGAACCCCTTCGCCGTGCTGGAGATGTTCGAACGCCTGCGCAGCGAGCGCCCGTACCAGGACCTCCAGCTGGTGCTGAAGGCCAAGAACGGCGAGCGCGGCGCGGAGGAATGGGCCGCATCGCTGCCTGCCAACTCCCAGATCAAGGTCATCGCCACCCCGCTCGACACGCTCGGCGTGCGCAGTCTGATCAATTGCTGCGATTGCCTGGTCTCGCTGCACCGCGCCGAGGGTTTCGGCCGCGGTCCCGGCGAAGCGATGGCCCTCGGCCGCCTGGCGCTGGCCACCGGCTGGTCCGGCAACGTCGATTTCATGACCAAGGACAACTCGCTCCTGGTCGAGCACGGCATGACGGCGCTGCAGGATGGCGACTACCCGCACTGGCAGGGCCAATCCTGGGCCGAACCCAGCGTGGATCACGCCGTCAGCCTCGCCCGCCCGCTGCTGGACGACCCCGGCCGTGGCGCCGCCCTGGCCCGGCGCGGGCAGGTGGAAGTGCTCCGCAGCCACGGCAACCGCGCTGTCGGCCTGCGCATCCTGGCTCGGCTGCAGCAGATCCTGCAGGAATCACACCGCTTCAACCCGGATGTGGCGCCCCCCGCCGCGCCCGCGCCGTCTCCCGCGGCAGTGGAATCCCCCAAGGCCCGGCTGCGCCGCAAAGCCAAAGCCTGAGCCCCAGTCTCAGTGCAAGCTGCAGGCTGAGCCCCGGCCGCACAGTCATATCTATTCGGATACGAAATATTGTCAGGGGTTTCAGCCGCATTGCCGTGCGCGCGCCGCACCGGCGCGTGGCGTAGCACCGTGCAATCGTCAAAAAAACATTATAACACGTCAACGACGTTGACGTGCAGAGATCAACTGCACCACTCCTTAACCATTATCCCGTAAGCCGGTCACCATTCCGTTGGCCGAACCCCCGCAACGTGCCAGGCCACCTGAGACTTCTTGCTAGGAACGACAATATGTCGCTCGACCCCAGCTTCCCGCACCTGAGCCACAACCCCGCCTTGCCACCGCGGCTCAAGGTATTGCTGGCAACGGCCGACACCGCCACCCAGCGCAACGACCGCATCCTGGGCGTGCAATGCATCCTGCAGATCTTCGCTGGCTTCGACACCGCCGGCGCCGCATCCCAACCCCAAGCCCAGCAGGGCTGACGTGCCATTGCCTCGAATACGTACGTAGCAGGAAGCCCCCTGCCTCCGGCATTGTGGTTATACTTATTAACGTTATGTCAGAACCCCGGCAACCCCTGGCCCCGCTCGTCGCGTGGCACCCCCGCCTGCCCGCGCGCACCTACGCCGCACGCAACCGATCACGCCCCGGGCTGCAAACCGGCCCGGAGCGTGTCGCCAACGCACATCTTTTTTATTGCGAATTCGGATTATTCCTCTGTATTCCGCCAGGAAAGCGGCTCGGCTACCCCAGCAGCCACGGCGCGCCAGACGCCTCCGCCACCGCCTTCACCTTGGCCAGCAGGTTCGGCCCCACCGGAATCCCCTCCTGCCGGCGCCGCGCCGCATTGGCCCGCTCCGGATCGCCCGCCACCATCACCGCCTTGCTGGGATCGGCCGGCTTCGTCGCCCGCAGGGAATCACAGAACGCCGTCACCTCGGCCCGGAAGTCCTCGGGATCGCGCAGCAGCCCGGTGTCGATCGCCATGAAGAAATGCCCGATATCCATCGTGCCCGGCTTCTTCGTGTGCGTCGGATCGGTCGGGAACGTCGCCCCCGAGAGCCCGGCCGCCAGGATGTTCACCATCGCCGCCAGCCCATAGCCCTTGTAGCTGCTGCTCTCCGCCGACCCGCCCAGAGGGGTCAGGAACCCGCCCTTCTGCGACGCCTCCAGCGGGTCGTTGGACGGCTTGCCCTCCTTCGTCACCAGCCAGCCATCCGGCGTCGGCAGCCCCTCATTCGCCTTGTTGCGAATGCGCCCCGCCGCCACCGTCGTCGTCGCCATGTCCAGCAGGAACGGCTCCCCATCCCGCGCCGGTGCCGCGAACGCGATCGGATCCGTCCCGTACTTCGCCTCCGCCCCCCCCGTCGGCGCCACCTGGATGCCGCTGGCACTGGTGCTCACCATCCCGATGAACCCCGCATCCGCCGCCATCTTCGCGTAGTAGCCGCAGGCTCCGAAATGCGAGGAATTCCGCACCCCCACGATCCCCACGCCCACCGTCCGCGCCTTGGAAATCGCCATCTGCATCGCGGTGTAGGAATTGTAGTGCCCCAGCCCGCCACCACCATCGATCAGCGCCGCCACCGGCTTGTCCACCACCACGCGCGGCTGAACCGTCATGCTCGTCTTGCCGCTGCGCCGCCGCTCGTCATAGCTCGGAATCATCGAAATCCCGTGGCTGTCGATCCCATGCAGATCCGCCCACGCCATGATCTCCGCCGTCACCGCCGCATTGATCGCTGGCATCCCCCACGACCGGAGAATCACCTCCAACTGCCCCCGATGCGCCTCATACGTCCCCGCCATGCGTCCCTCCCTGGAGTGTGGTGCAGAAGGGAAGGCCAGGGCTCTGCCCTGGACCCGCTGGGGCCTTATGCCCCAGACCCCTTGCGTTTGTTCCGCCTTCGGCGGGGAGGGGTGCT
>CAMDAM010000333.1 GCA_945888575.1 Asaia bogorensis | reverse complement strand
CCGACCGGGGAGGGGGAGAGGGCGAGCATGGCGGCGGCGAGGCCGGCGGCCAGCGTGGTGGCGAAGGCGGCGGCGGAGATCCAGAGCGTGACGCCGAGGCCGCGCAGCAGCGGGCCGGGATAGAAGGCGCCCTCGTAGGTTTTGTAGAGATATCCGGGCACGCGTTCCCACTGCCAGCGATAGGGCATGGCGCCGGCACCGCGCACGACGAGCCAGGCGAGTGCCACGATGATCGCGGCAAAGGCGGCGACCTCCAGCAGCATGCGCCCGGTGTGGCGGCGCTGCCGCGGCGCGGGGCGGGCGGCGGGCACGTCTATGCGCGTTCGAGGATCATCGCGCCGGAGGGGTGCATCGCGATGGTCCAGCCGGCCGGGACCAGGGTGGTGGCATCGAGCTGGGTGACGATGGCGGGGCCGGGCAGGCGCAGGCCGGCGCCGAGGGTGGCGCGGTCGTAGACCGGGGTTTCCCGCGTTCCGGCGGCGAAATGGACGGTGCGGTGGCTGGAGGGCGTGGGCGCGGGCAGGGCGCCGAGCTGGGGCATGACGGGATCGGGCAGGCGGCCGATGGCTTCCACGCGCAGGGTGACGAGTTCCACCGGGGCATCGAGCGTGAAGCCGTAGAGCGCCTTGTGGGCGGCGGCGAAGCCTTCCACCGTGGCGGCGACGGTGCCGGACCAGGGAACAGTCAGCTCGCTGCCCTGGCCTTCGTAGCGCAGCAAGGCCATTTCCTCTGTGCGGCGGTCGGCCTCTGGCACCTGTTCAGCGGCGAACCAGGCCTGGGCGTCGGCGTGCAGGGCGGCGAGGACGGCGAGCGCGGTGCCATCCGGCGGCAGGCCGGCGGTGGGCAGGGTACGATGGAATTCGGTGCGCATGTTGGCAGCGAGCAGGCCTTCGGCGCAGAGCACGCCCGGGGCGGGGGGCACCAGCACGCGGGTGATGCCGAGCAGGTCGGCGAGCGCGCAGCCGTGCAGCGGGCCGGCGCCGCCGAAGGCGACTAGTGCGAAGTCCCGCGGGTCGTGGCCGCGTTCCACGCTGACGACGCGGATGGCGCCGACCATGTTGCTGTCCAGGATCGCCAGCATGCCGCGGGCGGCTTCGTGCAGGGGCAGGCCGAGCGGGGTGGCGACATTGGCCTGGATGGCGGATTCGGCCTTGCCGGTGTCCAGCGTCATGCGGCCGTTGAGCAGGGAAGGTGGCAGGTGGCCGAGGGCAAGATGGGCGTCGGTGGTGGTGGCCATGGTGCCGCCGCGGCCGTAGCAGGCGGGGCCCGGTTCCGCGCCGGCGCTGGCGGGGCCGACGGTGAGGGCGCCGTCCGTCACGCGCGCGATGGAGCCGCCGCCGGCGCCGACCGTGATCATGTCCACCATCGGCAGGGGCAGCGGCCATTCGCCGACGCGGCCCTGCTGGGTGAGGCCGATGCGGCCATCCTTGATCAGGCAGATATCCGCGCTGGTGCCGCCGATATCCACGGTGATGATGTTGCCGATCCCGGCCGCCTGGGCGACCTGCAGCGCGCCCACCACGCCGGCGGCGGGGCCGGAGAGCGCGGTGACAGCGGGGGCGCGGCGGATGGTGGCGGCACCGGCCACGCCGCCATTGGATTGCATCAGCAGCAGCGGGGCGGCGATGCCTTCCTCCGCCAGGCGCTGTTCCAGCCGTGCGACGTAGGTGGAGACGGCGGGCATGACGCTGGCGTTCAGGATGGTGGCCAGGCTGCGTTCGTATTCACGGACCACGGGCAGCACATCCACCGAGGCGGTGACGGCGATTCCGGGCAGGGCGGCGCGCAGCAACTCGGCCACGCGCAGTTCATGCGCCGGGTGGGCGAAGCTGTGCAGCAGGCAGACGCCGACGGCGGAGACGCCGAGGCGGCGGCATGCTTCGGCGGCTTCGGCCACCGAGGCCTCATCGAGCGGGGTGACGACGCTGCCGCCGGGGCCGACGCGTTCCACCACTTCCAGGATGCGGGACGGCGGCACGGGGCGGGCGGGCTTGATCCAGGAATAGAGGTTGGCGCGGCGCGGAATGTCCTGCCGGCCGATTTCCAGCACGTGGCGGAAGCCGGCGGTGGTGACCAACGCCGCAGTGGCGCCCTTGCCCTCCAGAATGAGGTTGGTGGCCACGGTGGTGCCGTGCAGCACGCGGGTGACCTGCTGCGCCGGGCGGCCGGCGGCCTCCAGCGCCAGGCGGACGCCGGTGATGAAGGCGAGGCTGGGGTCGGAGGGGACCGAGGGCGTTTTGGCACGCCAGGCCTGGCCGGAGGCGGCATCCTGGAGTGTGACGTCGGTGAAGGTGCCGCCGATATCGACCGCGACGGAGAGTGAGGTCATGGGAGGCGCTTTCCGGGGAGAAAGGAAGGATGTTCTTTTTTGAAAAAAAGAACCAAAAAACTCTTATTCGTTTGCTGGTCGTCTGGACCGGGCGCAAATGAACAAAAGTCTTTTTGCTTCTTTTTCTTCAGAAAAAGAAGATTCTTTCTTCCTGTTTCAAACAAGGGCATCGACATATTCAACGCGATGGAACGCCCGGCTGGCAGGCCGAGTGGCGCGGGCGGCCGCGGTGGCGGCTGGGTCGAGCACGCCTTCGCGGATGATCACGCCGTAAAGCCTTGCGGCGGCTTCGACCGAGACGAAGCCGTCGGCCACGTCTTGCAGCACGGCTTCGGGCGGGCGGTCGTAGGGGTGGCCGTGACCGCCGCCGCCGCCGGTTTCGATGCGCAGGATGTCGCCCTTCTTGACCTTGTTGCCGTCGGACAGCGGGCGCAGCAGGCGTTCGTTGGGGCGGCCGGGGTTGACGATGGCGCGGCCGGTGCCGCCGGAGAGGCCGCCCTGGGTGCCCCAGGGGGGGCAGACCACACTGTCGATGCGAACGGCGAGCACGGCTTCGTCGGCCAGTACCTCGTATTCGCGGATGATGCCGCAGCCGCCACGCTGGCGGCCGGCGCCGCCGCTGTCGCGGTGGATGGCGTAGGTGTTGAGGCGGACGGGGTAGCCGAGTTCGAGGAATTCGACGGGGTAGTTCTCCTGCGCGACGAAGTAGACGGCGTCGATGCCGTCCGCCGTGGGGCGGGCGCCGTAGCCGACGCCGAGGCCGTCGCTGAGCAGGAAGGGTTTGCCGTTCGCGGTGCCGCGCATGAGGATGATGATGTAGGCGGAATGGGCGGCCGGCGCCGGGGAGCCGGCGACGTTGATGAGGCCGTTCAGCGCGGCGAGCACGCGCATCATGGTCATGCCGCGCATGCCAAGGGGCGCGGGGGAGCGGGGGTAGAGCAGGGAGCCTTCGCGCAGGATCACCTCATCCAGCGCGCGGGCGCCGCCGGCGTTGCAGACCTGGCCGGGATCGCCGCCGAGGAAGGTGAGCGCGAAGGCGGTGCCGGGCATGTCGGGGTTCATGAGGTAGTTGACCGGGCCGGGCGCCTGGTCGTCCGTTTCGGATGCGTCGAGGATGAAGCGGTCATCCGGGGTGCGGGTGAGGGCGAAGCGGATGTGCAGCGGGCCGGTGCCGTGGCCGTCGCTGTCGATCGCATCGGTGAACTTATGGGTCCCGACGGGGAAGGTTTCGCGCAGGCGCTGGCGGACCAGGGCTTCGGTGCGGGCGAGGAGCTGGGCCAGGGCGTCGGCCAGGATATCGATGCCGAAACGGGTGGCGATTTCCTGCATGCGGCGCACGCCGAGATCCACGCTGCCCAGCAGCGCGCGGGTGTCACCCTTGCAGGTCTCGGGGTAGCGGGAGTTGCGGTAGAAGATATCGAGGGCGGCGGTGTTGGTGGTGCCCTGGTCGATCAGCTTGGTGGGCGGGATGATGATGCCTTCCTGGAAGTGGTCGGTGGCATCGGGCGAGATGGAGCCGGGGCGCAGGCCGCCGACATCGGAGAAATGGGCCCAGCCCATGACGAAGGCGCAACGCTCACCGTTCACGAAAACGGGCGCCAGGAAGACCTGGTCGTTGGTGTGGGAGACGGCGCCGCGGCTGCCGTAGCAATCGGAATACCAGTAGAGGTCGCCGGGCTTGATGGTCTCGATCGGGAATTTCTTCAGCACGGGGCCGCAGACATCGCCGAAGACCGGCACGTTGGAGCCGACCGCCATGACGCCCTCGGCATCCAGCAGGGCGGTGTAGAAATCCTTCTTCTCGCGGATGAAGGCACTGATGGCGGTGCGTTCCAGCAGCGCCTCCATCTCCGCCTGGGCGGCGCGGACGGCGCCGCGGATGATTTCCAGCGTGATGGGGTCGCAGGTGCTCACGATGGGGCTCCCTCCTCAAGATGGCAGGCGACGCGGCGGGCATGGCCGGCTGCGCGCAGGGCGGGTGCCTCGGCTTCGCAGCGGGGCATCGCGTGCGGGCAGCGATCGCGGAAGGCGCAGCCGGTGCCGCCTTGCGGCGTGTCGGACAGGCTGCCGCGGATCGGCAGGGCGTCGCGGTCCTGATCGACGCGCGGAACGGGAACGGCGGCGACGAGGGCGCGGGTGTAGGGGTGGCGCGGGGCGGCGATGAGTTCCGCCGTGGGGCCTTCCTCCACGATGCGGCCGAGATACATCACCACGGTGCGCTCGCACACATAGCGGATCAGGGCGAGGTCGTGGCTGATATAGATGGCGGCGAGGCCGAGTTCGTCGCGCGCGGCGCGCAGCAGGTTGAGGATGCCGGCGCGGACGGAGACATCGAGCATCGACACCGGCTCGTCCGCGACGATCAGGCGCGGGCCGGGGATGAGGGCGCGGGCCAGCACCACGCGTTGAAGCTGGCCGCCGGAGAGTTCGTGCGGGAAGCGATCGAGCCAGGCGCTGGCGGGGGTGAGGCGAACGCGGCCCATGACGGCATCGATGCGGGCTGCGTGCTCGGCTTCGGGGATTCCGAAATTGCGCAGCGGCTCGGCCAGGGTGCGCCGGATGGTGAAGCGCGGGTTCAGCGCATCGAACGGGTTCTGGAACACCAGCTGGGCGCGGGCGCGGAAGGGCAGTAGGGCGGCGGCGCGACGGTGGGTGATGTCCTCGCCTTCGAAGATCACCTGGCCGGCGGTGGGTTCCTCCAGGCGCAGCAGCATGCGCGCGGTGGTGGTTTTGCCGCAGCCGGATTCGCCGACGATGCCCAGCGCCTCGCCGGCGGAAACCGCGAGCGAAACGTCCTGCACGGCATGCACGGTGCGCCGGCCGGTGCGGAAGGTTTTGCCCAGGCCGCGGGCTTCGATCACGGCGCTCATGCGGGCACCACGGCCGCCCAGGTGGCGGGGCTGGCGGCGGCGGTGCGCAGGGACGGCGCTTCGTCGGCGCGCCAACAGGCGACCATGTGTTCGCCCTCGGTGACGGCGGGCGGGGCCTGTTCGTGGCAGCGGGTTTGCGCGAAGGGGCAGCGGGCGGCGAAGCGGCAGCCGGTGGGCGGGTGCAGCAGGTTGGGTGGCGAGCCCTCGATGGGCACCAGCTCGCCGGTTTCGCCGTGGACATCGGGGAAGGCGTGGGTGAGGCCCATGGTGTAGGGATGGAGCGGGCGTTCCAGAACCTCTCGCACAGGGCCGGATTCCACCACGATCCCGGCATACATCACCGCCACGCGGTCGCAGGCATAGGCGACGACGGCCATGTCGTGGGTGACGAGGATCATGGCCAGGCCGAGGCGGGATTGCAGGTCGCGCATCACATCCAGCACCTGGCGCTGCACGATGACATCGAGCGCGGTGACGGGTTCGTCGGCGATCACCAGGGCAGGATTGAGCGCGAGGGCGAGGGCGATCGAGGCGCGCTGGCGCATGCCGCCGGAGAACTGGTG
>CAMDAM010000332.1 GCA_945888575.1 Asaia bogorensis | reverse complement strand
CGTGGGGTGAGGCCGCGCTCGAAATAGGAATTGCCGAACACCACCACGCGCGCCCGGATCGGGGCCGCTGGATTGCGCCAGACGAGGCGTCGGCCGAGATGGCGGCCGGGATCGACCTCCTCCACCAGTTCCGGCGCGGGCCAGCCCGCCACCTGTTCGGCCCGCGGCTCGACCGTCTCCTCCAGCAGCGTGACGCCGGGAAAAAGGCGGTTGGCCACGTCGCCGGACGAAATGTCGGTGCGGTCGAAGCATGCGTCAGCGAAAGGCGCCTCGAGGCCCATCGCGTCGCAGGCGGCGCGGAGAACGGCGTGGCAGCCGCGGGCCGAGAGATGCGTGTCGGTGCGCGGCCAGGCGGCAGGGCCGAGGGCTGCGATCTGCGGCAGCATGAACATCACGCGCGGGGGCAGCGCGGCGTCGGACGCCACGCGGGCTGCCAGTGCGCGCCAATAGGGGGTCGGCACGCCCTGCACGCGGGGGAAGAGCTGCGGCAGGCTGCTGGACTTGTCGGGGATCAGCAGTTGCAGGAAGCCGCGGCCGGCGGCGGCGCAGGCCGCGGCACGGGCGGCGAGCACGCGATGCCAGCCCGCCGCCACTGCCTGCACGCCCGCACCTGCCTCATTCTCCCGGTACTGCTGTGCCAGGCCGTTGCTGCCGCCCACCAGGAAGAGCTGCCCCTCATGGCCCGCCACCATGGAGCCATCGGGCGAGACGAGGCCCACCGGCACGCCGACATGGGAGATGCCTCCTGCGCCGCGCTGTGGATTCGGCGGCAGGCTGGCCAGCATGGCGCCCGTGGTCGCGGATTCCGGCGTGGTGGGCTGTGGCTCCCGGAAGCGGGCGCTCAGGGCAGGGTGGCTGCGCAGGTGCTGGGCCAGGGCTTCGGCCGCATCCGCGGTCAGGTGTGGCAGGGATTCCTGCAGCAACGCGTGCAGCGTGTCCGTCAGCAGGCCACCTGACACTGGCAGAAGGTGCGGCGGCCGGCCGGGGCGTACCGCGACAACCTGCGCCAGGCCGCCCAGCAGTTCGATCGCCTGCAGCGGGGCCGAGATCGGCACCACATAGCCATGCAGCCCGCCGAGATCCGGGCGCGGCACCGACGGGGCACCCTTGCCGAGCATGACACCCTGGCGGAGCACGAGGATGCCGAGCGCTGCGCCATCCGCCGCGCGGGCCCAGCCATGCAACTCACCCTGCGGCGTGAGGGCCTCCACCACGCCCTCGATCGCCGGCCGCGCCCCCATGCTACAGCAGGCCACGCCAGGCAGGCGGGATCTCGCACAGCACTTCCTCGTGCCCGAAGCTGCCCATGTACAACTCGTTCGCCGCGTTCAGGGCGACCGAGGCTTCGAATTCCTGCTGGAACCGGTCCCGGTACCAGGCCTCGATCCCCTTCAGCCGCGGGCGCATGCTCACGCCCAGGTGGTATCGCGTTACTGCCTCCTCATCCGGGCGGTAATAGGCGTGGATATCGTGCCCCACGCGGGGATTGTCGCCGATGTTGCCGATCATCGCCGCGCCCCAGCGCAGTTGTGCCGCCATGTCCACCCGCTTGAGATGAAGCATGAAGAGCGGCCCGAACACCGGCACGGCATCGCACCAGTGGAAGCCGATGTCCCAGCGCCGCGGGCGGCGCACGATGCAGGTCTTGTTCAGGGCGGAGTTGGGATAGGCCCATTGCCGCTGCGCCAGCACCGGCCCGGGCTGCAGCGGCGGCTCCGCCATGGTCTGGAACACGTCGAACCCGCGCGCGGTCAGGAGCGGCGCGTCGCTCGCCTCGATCAAGTGGCGCAGCGAGGGATATTCGCGCGGGTCTGCCACCAGGAACTCATCGACGTCCACGCGCACCACCACGTCGTGCGTGTGCAGCAGCACGGCCACGTAGTTGCTGATCACTCGGGCACGCAGGCCATCCTCATAGCCCGCCGGCAGGCGCAGCACGCCGCCCAGCGCCGAATCGGCGAAGCGCGCGCCGCCCTCATAGGCCACCACGTGCAGTGCCTGCTCACCGAACAGCCCACCGTAGTAGTGGCGCCACAGCGGGAAGAAAAACTGGTCGGAGATCGAGTCCGTCACAACCGCAACGCGCAGCGCCATGCGCCCTACCCCGATCCGTCCTGGTCGGGCATACCGGAGCAGGCGCCGCACGGTCAACGTCACACGCAGGCGGGCATTGCAGCCCGGCGCGGTTTGCGCCATGCCAGAGGTCAGCCACCCCACGGAGGAGCGATGCCATGGCCGGCCCCTTGAAGGTCGCGGTCCAGATGGACCCGATCGAGACCATCAACATCGACGGTGATTCCTCCTTCCAGCTCATGCTGACCGCACAGGAGCGGGGCCACAGGCTGTGGCACTACGAGGTGCGCCACATGTCCTTGCGCGAAGGCGTGCTCAAGCCCGGCGTGCGGGAGGAACGGCTGTTCGCCCGGGCGCGCCCCGTGACGGTGCAGCGCGTGCGCAACAACCACTACAGCTTCGGGCCGGAGGAGATTCTCGACCTCGGCACCATGGACGTGATCCAGATGCGCCAGGATCCGCCCTTCGACATGGCCTACATCACCGCCACGCACATGCTGGAGCACATCCACAAAAGCGACGGCACCGGCACGCTGGTGGTGAACAACCCGGTGAGCGTTCGCAACGCGCCCGAGAAGCTGCTGGTGACGCACTTCCCGCACCTGATGCCGCCAACGCTCGTCACGTGGGACCCGGACGCGATCCGCGGCTTCCGCGCCACGCACAAGGACATCATCGTAAAGCCGCTGTTCGGCAACGGCGGCGCCGGGGTGTTCCGCATCAAGCACGACGACGAAAACCTCAACTCCCTGCTGGAAATGCACTTCGCCCGCTCGCGCGAGCCGCTGATGATCCAGCGCTACGAACCCGCGGTGCGCCAGGGCGACAAGCGCATCATCCTGGTGGACGGCGAACCGATGGGCGCCATCAACCGCGTGCCCGCCGCCGGCGAAGCGCGCAGCAACATGCACGTGGGCGGCCGGCCGGAGAAAATCGGGCTCTCCCCGCGCGACAAGGAAATCTGCGACGCCATCGGCCCCCTGCTGAGGGAACAAGGCCTTATCTTCGTGGGCATCGACGTGATCGGCGACTACCTGACCGAGATCAACGTCACCTCCCCGACCGGCCTGCAGGAAATCGCCCGCTTCGACGGCACCGACCTCGCCAGCGCCATCTGGGACCGCATCGAAGCCAAGCTCGTCCGGGGGTAGGACGCGTGGACGGAAAGGGAAGGCCAGGGGCCCTGCCCCTGGACCCCGCTGGGGCCTTAGGCCCCAGACCCCTTCACTTTTCCGCCTTCGGCGGGGAGGGGCCGACCGAGTGTGTGTCGCGCGCTGTGACGGCCCCTCCCCGCCGAAGGCGGAAGGTCACGTGGGTCCAGGGACCTCAGGTCCCTGGTGGGGTCCAGGGGCAAAGCCCCTGGCCTTGCCTTCCCTACCGCGGCACGGGTGTCGTGGCCTGGCTGCCGGGGCTGGCGTTGCGGGCGAGCAGGGTTTGGGTGAAGCCGTGGGTTGGATGCAGGGTTCGGGTGATTTCGTCGATCCAGTACTCCTGGTCGAAGTCCGTTCCCGTGCCATCCAGGCGGATGCGTTGCCGGGGCGAAAGGGTCAGCTCGCCCGGCATGTCCGCGGTGATGCGTCGTTCGTGGCGGGTAAGCTCTTCCAGCTTGCGCTGGGCGAGTTTCAGCGCTTCGTCGGGTGTGAGGTTGGGCACGACGTAGACGTAGCGCTGCGTCTCTCCGGCCGCGCCACCGCGGCGACGACGGGCGCGGCGCAGGAAGGATTGTTGCTGGCGGGCATTCCAGCTTTTCACCACCACCTCAATGTCGCGCGCCAGGGTCAGGGCACGTTCCAGGCGCAGCGCGGTGACGTTCGCCGGCGCTAGCGTGGCGCTGGGCGCGGGGGTGGCGGCACGGGGGCGGAAGTGCAGCGTTTGGCCGCGCACCCACACATCGAAGCCTTCCAGCCCGGCCAGCGTTACCAGCAGGTCCCATTCCGTGGTGGCGCGGCTGAACTGGTCCAGCGTGATGCGGTCACGCTGCAGCTGCCAGTAGCGGCCCACCGGGGTGGTGGTGCGCGCGATATCAGGCGAGAGCCCGCGGCGTTGCGCCAGCAGCGTGGCGATTTCGCTGGCGGTACGGTTGGAGAAGCTTTCCTGCGTGCGCGCCTCGATCAGCCGGGCGGTGAAGTCCCGCCCGGTGAGAGTGGCGGTGCGGCGGATCGGGTCCAGCTCCACCTGGTCCGCCTCGCCTTCGATCAGCGTCTCGCCCGCGCCATCCAGCGCCACGGCGATCTGCACCGCCATGCGGTCGGAGGAAAGCCAGTCGTTCGGCGTGGAACTGCCCAGTGCCGCCACCAGCGAAAAGCGATCGGCGGCGTAGAAATTGTTGCTGGTGATGCGCGCGGTGATAGCGTTGGCCACCACAGCGCCGTTGACAGTGGCGAGCAGGCGGGGGCGGCGGATGCTACTGCTCGGCAATGCCGCCTCCTGCCTGCGTGTCCAGGGGCGGCAGCTTCAGCTGCACCACGCCGTTCAGCACCGGGTCCGAAAGCCCGTTGAGCCGGGCGATGCGCAGCCATTGCGTGGCAGCGCCGAGTTCGCTGGCGGCGACATGGAAGAGCGTGCCGCCGGATTGCAGGATGGTTCGCATCTCATGTCCCCCTATCCAATGGCGTCGGCGGCCGCGCGGGCCCGGCCGAGCGGGCCGCGGGCGCGGGCGAATTCGGCGAGTGCGCCGGCATCCTGCCGCGCGGCGCGCAGCCCGGCGGGCGTGCCGGGGTCGGCGGCGCGCAGCCGGGCACCGCGCGCGGCGATGGCACGATCGAGTGCGGCCTGTTCCTCGGCCAGCGCAGCGCGGGCCTGGCGCTGGGCCACGGTGCCCTGGCGCAACGCACCCGGCGCGGTGGCGAGCCCCACGATGGCGCCCACATTCACCACCGAGGAGAGCTGCGCGAAATCCGCCCCACCCAGCACGCCGAGATCAGCCAGCGCGCCCGCGGCCAGCGAGACACCGTCTTCCAGCAGCCCTTCCGCCTCATCGCGCAGCACGGTGCAGGCGATGCGATAGGGGATCCAGTTGTCGCGCTCGTAACTCGCCTCGAAGCGATGCACCGCGACACTGTAGAACCAGCTGCCCCAGGAGAGCGGCCAGGTGCGCCCGCCGGCGCGCATCAGGTCCATGGCGCGCGCCCGGGCGGCGGCATCCTCGCCGGAGAACACGCCCTGCCAGGTGATATCGGCATCGTCGCGGCCCAGCGCATCGATCACGCGCCGCCCACCGGGCAGCCGATGCACCGCCAGGCGCTGCCGCCCGCCCCAGAAAACCCGTGCCGGCAGCTCGAACGCCTCCAGCAGCACCGGCCCGATCAGCAGGTACTCGGACATCTCGCACTCCTGTATCTGTGTGTCGGGCCGGCGGCGCTACCGCCGACGGCCCCGCGCGGCGTCAGCCTCGGGTGGCGCCTGCGTCACCGTGAGGACCAGGCCGCCATGGCCCCATCCGGCGCAAGCCGCACCGGGCCTTCCTTCGCCAGCCAGCCGGGCGAGGTCGGAGGTGCGGCTTCGGCTGTTATTGGGCGTGGTTGCGTTCAGGCACCCGGCGCGGGGCGCCATGGCCGTCCACCACCCGCACCCCTCGCTCAGGGCAGAAAGCCACTCGGCCACAAGTCCTCATCGAGCCCGACCATCTGGATGCGGAAGCCGTTCGGCCAGTCCCGAAATCCCGGTTGCGACCGCAGCCGCGCAATGGCGTCCTCGGCCCGCTTCCTGCTGGTGTAGATGCCAATTCCCTTCGCCTCCGCAGCTGCGGCCGCCG
>CAMDAM010000331.1 GCA_945888575.1 Asaia bogorensis | reverse complement strand
CGTCGGCCATGTCTGAAGGCGCGGCCGCTGCCCGCAGCGCCATGAGGTGAGTCGCCTCGGCACCGGAGAGCTTCAGCCGCGCCGCCGCCGCCACGCCATCGCCTTCGATCAGCGCCGCCAGCCGCAGTACCGGGTCCGCGGGCGCGCCCCCCGCCACCACGTTTGCCAAAAGCGTGCCGTGGCCGGCCTCCGGCAGCACCGCGGCCAGCACGCCGCACTCGCGCATCAGCGCCACTGTCCCGGCGGGCTCCGGCCCGGCCAGGATGCGCTTCAACTCGCTCCACACCCGCTCCGCCGACAGGCGCGCCAGCCCCGGCACCCCTTCGCGGATCGCCCCCAGCGCCGCCGCATCCGGCGCCCCGCGCCCGTAGCGGGCATGGAAGCGGAAGAAGCGGAGCACGCGCAGGTAGTCCTCCGCGATCCGCGTGGCTGCATCGCCCACGTACCGCACCCGCCCGGCCGCGAGATCCGCCAACCCGCCGAAATAGTCGAACACCGCGCCATCCGCAGTCATGGACATGGCGTTGATGGTGAAATCCCGCCGCGCCGCGTCGGCCCGCCAATCCTCGGTGAATGCCACCACGGCGTGCCGCCCATCGGTGGCCACATCGTGTCGCAGCGTTGTCACCTCGAAGCCGCGATGCATCGCCACGGCAGTCACGGTGCCGTGCGCCAGGCCGGTGGGCACCGCCTTCAGCCCCTTCTCACGCAGGGCAGCCATCACCGCCTCCGGCGCATCCGGCGTGGCCAGGTCCACATCCGCGACCGGTCGGCCCAGCCGTGCATCGCGCACGCATCCGCCCACCATGCGCGCCCGTGGCAGGGCCGCCAGCACCGCGCGCAGGCCCGCCTCTTCCAGGAAATCCGGCAGGGGGTCGATCCGCGCGGCCGGAGCCTCGGTCACGGGGACGTCCGGCGCACCGCCTGGCCCGGTACGATCCGGCCATCCTCCATATGCGGCGGCACGTAGCTCATCTCCGGCGGCACCGCGCCGCTCAGCTCCAGCCACCCGGCGGCCAACAGCAGCACGAACATGGCGCCCAGCGTGCCCCACAGCACCTGGTTGGTGTAGCGCCGCCCACTCCACAGCCACAGCCCGTACCCGGCGAAGGGCATCAGGAACAGCACCACCTCCAGCAGCCGGATCATCGCCTATCCGCCCGCGCGCAGCCGGTGCGCCAGATGCACCAGCATCGCCGCCGTGGCGCCCCAGATGTAGTGCTCGGGATGCGGCCACACCCAGAACTCGCGCCACGCCCCACGGAAATGAGACCGCCTTCGCTCCGGCGACGCGGGATCGAGCAGCACCGACAGCGGCAGGGAGAACACCGCCTCCACCTCATGCGGCGAGGGCACCAGGCCGAGATCGTCCAACTCCGCCCCATCCGGCAGCAGGCCCAGCACCGGCGTCACGCGATAGCCGGTGCCCGTCACATAGTCCTCCAGCCGGCCGATCAGCTCGACATGACGCGGGGCCAGCCCCACCTCCTCGTCCGCCTCGCGCAGCGCCGCGTGTTCCGCGCTTTCGTCGCCGGGGTCGATCCGCCCGCCGGGGAAGCTCACCTGGCCGGCGTGCTTGTTCAGATGCGCGGTGCGCTTGGTCAGCAGCACGCCCGGCCGCGCGCCCAGCACCAGGGAGACCAGCACGGCGGCCGGCACCAGCTTGCCCGCGGCGAGATCCTCGCCGTCGCTACTCTGCAGCGGCGCGCCGATCGAGGGCGGGTCCGCCACTGCGCGAGCGGGTTCCAGGGCAGTGCCGGGTGCGGGAATGGGCGCGGCCAGGCGCGCCCGCAGGAGATCGCGATTCACCCGGCCATCCTACGCCCGGCCGGGCGAAGCCGAAAGCTCAACCCTCGGCGTCGTCCTCGTCGCCTGCGCTCTCCTCCGGCAGGTCGCCCAGCGGGAAGAACATCCCGCTGCTCCACACGCCGAGAACCTGCCGCCCCTGCACCATGCCGGGCTCGGCCAGCGCCACCAGTTCATAGTACACCGCCCGGCCGATCCGGGCCTCCAGCGCGAATCGCCCGGCGCCGTCGCGCACATGCACGTAGGGGGTCGGCTCGCACGAAACCACGTCGAAGGCCATGCGGATCGGGTGCTTCGGCCCCGCCGTCACCACCTGGTCCACATTGGTGCGGAAGGTCAGCACCTGGTCGCGGCCCACCCCGGCCCAGCCCAGCTCCACCGCCACGAAGGGCGCGTCCTCCACCTCGATCACGCCGCGCTCGGCCGGCGTCTCCAGTAGGAACTGCCCGCGCCCATCGCGCTTCAGCACGGAGGAGAACAGGCAGACCAGCTCCTTCCGCCCGATCGTGCTGCCGCGATACCACCACGACCCGTCGCGCCGGATCACGAATGGCAGCGTTCCATGGTCGTGCGGCGATCGGGCGGCGGATGCCCCCCTGCCGGGGCGATGCGCCGCTGTTGCCTGCCGGCCGGGTTCTGGTTGGTTCAGTTCATTCACGTTGCATACCCCGGGACAGAGAATGCTTCCGCCCTGGGCGCAGATATAGGTAGCATCCCCCCCGGAGTGAAAGATGCCCGCGCGGGGTCGTAACCCGGTAAAGGCGCACAATCTCCATTCCAGCCACCTTCCGACCAGGATGAGGTTGATGCCCGCCACCCCCGCGCCCTTCCAGCCGCCCCCCGCCTCCGACGACCTGCTCGCCGAAATCGAGGCCCTGGGCCGCAAGGTGGCCGCCGCGCGCACCCAGATCGGCCGCGCCATCTACGGCCAGCCCGACGTGGTGGACCAAACCCTGATCACCCTTCTCTCCGGCGGCCACGTGCTGCTCGTGGGCGTGCCGGGCCTCGGCAAATCCAAGCTGGTGGAAACGCTCGCCACCGTGATGGGCCTCGCCTCCAAGCGTGTGCAGTTCACGCCAGACCTGATGCCCGCCGATATCCTGGGCTCCGAAGTGCTGGATGAAGGCGAGGACGGCCGGCGCCATTTCCGCTTCGTGCCCGGCCCCGTCTTCTGCCAGCTGCTGATGGCCGACGAGATCAACCGCGCTTCGCCCCGCACCCAATCCGCCCTGCTGCAGGCCATGCAGGAACAGCGCGTGGCGATCGGCGGGGTGGAACACCCGCTGCCGCGCCCCTTCCACGTGCTCGCCACCCAGAACCCGATCGAACAGGAAGGCACCTACCCGCTGCCGGAAGCCCAGCTCGACCGCTTCCTGCTGGAAATCCAGGTGACCTACCCCGACCTCGCCGCCGAACGCGCCATGCTGGTGGCCACCACCGGCGCCGCCGAGGACAAGCCCGACCAGGCCCTTTCCTCCGACGACCTGATCGCCGCCCAATCCCTCATTCGCCGCGTGCCCGTGGGCGACACCGTGGTGGACGCCATTCTCAACCTCGTCCGCTCCGGCCGCCCCGAAGCCAGCGACGACGAAACCGTGCGTCGCCACGTCGCCTGGGGCCCCGGCCCGCGCGCCGCCCAGGCCCTGATGCTCGCCTGCCGCGCCCGCGCCCTGCTGGACAACCGCCTCGCCCCCTCCATCGATGACGTCGCCGCCCTCGCCCCGCCGGTGCTGCGCCACCGCATGGCACTCAACTTCTCCGCCCGCGCCGACGGCCTCGCGCTGGACACCGTCATCGCCCGGCTGGTGGAACGGCTTGGATGAATTGGGCCAAGGCAAGCAAGGCCAGGGGCTCTGCCCCTGGACCCCGCTGGGGCCTTAGGCCCCAGACCCCGAGCCCTTTTCCGCCTTCGGCGGGGAGGGGCCGACTCGTTGGTTCGATCGGCCTCGATGGCCCCTCCCCGCCGAAGGCGGAACTCATGTGGGTCCAGGGACCTCAGGTCCCTGGCGGGTCCAGGGCAGAGCCCTGGCCTTGCCTTCCCTCGGGCCCAACTCACCCATGACCGTATCCGCCAGGCGGGCCGAGGCGCTGGGGGCCAGGTTGCCGCCGTTGCAGGTGGCGGCGGAGCGGGTGGCGGCGACGGTGGCGCAGGGGGTGCATGGGCGGAGGCGTGTGGGGCAGGGGGATTCGTTCTGGCAGTATCGGCCGTTTTTGGCCGGGGATGATGCGGCGCGGATTGACTGGCGCCAGTCGGCGCGGTCGGACCGGCATTATGTGCGTGAGACGGAGTGGGAAGCGGCGCAGACAGTCTGTTTGTGGCGGGATGGGTCGGCGAGCATGCGCTGGCGGTCCAAGGCGGCGCCGGTGGACAAGATCGAGCGCGCGGAGCTGTTGCTGCTGGCCTTGGCCTCTTTGTTGCTGCGCGGCGGCGAGCGGGTGCGGCTGATGGGGGGCGAGCCCCGGGGCTTGTCGGGCCGGGTGGGTCTGGACCGGATGGCGCACCAGATGGCGCGCCTGCCGGAGGGCACGGGCATGCCGCCGGAGGTGCCGGTGCCGCGGCATGCCAGGGTGGTGCTGATTGGGGATCTGCTGTCGCCGCTGGAGGAGATCCAGAAGGTGGTGGCGCGGCTGGCGGGCACGCCGACGACGGGCCATCTGCTCCAGGTGCTGGATCCCGCGGAGGCGCTGCTGCCGTATGAGGGAAGGGTGCGGTTCGAGGGGCTGGAGCGCGAGTCCGACATGCTGATCCCCCGGGTGGAGGGCGTGCGCGGTGCCTATGCGGAGCGGCTGGCGGCGCAGCAAGCGGGCTTGCAGGCGATCGCGACGGCGGCGGGCTGGGGGTTTGGCGTGCACCGCACCGACCACACGCCGGAGGCGGCCTTGTTGGGCCTGTACACCGCGCTGGCGCCGCAGGCGGGCCGCCGATGATTTTTGCCTCGCCCTGGGTGCTGCTGGCGCTGGCCGCCCTGCCGATCCTGTGGTGGCTGCTGCGCATTACGCCGCCCAGCCCGCGCACCGAATCCTTCCCCGCCATCCGCCTGCTGTTCGGCCTGACGGCGCCGGAGGAAACGCCGGCGCGCACGCCATGGTGGCTGCTGGCGCTGCGCATCCTGGCCGCCGCGCTGGTGATCGTGGGCCTGGCCCGCCCGGTGATCGATGCCGGCGCCTCCCTGGCCGGTGGTGGCCCGCTGGTGCTGGTGGTGGATGACGGCTGGTCCGCCGCGCCGGATTGGCCCCGGCGCGTGGCGGCAGCGAACGGTGTGCTCGACCGCGCCGAGCGGGCAGGGCGCGAGGTGGTGCTGGTGACCACCGCGCCCAGCGAAACCGCCGCAGCACCTTCCGCCACCCCCGCCATGCCGGTCAGCGAGATGCGCGCCCGCCTGGCCGCCCTGCGCCCGAAGCCCTGGCCGGCAGACCGCGCCGCCGCCGCCGCCGCGCTGCGCCCCTGGGCCGGCAAGGGCGGCGCCGCCTATGTCGCCGACGGCCTCACCGGCCCGGGCTGGGACGGCTTCGCCACCGCGCTCGCCGCCATCGGCCCGGTGACGGTGCTGCGCGACGAGGTGCCGCCGGCCCGCCTGCTACTCGCCCCTCGCGCCGAGCCGGACCGTCTCGTGGCCACCATCCAGCAGGCCCCACGCCCCCTGTCCGAGGAGGTGGCCGTCCTCGCCCAATCCGGCGACGCCCGCACCCTGGCCCGCGCCACGGCCACCATCCCGGCCGGCGCCACGGAGGCCGAAATCGCCTTCCTGCTGCCGCCGGAGCTGCGCAACCGTTTGGCCCGCCTCGTGATCGAGGGCCCGCCCTCCGCCGGCAGCGTGGTGCTGCTCGATGAGCGCTGGCGCCGCCGCCCGGTGGGGCTGTTGGCCGGCGACGCGGTGGCGGCCGAAATTCCGCTTACCGGCGCGCTCTATTATGTGCGCCGCGCGCTCGACCCTTATGTGGAACTCCGCCTGGGCGACCTCGCCACCCTGCTGTCGCGCGACCTCTCCGTGCTGGTCCTGGTCGACCACGTCGTGGCCAGTGGCCCGGAGCAGGCCATGCTGGCCAACTGGGTGGA
>CAMDAM010000330.1 GCA_945888575.1 Asaia bogorensis | reverse complement strand
TGCGTCTGAACACGCGCCCGCGAGCACGTCTGAATGCTCTGACCCCGTTGGAGTGCTTCAATCAAATGATCGAATTCGACCGGATGAATGGGCCGAAGACACAGTAGAAGAGAAGTGGTTGCGCCCGGACATTGAAACCGCCGACTTTTGTTCGCTTGCACCCGGGGCGCCCGGTCTCTGGCGCGGGCGCCATGAATGAAGTTTTTTTGCTTCTTTTTGTTCACAAAAAGAAGGCGCTTCCTTCCCTTATTCCCTTGTTCCAATATCGCCACGGAGGTGGGCATGTACGACGTTGCGATCGCGGGCGGTGGCTCGGCCGGGGCGGTGCTGGCGGCGCGGTTGAGCGAAGAGCCGGGGCTGAGGGTGATTCTGGTGGAGGCGGGGCCGGGGATTGATCCGGCCAATGTGCCGAAGGTTCTGGCGAGCCAGTATGCGGGCCGGGCGCAGTTCAACCCGGACTGGTTCTGGACCGAGTTGCGCGCGACGTTTGGCGAGCTGAAGTCGAACCAGCCGGGCGCCAAGCGTGGCTACGAGCAGCCGAAGGTGCTGGGTGGCGGGAGTTCGGTGAACGGGATCGGGGCGAACCGGGGGCAGCCTTCGGATTACGAGGAGTGGGTGGACCACGGGGCTTCGGGCTGGGGGTGGGATGAGGTGCTGCCCTATTTCCGCAAGCTGGAGCGCGAGCTGGTGCATGGGGGCGAGTTGCACGGCAAGGATGGGCCGCTGCCGATCCAGCATATTCCGCGCAGCCAGTGGACGGGGTTCACGAAGGCGGTGGCGGAGGCGGTGAAGCCGGAGGGGCTGGAGTTTGCCGAGGACCAGAACGGGCCGTGGCGCACCGGGATCATCCCGACCTCGATCAACGTGGACGAGCGCGGCCAGCGGGCGAGCACGGCGGTGGCGTATCTGACCGATGCGGTGCGGCGGCGGCCGAACCTGACCCTGTTGCCGATGACGCAGGTGCGGCGGGTGGTGGTGGAGAATGGCCGGGTCGTCGGGCTGCGGGTGGTGGTGGATGGGGCGGAGCAGGTGATCCGTGCGCGCCAGGTGGTGGTGAGTGCCGGGGCGATCGGCTCGCCGGCGCTGCTGATGCGCAGCGGGATCGGGCCGGGCGGGCATTTGCAGGCGCGCGGGGTGGAGGTGGTGGCCGATCTGCCGGGGGTGGGGGAGAATCTGCAGGAGCATCCGGCCACGGGCGTTTCCGCGTTCCTGGCGCCGGGGGCGCGGGGGCAGGGGGGGGAGCGGTATCATTTGCAGACGCTGGTGCGATGGTCGTCCGGCCTGGAGGGCACGCCGGAGGGGGACATGCACTGGGCGGTTTCCACGCGCAGCACCTGGCATGCGGTGGGGCGGCGGATCGGCGGATTCTATGGCTGGGTGAACAAGAGCTATTCGCGCGGCAGCGTGCGGCTGGGGGCGGAGGTGGAAGGCGTGCCGGAGGTGGATTTCCGCATGCTGTCCGACCGGCGCGATCTGCTGCGGCTGATGCAGAGCTTCCGGATGAGCGTGCGGGTGCTGGAGCGGGTGAAGGCGGCGGGAGCGGCGCTGGAGATTTTCCCGAGCAGCTATTCCGACCGGATCAAGGCGCTGGCCACGCCGACGGCGCAGAACGGGCTGGTGATGGGCATCGCCGGGCCGATCATGGATGCGAGTGCCGCGCTGCGCCGACGGATGCTGGCGGTGGCC
The DNA here is from genome assembly GCA_945888575.1 of Asaia bogorensis. Classification (GTDB taxonomy): domain Bacteria; phylum Pseudomonadota; class Alphaproteobacteria; order Acetobacterales; family Acetobacteraceae; genus CAMDGX01. The sequence continues at coordinate 4,203 of CAMDAM010000330.1, read as the reverse complement.
ACCGAGGATGCGCCGGCGCCCGGGTTCCTGGCGGCGGAGGACGACCGGCTGGAGGAATACCTGCGCCGGGTGGTCGGCGGGGTGTGGCACCCGTGCGGGACGTGCAGGATGGGCGCGGCGGACGACCCGAGGGCGGTGGTGGATGCGGCGGGGAGCGTGCGGAGGCTGGAGGGGCTGAGCGTGTGCGATGCCTCGGTGATGCCGACCATTCCGTGCGCGAATTTGAACGTGCCGGTGATCATGATCGCGGAGAAGATGGCGGATGGGTTGAAGGCGCGGCTCGACTAAGGTGCCTGGACAAGGTCGAGGCGGCGCTCGATGCGCTCGACACGCGTTTCAAGGCGATCGAAGCGGCTGTTCAGCTCAGCCACGCCGACGGTGAGATGGCCGATAGCGGCTTCGACGGAATTCATCCGCGCCTTGATGTTCGCGATGTCGAGCGCCATTCCGTCCAGGCGCTCATGCACGCGGGCGAAATTGACGCGGAGAAAATCGAGAACCTGCGTATCGCTCATGTTGTTTCCACTCGAGGGTGGGGCCGGGATTGCGGACGTAGCATAACGCAGAATGCCGGGCGGGGGTGAGGGGTTCGTGACGGGCTACCCCTCGGGATAGCGCACTTCCAGAATCTCGATCTCCTCCCACCCCCCTGGCGTCATCATCCGCACCGCCTCGCCGACTTTCGCGCGGAGCAGGGCGCGGGCGATGGGGGAGGAGAGGCTGACTTCGTTTCGGGAAATCTCGGCTTCGTCGACGCCGAGGACGGTGACGGTGCGTTCCTCGTCGCGGCTGTTCACGAAGGTGACGGTGGCGCCGAAGAAGACGCGGTCGCGCTGGGTTTGCTGGCTGGGGTCCACCACCTCGGCGATGGCCAGGCGCTTCTGCAGGAAGCGCACGCGGCGGTCGATCTCGCGCAGGCGTTTCTTGCCGTACTGGTAGTCGCCGTTTTCGGAGCGGTCGCCGTTGCCGACGGCCCAGGAGACGATTTCCACGACCTTGGGGCGTTCCAGCACCCACAGCGCGTGCAGCTCCTCGCGCAGGCGGGCGTGGCCGGCGGGGGTCATGTAGTTCCTGGTGCCCGGGGGGAGGGGCGGGCCTTCCTCGTCGTCGACTGCATCCATCGGGGCAGGGTGCCCCAGGGTGGGGGCGGTGCCAAGCAACCCCGCCATGCGGCGGTGGACGCGACCGGGCTGCGCTTGTACCCAGGGCGCATGTTCCGCTATTTCGAAAACCTGCTGCGCCCGACCGAAGTCTCCCCTGAGGTGCCGCCCACCGAGGGTGGGCGCCAGGGGCTGGTGCGGTTCTACCTGCACTTCATCCGCCAGGTGCGCGGGCTGCTGGTGGCGTTGTTCTTTGCCGGGCTGCTGGTGGCGCTGATGGACGTGACCATCCCGGTGATGATCGGGCGGGTGGTGGAGCTGGTGGGGCGGGCGGAGCCGGCGGTGATCTTCCGCGACCATTGGCACGAGATGCTGGCCATGGCCGGCGTGATGCTGGTGCTGCGGCCGGCGGCGCTGCTGCTGCGGGTGCTGATCACCAACCAGGCGGTGAATGCCGGCATGACCAACCTGGTGCGCTGGCAGAGCCACTGGCACGTGGTGCGGCAGAGCTGGGGGTTCTTCCAGAACGATTTCGCCGGGCGCATCGCCAACCGCGTGATGCAGACGGGGCCGAGCCTGCGCGAGAGCGTGGTCAGTGCCACCAACGCGGTGTGGTACATCATCGTCTATGGCACCAGCGCGGTGGTGCTGCTGGGCAGCATCGACCTGCGCCTGGCGCTGCCGATGCTGGGCTGGTTCTGCGGCTATGTGCTGATGCTGTGCTACTTCGTGCCGCGCATGCGCGACCGCAGCCGCGCGATGAGCGAGGTGCGCTCCGCGCTCACCGGCCGGATCGTGGACAGCTACACCAATATCCTCACGGTGAAGCTGTTCGCCCGGGCGCGCGACGAGGACGATTTCGTGCGCGAATCCATCGACGAGCACACCACCACCTTCCGCCGCCAGCTGCGCATGACCACGCGCTATATCCTGACGCTGAACCTGATCAATGCCTGCCTGATCGTGGGCACCGGGGCGATGGCGATCTGGCTGTGGCGCATGGGCGAGGTGAGCGTGGGCACGGTGGCGATGGCGCTGCCGCTGGCCTGGCAGATCAGCAACATGGCCGGCTGGGTGGGCGACAATGTGACCATGATCTTCGAGAACGTGGGCGTGGTGCAGGAGGGCATGCGATCGATCGCCGTGCCGCGGCAGATGCCGGATGCGCCGGATGCCACGGAGCTGGAGGTTTCCAAGGGCGAGATCCGGTTCGAGGCGGTGCGCTTCGGCTACGGCACCGCGCGCGGCGTGCTGCACGACCTCAACCTGCATATCCGGCCCGGGGCGCGGGTGGGGCTGGTGGGGCATTCCGGGGCGGGCAAGTCCACGCTGGTGAACCTGCTGCTGAACTTCCACACGCCGGAGGCCGGGCGGATCGTGATCGACGGGCAGGATATCGGGGGCGTGACGCAGGAGAGCCTGCGCACGCAGATCGCGATGGTGACGCAGGATACCTCCCTGCTGCATCGCTCGATCCGGCAGAACATCGCCTATGGCCGGCCCTGGGCCAGCGAGGCGGAAATCCGCGCGGCGGCGGACCAGGCGGAGGCGACCGAGTTCATCGAACTGCTGGAGGATTGGGGCGGGCGGCGCGGCTTCGATGCGCATGTGGGCGAGCGCGGCGTGAAGCTTTCCGGCGGGCAGCGCCAGCGCGTGGCGATTGCGCGGGTGATCCTGAAGGATGCGCCGATCCTGGTGCTGGACGAGGCGACCTCGGCGCTCGATTCCGAGGTGGAGGCGGCGATCCAGGGGCAGCTGGAGACGCTGATGAAGGGGCGCACGGTGATCGCCATCGCGCACCGGCTTTCGACCATCGCGCGGATGGACCGGCTGGTGGTGATGGAGCAGGGCCGGATCGTGGAGCAGGGCACGCATGCCGAGCTGCTGGCGGCCGGCGGGGCCTATGCGCGGATGTGGCTGCGGCAATCCGGCGGGTTCGCGGAGGCGGCGGAATAGCGCTTGGCGCTTGCCAAACCGGGGCGCGGGGTGCAATGCGTAATGAGATCGCCGGGAACATGCCCGGTGGAAAATAACGAGGCCGAATGGCTTCGGCGCAGGGGAGGCGGCTCAGGCCCATGGCCACGGTTTCGGTGCGTTCGGTGCGCAAGGCCTTCGGCAGCGTGGAAGTGCTCCACGGCGTGGATGTGGAGGTGGAGGACGGGGAGTTCGTGATCCTCGTCGGGCCCTCCGGCTGCGGGAAATCGACGCTGCTGCGGATGATCGCGGGGCTGGAGAACATCACCCGCGGCGAGATCGCGATCGGCGGGCGGGTGGTGAACAACGTCGCGCCCAAGGAGCGGGACATCGCGATGGTGTTCCAGAACTACGCGCTGTATCCGCACATGACGGTGCTGGACAACATGGCGTTCTCGCTGACCCTGCTGAACGCGCCGAAAAGCGTGATCGAGGAGAAGGTGGGGCGCGCGGCGGCGATCCTGGGGCTGGAGCCGTACCTGGCGCGCTATCCGCGGCAGCTTTCGGGCGGGCAGCGCCAGCGCGTGGCGATGGGCCGCGCGATTGTGCGCGATCCGCAGGTGTTCCTGTTCGACGAGCCGCTGTCCAACCTGGATGCCAAGCTGCGCGTGCAGATGCGGGCCGAGATCAAGGAGCTGCACCAGCGGCTGAAGACCACCACCATCTACGTGACGCATGACCAGATCGAGGCCATGACCATGGCCGACAAGATCGTGGTGATGAACGGCGGCAACGTGGAGCAGATGGGGGCACCCCTGGAGCTGTACGACCGGCCGCGCAACCTGTTCGTGGCCGGGTTCATCGGCTCTCCGGCGATGAACTTCATCAAGGGGCGGATCGAGGGCGGGGCCTTCCGCGCCGGCGAGATCGCGCTGCCGCTGCCGACCAATCCCGGCCAGGCGCGCGAAGGCCAGCCGGTGGTGTATGGTATCCGCCCGGAGCACCTGCGGCTTGATCCCGCAGGCGTTGCCGCCACGGTGCACGTGACGGAGCCGACGGGGTCGGAGACCCAGGTGATCATGCATCTCGCCGGCTCGCAGGTGGTCGGCGCGTTCCGCGAGCGTATTGCGGAGAAGCCGGGCCAACACCTGCACATCGCACCGGATCCCGCGCTGGTGCATCTGTTCGA
>CAMDAM010000329.1 GCA_945888575.1 Asaia bogorensis | reverse complement strand
CGTATATCTTACGACTCGACGACTCGCTGCAGGAAGATCAGGCCGATGCGCCCACCCGTGATGCTCGTGATCCTGGATGGCTGGGGCTGGCGCGAGGAAGCCGCGGACAACGCGGTGCGCCTGGCGAAGACACCGAATTTCACCCGGCTGTGGGAGAACTGCCCGCATGCCTTCCTGCGCACCTCCGGGCTCGATGTGGGCCTGCCGGAAGGGCAGATGGGCAATTCCGAGGTGGGGCACCTGAACCTCGGCGCGGGGCGGGTGGTGATGCAGGATCTGCCGCGCATCAACCTCGCCTGTTCCGATGGCTCGATTGGCTCGCTGCCGGCACTGGTGGGGCTGATGGACCGGCTGAAGGAAACCGGCGGCACCTGCCACCTGATGGGGCTGGTCTCCGAAGGCGGGGTGCATTCGCACCAGGAGCATGCGGTGGCGCTGGCGAAGGTGGTGGCCGGCCATGGCATTCCGGTGGCGATGCACGCCTGGACCGACGGGCGCGACACGCCGCCGCAAACCGCGCAGGGCGATCTCGCCCGCGTGGAGGCGGCGCTGCCGGCGGGTGCGCGGATTGCCACCGTGAGCGGCCGCTACTTCGCCATGGACCGCGACAACCGGTGGGAGCGGGTGGGCCGCGCCTATCGCGCCATGGCCGAGGCAGATGCGCCGCGCGTGGCCCGCGCGACCGAGGCGGTAGCGCAGGCCTATAGCGAGGGAAAATTCGACGAGTTCATCGAGCCGGCGGTGGTCGGCGACTACGCCGGCATGAAGGATGGCGACGCGATCCTGTGCTTCAACTTCCGTGCCGACCGGGCGCGGGAGATCATGGCGGCCTTGCTTGATCCCGCGTTCGCCGGCTTCGAACGGCCGCGTGCGGTGGCCTTCGCGGCGGCGGCGGGGATGACGCGGTATTCCGACGCGCTGGCGCCGCTGATGGGCGCGCTGTTCGCGCCACAGACCATGGACCACCTGCTGGGCCAGGTGGTGGCCGCGGCGGGGCTGAAGCAGGTGCGGCTGGCGGAGACGGAGAAGTATCCGCACGTGACGTATTTCTTCAACGGCGGGGTGGAGACGCCGAACCCCGGCGAGGACCGGGTGATGATCCCGTCGCCGAAGGTCGCCACCTATGACCTGCAGCCGGAGATGAGCGCGCCGGAACTGACGGATGCCGCGGTGAAGGCGATCGGCAGTGGGCAGTATTCCATGCTGATCCTGAACTTCGCCAACCCCGACATGGTCGGCCACACCGGCAACCTGCCGGCGGCGATCACGGCGGTGGAGACGGTGGATGCGGGGCTGGGCCGGATCATCCAGGCGATCGAGGCGCAGCATGGCTGGCTGCTGGTGGCCGCCGATCACGGCAATTGCGAGCTGATGCGCGACCCCAATACGGGCGGCCCGCACACCTCGCACACCACCAACGTGGTGCCGGTGCTGCTGTTCGGCCCCACCAACCGGCCGATGCAGTCCGGGCGGCTGGCCGACGTGGCGCCGACGATCCTGGATCTGCTGGGCCTGGCCGTGCCGCCGGAAATGACCGGCCATTCCCTGCTGGCCACCACGTGACCTCACGGGCCCGCCGCGCCGGGCTGGGGCTTGCCGCCACCCTTGTGGCGTGCGGGCTGCTGGCGGGCGCGCAGGCCCAGCCCTCGCGCGAGCAGGTGCGCGCGGCCGAGCAGGCGCGCCGCGAGGAACTGGCCACCCAGCGCGAGGCGGCGCAGCGCGCGGCGGCGGCGAAGGCGGAGACGCTGAAGCTTTCCGCCCAGCAGGAACGCATCCTGGCCCGGCTGCGCGAGGCGGAGGGGGCCACCAGCTCCGTGGCCACGCGGATCGAGGCCCTGGAGCAGCGCAGGCGGGATGCGGCGCAGCGTCTGGAAGCGCGCATTGCGGATTTCACCCCGCTGCTGCCGGTGCTGGAGCGGCTGGCACTGTTCCCCTCCGAAACCATGCTCGCCGCGCCGCTGCCGCCGGAGCAATCCGTGCGCGGGGCGCTGGTGCTGGCCGGGATCGTGCGCACGCTGGAGCGCGAGGCGCAGGTGCTGAAGGCGGAGCAGGCGGAGGTGGCCGCCCTCCAGGCGCAGCTGGATGCGGAGCTGCCGCGGATGGCCGCCGCCCAGGCGACGCAGGCCAAGGCGGCAGAGGAGCTGGACGAGCAGATCCGCGCCACCCGTGCCGAGGGCCGCGCGGCGCAGGACGAAGCCACCAAGGCAGCGCGGCGCGCGGCGGCGGAGGCGGAGCGGGCCGGCGAACTGCGCAGCGCGATCGCGAAGATCGAGTCGGAGCGCCGCGCGGCGGAGGCCCAGGCGCGACGTGAGGCGCAGGAGGCGGGACGCCGCCGCCAGGTGGCGGTGGCCGAGGCGGCGCGCGGACGGCAGGCGGCGCTGGCGGCCCCGGCCGGGCCCGGGCTTTCCGAGGACGGGCCGGCGAGCGGGGGACGTCCGGGCGGTGCGCCGGTTTCCGGCACGCTGGTGCGCGGCTTCGGCGAGGCAACCGACAGCGGGCCTTCCACCGGGCTTGCCTATCATGCAGCCCCGGGGGCGCGGGTGGTTTCCCCCTGCGCCGGGCGGATCGTGTTCGCGGGGCCGTTCCGCAGCTTCGGCCGGCTGGTCATTGTCGATTGCGGTGGGGGCTACCATTTCGTGCTCGCGGGTTTCGACCGCATCGACCTCGGCGTGGGCCAGCGCGTGGCCTCCGGCCAGCCGGTGGGGGTGATGCCGGGATGGGACCCGCGCAAAGCTGGCGGCCGGCCGTCGCTGTATGTGGAGTTGCGCCGCTCTGGCCAGGCGGTGAATCCGGCGCCATTTCTACGCGGCCGCAGCTAGCGGTTGTGGCGTGGGTTGACGAAACCGTTTGATCCGCGCCCATCCTGCTATAGCTTGGGCACACACTCGTATCTGCGCCACGGCGCCAGAGGATATCCGCCATGAAGCTTCGCACCGGCCTGCTGCTCGGAGCTGCCTTCGCCGCTGGCCTGGCCATCGGGCCGGCCTCCGACCAACTTGAACGGCATCTTGGCTTCAGCTTGCTGCCCCAGGCCTTCGCGCAGGATGGCTCGCGCGCCGAGACCTATCGGCTGCTGAACCTGTTCGCCGACGTGTTCGAGCGGGTGCGGGCGGAATACGTGGAGCCGGTGAACGACCGCGACCTGATCGAGAACGCGATCAACGGCATGCTGACCGGGCTCGATCCGCACAGCTCCTACCTCAACTCCAAGTCCTTCCGCGACATGCAGGTGAACACCCGCGGCCAGTTCGGGGGCCTGGGCATCGAGGTGACGCAGGAGGGCGGCTACATCAAGGTGATCAGCCCGATCGACGATACGCCCGCGATGCGCGCCGGCGTGAAGGCCGGCGACCTGATCACCGGGCTCGACGGCCAGACCGTGCAGGGCATGAGCCTGAACGATGCGGTGGAGAAGATGCGCGGCACGCCGAACACGCGCATCAACATCACCATCCGCCGCGAAGGGACCGACAAGCCGATCGAGCTGACCCTGGTGCGCGAGGTGATCCGCCTGCGGGTGGTGCGCTCGCGGATGGAAGGGGAGGACGTGGCCTATATTCGCGTGTCCTCCTTCAGCGAGCAGACCGAGGCCTCCATGCGTCGGGCGTTCAACGAGCTGAAGGCGCAGTCGGGCGACAAGCTGCGCGGCTTGGTGCTGGATTTGCGCAACAACCCGGGCGGGCTGCTGCCGGAATCCATCTCCGTGTCGGACGACTTCCTCGATCGCGGCGAGATCGTCTCCACCCGCGGGCGCCATGCCGAAGATACGCAGCGCTGGAACGCCAAGGGCGGGGACATCACCGGCGGGCTGCCGATCATCGTGCTGATCAATGGCGGCTCGGCCTCGGCCAGCGAGATTGTGGCCGGCGCGCTGCAGGACCATCGCCGCGCGATCATCCTGGGCACCCGCAGCTTCGGCAAAGGCAGCGTGCAGACCGTCTCGCCGCTGCCCGGCAATGGCGGCATGCGGCTGACCACGGCGCGCTACTACACGCCCTCCGGCCGCTCCATCCAGGGCCAGGGGATCACACCGGACGTTGAGGTGGCGGCCACGCGCGAGGAGCGCGCACGCTTTGGGCCGGAGCGGGAGGCGGACCTCAACCGTTCGCTGAAGAACACCGGCGGCACGCCGCAGGCCACCGCGCCGGCGCGCAACGACCTGCCGGCCATGGTGAAGGACATCGCCAAGCTGCCGCCGGAGAACCAGCCGGCCTTCGACCCGCAGAAGCCCGAGACCGACTACCAGCTGCAACAGGCGCTCTCCGTGCTGCGCGCCATGCCCCAGCCGGCGCGGCGCGCCTCGCGCTGAGCCCGATCGCCGGACAGGGGTGATGGCCCGCACCGAAGCGACGGGTCCGGCCAGACCGGGCGCTGGTGCGTTGCGGGCGCTGGGCATCGCCTGGGCCGTGGTGCTGGTGGGTGCGGCGGTGGGCGCCGGCGTGCTGCAATGGCTCGGCCCGCCGGCATCGCCCCCGGTGCGCGAGGCCGCTTCCCCTTTGGCGCCCGTGCCGGCTGCTCCGGCGCCCGCTTCACCGCCTGCGCCGGACGCGCCCGCTGCGGCGCCCGCCGCCGCGCCGCAAGGTGTGCCGGCGCTGCCGCCGGTGATCGGGCCGCAGGGACCGGCGCCGGTTTCCGGCCAGATCGCAGTGGCGCCGCGTGCGCCGGGTGCCGCTGTTCCGCCGCCCAACCCCGCGCTGCAGGAACCCTCCGGCCTCGGCGACGGCAGCTTCCTGCCGCGCATCGCCGGCGGGCTGGCGCCGATGCGCGCCTATGCCGCCGGCGCGCCGCCGATGGATGCGCGACCGCGCGTGGCGATCCTGCTGGCCGATTTCGCCATGCGCGAGGCCGACAGTGAGGAGGCGATGCGGCTGCTGCCGCCGACGGTCTCGCTGGCCGTCTCCCCCTATGCGCCGCGGCCGCGGGTCTTGGCGGACAAGGCGCGGGCGGCGGGGTACGAGCTGTTCATCTCGCTGCCGATGGAGCCGCGCGGCTATCCGCTGGACGATCCCGGCGACCGCGCGATGCTGACCGGCGCGCCGCCGGAGCGCAACGCGCAGGCGCTGCGCTGGGCGCTGTCTCGCCTGGGCGGCGTGGTGGGCGGCACCGGGGCACTGGGCGGGCTGCGCGGTGAACGCTTCGCGGCCAGCGCGCAGATGGCCTTCGTGCTGGAGGAATTGGGCAAGCGCGGCCTCGCCTATCTCGACCCGCGGCCGGAGGGTCGGCTGCCGAACGTCCCGGGGTCTTCGCACCGTGCGGTGGATGTGGTGGTGGATGACCCGGCGGTGCGCACCGAGATCGACGCCAAGCTGGAGCGGCTGGAGCAGCTGGCGCGTGACCGCGGCAGCGCGATGGGCCTGGTCTCCGCCCCCACGCCGGTGGCGGTGGAGAGGCTGGCGGCCTGGGCGGCGCTGCTGGCCCAGCGCGGCGTGGTGCTGGTGCCGGTGACGGCGCTGCTGGCTCCCTCGCAATAGGAACTACGATGATCGACCCCGGGACCCTGCCCTACCGCCCCAATGTGGGCGCCGTGCTGTTTGATCGGCGCGGCATGGTCTTCGTGGCGCGGCGCGCTGATTTTCCGAATGCCGAGGGGCCGGCCGGCGGCTGGCAGCTGCCGCAGGGCGGGATCGATGCCAACGAGGACCCGCGCGGCGCGGTGCTGCGCGAGTTGGCGGAGGAGATCGGCACCGATCGCGCCGAGATCATCGACGAGCATCCGGAGTGGTTCACCTACGACCTGCCGCCGGAGTTGCTGGGCGTGGCGCTGGGTGGGCGGTTCCGCGGCCAGCGCCAACGCTGGTACGCGCTGCGCTTCACCGGCGCGGATGCCGATATCCGGCTGGATGCGGACCCGGACCCCGAGTTCGACGCATGGCAGTGGACCACGCTGGAATCGTTG
>CAMDAM010000328.1 GCA_945888575.1 Asaia bogorensis | reverse complement strand
GTGGCAGGGCTGGATGGCGGGTTCGTGCGGGCGGCGGTGGCGCGCATCCATGCGCTGGCGGCCGATGCGGTGGACCGGATGCGGGCGGATGCGACGCCGCGGCCGCTGGTGGCGGTGGGCGGGGCGGCCTTCCTGGTGCCGGACGGGATGGCGGGGATCAGCCAGGTGGTGCGGGTGGCGCATCAGGGGGTGGCGAATGCGCTGGGGGCGGCGATCGCGCAGGTGAGCGGGGAGGTGGACCAGGTGTTCCAGGGCCTTTCGCGCGAGCAGGCACTGGAGGAGGCGCGGCGCGTGGCGACCGACCGGGCCGTGCGGGCCGGGGCGGACCCGGCGACGGTGGCGCTGGTGGACCAGGAGGATATCCCGATCGCCTACCTGCCGGGCAATTCCCTGCGGGTGCGGGCGCGGGTGGTGGGGGATGTGCGGGGGTAGGCTCGCCCGGGCGATGGGCGTGCGTCATCGTCCCCGGGTTGGGGCGATTTGGCGCTGATTTGGATGTGTGGGGGGCGCGTTCGGGCGTGGGGGGCCACGGGCGATGCGCGCGCGGGGCGTGGGGACAGCGCGCGGCAGGGTGCGCATGCCACGGTTGCGGCGGGTGCCGAAGAGATAAAGCAGGCGACGGAGTTGGAGCGGGAGCTCGCTGGCGAGGATGGCTTCGAGATCCGGCTCGGAGTCGGAGTCCGGGAGGGTGATCCACCAGTCCGGGGTGGTGTCGCACGCGGACAGGGCGAGGTGGCGGGCGGTGTGCCGGTGGCCGAGGAGGACGGACAGGAGGGAGAGGAGGAGGGCGCGCAGGATGTGATGCAGACGCAATTCTCCCACCGCGCGCGGGGCGCGGGAACAGGCAGGGCTCTGCACCCGGCTGTTGGGGAAAATCTCCATTTAGTTAGTTTACACCGATGACGCAAACCGGTGCAAAGGTTTTTTTGCCCAGGGACGTGCGGCCGGCAGGAATTACACCGCGGCGCCGCTCAGCTTCGGGTCGAGATGGAATTCGGCCGCGAAGAACTCGATGGCCGCGCGCACCTTCGGCGCCAGGTGCCGGCGCGAGGGCCAGACCGCGGCGATGGGGGCCGGCGTGGGTTCGAAATCGCGCAACAGCACCTGCAGCCGCCCGCCTTCGATCTCGCCGTCCACGAAGTGCCACACGGGCACATAGGCGATGCCGAGCCCGCCCAGCGCCGCGGCGCGCACGCCTTCGGTATTGTCCACCCGGAAGCTGCCATCGATCGTCACGTGGATCGGGCCCTCGGCCGAGGCGAAACTCCAGATCGGTCCGGCATTGAGGCCGAAATAGAGGATGCAGCGATGGCCGGCGAGGTCGCGCGGATGAAGCGGCGTGCCATGCGCCGCGAGGTAGCCGGGGGTTGCGACAAGCACGCGGCGGGACAGCCCGATCTTGCGTGACATCAGCCCGGCATCACGGCTTTCGCCCACGCGCAGCGCGAGGTCCACGCCTTCCTCCACGAGGTCGGTCGTGCGGTCCTGCATGACGAGGTCGATCTCGATGCCTGGATGGCGCGCCATGAAGGCGGCGAGGCGCGGGATGACGTGCAGCCGCCCGAAGACGCCGGCGCAGGCGAGCCGCAGCCGCCCGGTGACGCGGCCGCGGCGCCGGCCGACCGCCGCCTCCGCCTGCTCGGCCGCGTCGAGGGCCGCGAGCGCCAGCTCGTAGAAGGTTCGCCCGTCATCGGTGGGGGTCAGCGCCCGCGTGGTGCGCAGGAACAGCAGGCAGCCGAGATGATCCTCGAGTGCTGCCACCTGGCGCGAGATGGTCGGCTGGGAGGTGTTCAGCCCCGCGGCCACGGCGCTGAAGGAGGACGCCTCGACGCAGCGCACGAAGGTTCGATAGAGCGCGAGAAGATCCGGCATTCATACACGATACGCATAAGTCTTCGACGGGCAAGGCGCGTTCTGCCCGCCGGCCATCCACGGCACATCTTCGCCATCGCAACGGCCTGTCGGCCACGATGAAGGAGCGACTGCCATGACCGCCATCACCGTTCCCGCCCGCGACGAGGTTTCCGCCGCCAACCAGGCGATCTTCGATGCGCTGAAGGGCAAACTCGGCTTCGTGCCGAACCTGTATGCCACGCTGGCGCATTCCGAGACCGCGCTGGGCACCTATCTCGCGCTGCAGTCGGCGAAGTCCTCGATCAACGCGAAGGCGCGCGAGGTCATCAACCTCGTCGTCAGCCAGGTGAACGGGTGCGAGTACTGCCTCGCCGCGCACACGGTGCTGGGCCGGATGAACGGCTTCTCTGACGCGCAGATGCTGGAGATCCGCGGCGGCACGGCCGGCTTCGACGCCCGGCTCGACGCGCTGGCGCGCCTGGCGCACTCGATCACGCAGAACCGCGGCCATGCCGACCCCGCGCTGGTGGAGGCCTTCCTCGCCGCCGGCTGGACCACGGAGAACCTGGTCGATGCGATCGTGACCATCGGCGACAAGACGGTGACCAACTACCTGCATGCGACCACGCGCGTGCCGGTGGATTTTCCCGAAGCACCGCGGCTCGGGGCCGTGCGTGCCGCCGCCTGACAAGCCGCACCCCTCGCCACAGGAGGCACGCATGGCCATCGCCCTCACGGTTCCGCCCGCCCTGGCCGCCAGCGAGCCGCGCACGCTGCTGCGCGGTGTTGCGGTTGGCCTGCTCGCCGCCTCGATCGGCGCGCTCTACGTTGTCTTTGCGCGCTGGGGGCTGCAGCACGGCGCCTCGCCGATGGACCTCACGGCGCTGCGCTTCGGCGTCTCCGGCCTGATCCTGCTGCCGGTGCTGCTGCTGCAATGGCGCCGCGCGCCGGAGGTGCTGAGCCGCCAGTGGCGCGTGTGGCTGGCGATCTCGCTGCTCGCCGGCACGCCCTTCGGCCTGCTGATGTTCGGCGCGCTGCAGTTGGCACCCGCGAGCCATGCGGCGGTGTTTCCCTTCGCCGCGATGAGCGTGATGGGCATGTTGATCGCCGCCTTCGTGCTGGGCGACCGGCTCACGCTGCGGCGGACCAGCGGCATCGCCGTGGTGCTTGGCGGGCTCGTGCTGGTCTCGGGCATCCGGGCCGACAGCTTCACCGCCGCCGGCGCGCTCGGCGATGCGATGTTCATCCTGGCCGGCACGCTGTGGGCGGGGTTCGGCATCCTGCTGCGCAAGCACCGGCTGGACCCGCTGCTCGCCACCGCCGTCATCGCCTTCTCGGCCCTTGTCACCTTCGTGCCGGCCTATCTCTGGGCGACCGGCGGTGCTGGGCTGTTCGCGCTCGCTACCCGGGTGCTGCTGGTGGAGGTGCTGGTGCAGGGCGTGATCGCCGGCGCCGGCACATTGCTCACCTATGCCACCATGGTGCGGATGCTTGGCCCGGCGCGCGCGGCGATCTTCCCCGCACTCGCCCCTGGCCTCGCCGCGCTGCTCGCCTGGCCGGTGCTGGCGCATCTGCCGGGCCCGGCGGAGCTGGCCGGGCTGCTCACCGTGATCGCCGGGCTGATCTGGGCGGTGACGGGCCAGCCGCGCCCGGCCCAACGCTGACCACCCCACAACCACGCATCCAGGAGACAAGCCATGGCCCATCGCATCGCGATCGTGATCTACAACAACATCACCAACGAGGCGAAGTCGCCTGCCTACCGCGCCTTCGGCTTCGCCGCCGAGCTGCTGTCCCATGGCGATGACGTGGTTATCGTCTTCGATGGCGGCGGCACCGCGACGCTCGCCGAGGTGCTGCGCCCCGAAAGCCCGCTGCACCGCGCCTGGCTGGCCGCCGCGCCGGCGCTGCGCGGGGCCTGCGACTACTGCGCGAAATCCTACGGGGTGCGCGACGCGCTGCTCGCCGCCGGCATCCCGCTGCTGGCCGACCACCGCGGCCATGCCTCGCTGCGCCAGCTGCTGGAGGAAGGCCGGCAGATCGTGACCTTCTGACCGCGCGACGAAGGCAGGGGAGATTCGCGGTGATCGCGCGGCACGGCGGGCAGGCTTCTCTTGCGCAGCCCATGGTGTTTGCCGACAGTGCCGTGCTTCAGGGCCTTTGCTCCCGGAGAAGCCCCATGCGCCATGCAAGATCAGTATCCGACCTCACGCATAATCGACGCCTTTTCAAAATATCTGACCCCTTGACGATCTCGCCGGTCCAAATTCCAGGCCTGTGCAGCGCTTATGGGCTTCGTGAACGCCTTGATCCGCTGGCGACACATGTCGCGCGAGCTCGAAGGTAGTGGAGCAGATTTTCGTCGGCGGAGGGGAAATGGGTGCACTGATGCGCGCCCATGACTGGTCCACGTCACCGATCGGACACCCTGACCAATGGCCGCAGTCACTGCGGTCGGCCGTGGGCATGATGCTCCCCAGCAAGCATGTCATGTTCGTGGCATGGGGACCTGAACTTGCCTTCCTCTACAACGACGCTTACCGGCCGGTGTTCGGCAAGAAGCATCCCTGGGCGCTGGGGCGACCGTTCCGCGAGATCTGGTCGGAAGTCTGGAATGAGGTCTCGCCGCTGGTCGAGACAGCCCTTCGTGGCGAAGCGACATGGTCCGAGAACCTTCCGCTTGTTCTGGAGCGCAACGGCTATCCCGAGGAGTGCTGGTTCACCTTTTCCTATTCGCCGATCCGCGATGAGAGCGGCAAGATCGCCGGTATCTTCTGTGCTGCCGCGGAAACCACCCAGAAGGTGCTGTCGGACCGCCGCCTGGAAGCAGAGCGCGAAAGGCAGCGGCGGCTGTTCGAGCAGGTGCCCGGCTTTGTGGGAATCCTGCGTGGACCCGACCATGTCTTCGAGTACGTCAATGATGCCTATGATCGCGTGGCGGGCAAGCGGGGCTTTGTTGGCCAGACCGTGCGGGCGGCATTTCCTGACCTTGAAGCCACCGGCATGTTCGAGGCGCTTGATCGCGCCTTTGAGACTGGCGTGCCTTACGTGGCACGCGATGTTCCGCTCAGCCTGCAGCGCATGGCCGGGGAGAAGCCCGATCCTCTCATCCTGAGTTTCACCTTCCAGCCGATCGTTGATGAAGGCGGTGCCGTGACCGGCATCTTCATCCAGGGCCAGGATGTCACCCAGGAGCATCAGGCGCTGGCGGCGCTGACCCACCTCAACGCGACCCTCGAAGAGCAGGTCACCAAGCGCACGCACGAGCTTGTGTCGATCCAGTCCGCACTCCGCCAATCGCAGAAGATGGAAGCGATGGGCGAGCTCGTCGGCGGCGTGGCACATGATTTCAACAACCTGCTGACGCCCATCATCGGCACGTTCGACATGCTGCTTCGCCGGGGGCTGGGAAATGACCGGGAGCGACGCCTGATCGGCGGTGCGCTGCAATCGGCCGATCGTGCGAAGACGGTTGTTCAGCGGCTGCTTGCGTTCGCGCGCCGGCAGCCCTTGCAGGTGGTCCCGGTTGACCTGGCTGCACTGATCGATGGGATGGCGTTGCTGATCGGCAGCACCGTTGGACCGAACATCGACGTTCGGGTTGAGCTTGATGAGGCCCTGCCGCAGGCGGACGCCGATGCAAACCAGCTTGAGATGGCGATCCTCAATCTTGGCGTGAATGCGCGCGATGCCATGCCGAACGGCGGAACGCTGACGATCAGGGCCGCCAGCGAGACAGTGAGCGGCGAGCACCGTTCGGGCCTGGCGCAGGGAGATTATGTGCGCCTGTCCGTGGCGGATACCGGCACCGGCATGGACGAACAGACGCTCGCCCGCGCCACCGAGCCGTTCTTCTCGACCAAGGGCATCGGCCAAGGCACCGGGCTCGGGCTCTCGATGGTCCACGGCCTCGTGGCGCAGCTTGGTGGCGGGCTCACGATCGTCAGCCAGCCGGGGCATGGGACCATCGCGGAGTTGTGGCTGCCCGTCAGCTTCGGCTCGGTTGTTCGCGACCAGGAGAGGCGGGCCGCGCCAGTACCGGC
>CAMDAM010000327.1 GCA_945888575.1 Asaia bogorensis | reverse complement strand
TGGTGGTGGGGCGTGGGATCAACGACGTGGCGGTGGTGGTGCTGACCTTGTCGCCCACGCCGGAAGCCGCGGCGCAGTGGAACGACCGGCGCCTGTTCGAGCTGGTCGGCAAGTTGCAGGTGGAACTGGCCAAGGTGGAGGACATCGGCACCAGCTACGTGGTGGGCACCAGCCCCGACCAGATCCGCGTGGAGCCAGACCCGGAGCGCCTGGCGCGCTACGGCGTGACCTTGCAGCAGCTCACCGCCAAGGTGCGCGACGCCAACCGCTCCTTCGTCGCAGGCCAGGTGCGCGATGGCGGGGCCAGCCGCGTGGTGGCGGCCGGTCAGACGCTGATGGGCGTGCCGGATATCGGCCTGCTGCTGATCGCCACGCGCGATGGGCGGCCGGTGTATGTGCGCGACGTGGCCGAGGTGCGGGTGGGACCGGCAGCGGAAGAGGTGCGGGTATGGAACCTCGCCCGCGCCGCCGATGGCACGCTGCACCGCGCGCCGGCCGCCAGCCTCGCCCTGGCCAAGCGCGCCGGCGCCAATGCGGTGGTCGTCTCGCAGGCGATCCTGGATCGCGTGGAGGGGCTGAAGGGCACGCTGCTGCCGCCCGGGATCCGCGTGGAGGTAACGCGCGACTATGGCGCGACAGCGGACGAGAAGGCCAACGAGCTGTTGTTCCACCTGGGCCTGGCGACCGTTTCGATCGTGGTGCTGATCGCGCTGGCCATCGGCTGGCGCGAGGCGGCGGTCACCCTGGTGGTGATCCCGACCACGATCCTGTTGACCATGCTGGCCGCCCAGCTGATGGGCTACACCATCAACCGCGTCAGCCTGTTCGCCTTGATCTTCTCCATCGGCATCCTGGTGGATGACGCGATCGTGGTGGTGGAGAACATTGCGCGCCACTGGGGCATGGGCGACGGCCGGCCGCGCATGGCCGCGGCAATCGATGCGGTGGCGGAAGTGGGCAACCCCACCGTCGTGGCCACGCTGACGGTGGTGGCGGCCCTTCTGCCGATGCTGTTCGTCTCCGGCCTGATGGGGCCCTACATGGCGCCGATCCCGGCCAATGCCTCCGCGGCCATGCTGTTCTCCTTCTTCGTGGCGATGGCGATCGCGCCGTGGCTGATGTTGAAGCTGGCGCCCCGGGCGGGCGTGGCGGGGCATGCGCATGGCGAGGGGATGCTGGGCGCGCTCTATCGCCGTGTCGCCACGCCGCTGCTGCGAACGCGGGCACGAGCCTGGGCGTTCCTGCTGGGCGTCGGCATCGCCACGATGGCCGTCTGTGTGGCCTTCTACACCCGCGACGTGACGGTGAAGCTGCTGCCGTTCGACAACAAGAGCGAACTGCAGGTGGTGCTGAACCTGCCGGAAGGCGCCACGCTGGAGGACACCGAGCGGCACCTGTTCGCCGCCGCCGCCATCGCCGCCGCGCTGCCGGAGACGGTTTCGGTGCAGGTGCATGCCGGCACGGCCGCGCCGTTCAACTTCAACGGGCTGGTGCGGCACAGCTACCTGCGCCGCGCGCCGGAGATGGGCGACCTTCAGATCAACCTCGCACCGAAGCATGCCCGCACCCGCAGCAGCCACGCCGTGGCGCTGGACCTGCGCCGCCTTCTGGCCGCCCTGTCCCTGCCGCCGGGCGCCACCTTGCAGGTCGTGGAGGTGCCACCCGGCCCGCCAGTGCTGGCCACC
Organism: Asaia bogorensis; assembly: GCA_945888575.1. Classification (GTDB taxonomy): domain Bacteria; phylum Pseudomonadota; class Alphaproteobacteria; order Acetobacterales; family Acetobacteraceae; genus CAMDGX01. Next base: position 4,227 of record CAMDAM010000327.1, on the reverse strand, counting down.
CTGCTGGCCGAGATCTACGGGCCGGACATCGCCACCCGCCGGGCGGTGGCGGAAGAGGTGAAGAAGCTGTTCCGCACCGTGCCCTATGTGGTGGATGTGGGCGACAGCTACGGCCATCCGCGCCCGCGCCTGCGGCTTTCCATCGACCAGGAGCAGCTGGAGCATTTCGGCGTGGAGCAGAGCGACGTGTACGACACGATCCGCACCCTGTTCAGCCAGCTCCGCGTCGGCACCTCGCATCGCGGCGAGGAGCGCAGCCCGGTCGATATCGTGATCGGCCTGCCGAAGTCGGACCTCGCCTGGAACGGCCGGCTCGCCTCCACCCCCGTGCCGGCCAACACCCAGCCGGGCAGCCGCGCGGTGGTGGAGCTGGGCCAGGTGGTGCGCGCGGTGGCGGAGGAAGGCTCGCCCGCACTGTTCCGCCGCGACGGACATTTCGCCGACCTCGTCACCGCCGAACTGGCCGGAGCGTTCGAGGCACCGATCTACGCCATCGTGGACCTCAACCGCGCCATCGCGGCGCATGACTGGGGCAGCCTGCCCAAGCCCGCCATCAGCTGGCGCGGCCAGCCCACCGACGAGACGCGGCCGACGCTGCTGTGGGATGGCGAGTGGGAGATCACCTTCGTGACCTTCCGCGACATGGGGGCGGCCTTCGGCGTGGCGATCCTGGGCATCTACATGCTGGTGGTGGGCCAGTTCCGCAGCTTCCGCGTGCCGCTCGTGATCCTGACACCCATTCCGCTCACGCTGATCGGCATCGTGCTGGGCCACTGGCTGCTCGGCGCCGCCTTCACCGCCACCTCCATGATCGGCTTCATCGCGCTGGCCGGGATCATCGTGCGCAACTCCATCCTGCTGGTGGATTTCATCCGCCACGGTGCGCGCCCGGGGGCCACGCTGCGCGAGGTGGTGCTGGACGCGGGCGCAGTCCGGTTCAAGCCGATCCTGCTGACCGCGCTGGCGGCGATGATCGGGGCGGCCACGATCCTGACCGACCCGATCTTCCAGGGGCTGGCGATCTCGCTCCTGTTCGGCCTCGCCTCCTCCACCCTGCTGACGTTGCTGGTGATCCCGGCGATCTACGTGGTGATGCGCGACGCCGACCGGGTTGTTTGACGAGGGTCAGGGCTCCTGCGCGCAACCCCTGCCCCCAGGGCAACAGCCCACCGCACGGAAGCCCGCGGCTCTCACACCGCGCGCAACCGCAGCGGCAGCCGTCGCAGGCCACGCAGGGTGTTGTTGTAGCGGCGCTCCGGTGGGCCGGCCGGCTCCAGCCCGGCCACGCGGCGGGCCAGGGCGGCGAGCATGGCCTCGCCTTCCAGCCGCGCCAGGATCTGGCCCACGCACATATGGATTCCGGCGCCGAACCCCACGTGGCCGGCGGCGGAGCGGGTGATGTCGAACCGGTCCGGGTCGGGGAACTTGCGCGGATCGCGGTTGGCGGCGGCCAGGAACATCAGCACCTTGGTCCCTTCCGGGAGCGATGTGCCACCCAGCTCCAGGTCGCACCCGGTGGTGCGGAAGAAGGTCTGCACCGGGGATTCGAAGCGGATCGCCTCCTCGAACGCCGCGCGCGCCAGGCCGGGGTTGGCGTGCAGCAGCGCCCATTGGTCCCGGTGGGTGGCGAGGCAGGACAGCGCGGCGCCGAGCCCGTTCACCGTGGTATCCACGCCGGCGGAGAGCAGCGCGCGCACCAGCAGCGGCGCTTCCTCATGGGTGATCTCCCCGGCATCGGCGGCTGCGTGGATGATCGCCCCGATCCCGTCCGGCCGCAGCCGGTCGCGCTGCGATTGCCGCGTGGCCCAGGCCGCCAGGGGCGGCAGTTCCGCCAGGGAGGCCGCCAGAAGGTCGTTGTCCGGCCCCATGGAGTTGAACACGAAATTGCCGAAGGGCAGCAGGTTCTCCCGCCCCTCCGGCTCCATCCCCAGCGCATCGGGGAACACGCCCAGCGGATAGGCCTCGGCGATGTCGACGATCCCGTCGATCTCGCCGCGCGCCAGCAGCGTTTCCACCAGCGCCTCCGCCGCCGCCTCGAAGCGCGGCCGCAGCGCGCGCACCACGGCGGGGGAGAGCGCCCGGTTGAGCACCGCGCGGCGCTGGCCATGCAGCGGCGGGTCGATTTCCAGGATCATGCCGGGCCCGCGCAGCGGCGGATGCGCCACGTAGTCGCGCAGCCCCACCCCACGGCCGGAGGGAAAGCGCTGCCAGTCCATCAGCACGGCCTGCACCTCGGCATGCCGCCCGACCCCCACCACCGGCCGCCCACCTGTCAGGTTGTGCGCCTCCAGCACCGGCAGCCGCACCACAGGCGCGGTTTCGCGCACCAGCGCATGGCCGGGGTAAGGGTCATCGAAGAAGGCGAGGCTGAACGGGTCGATCCCGACCGCCGGCACGCCCATCAATTCCGCCATGCTTGGCCCTCCCCCGGCATTCAAGCCGCGGGGGAAGGCCCGGGCAAGCTCAGGCCGCCAACCTCAACGGATTGGCCGTCGCCGCCAAGCGCACCACGATCGGGTGATGGTCGGAAGAAGCGCGGCCCAGCACCGCGGTGCCCAGGCAATCCAGCCCGCGCACCAGGCAGCGATCAATGCGCAGCGGCACCATGTCCACGCAGCGATGCGTCGGCTCGCGCGGCCCCACGTCGCGGAAGCCCGGCAGCAGGCACGGCCCCACCAGGTTGAAATCCCCCAGCACGGCGGCCCGGTCCGGCAGCGCGGCGGCGATCCGCCACAGCTGGCGCCGGTTCAGCACCTGCCCGTGGGAGAGATGCACGTTCGCCACCGCGAAATCGCCCATGTCCACCACCATGCCGATGCGGCGGAACATCGCGCCCTGCGGCAGCGGCACCACGCGGGGCGCCTCCACAGGCGCGCGCTTGGTCCACACCGCCAGCCCGTGCACCCGGCCGGGCTGCAACCGGCGCAGATAATGCCCGCCCGCCAGGGTCGGCAGCCGGTCGATCGCCTCGGTGGCTTCCTGCATCAGCAGCACGTCGGGCTGCTCACGCTCCACCAGATCCGCCACCTCGTCGGCAGAGGCGCCAATCAGGCGCAGCAGGTTCCAGCTGATGATTTTCATGGGTCTGTCACATAGGAAACTCCGGCGCCCACCGCCATGTTCATCATGCCGCGGTGCAGCAGGGGCGCAATGCGGAATCCGCGCGGCTTCCTTTACGCGTCTGTAATCAGAGCGCATCGCTTGCCTCCTGTCCCGCCCACGTCCACATACGGCAACGCGGGAATGGAGGGCAGGATGCACGCGCAATCGGTCGACGCTGCGGAAATCGCCCGCTTCAACGCGCTGGCCGCCGAGTGGTGGGATCCGCGCGGCCCGATGCGCCCGCTGCACCAGATGAACCCCGCCCGCATCGCCTGGATCGACGCCCGCCTGCGCCGTCACTTCGCCGCCCCCACCCGCGTGCTCGATATCGGCTGCGGCGCCGGCCTGGCTGCCGAGGCCCTGGCCCGGCTGGGCCACGACGTCCTCGGCCTCGATGCCGCCCCCGATGCGCTGGAAGCCGCCCGCGCCCATGCCGAAGGCCAGCACCTGCCGCTCGCCTACCGCCAGGCCGCCGCCGAGGACCTGCTGGCCGAAGGTGCCCGCTTCCCCGCCATCACCGCGCTGGAGGTGATCGAGCACGTGCCCGACCCCGCCGCCTTCCTGCGCACCCTGGCCGGCCTGCTGGAGCCCGGCGGGCTGCTCTTCGTCTCCACCCTGAACCGCACCCGCCGCTCCTGGCTCGCCGCCATCCTCGGCGCCGAATACGTTTTGCGCCTGCTTCCCACCGGCACGCATGACTGGAACCGCTTCCTCACCCCCGCGGAACTGGATGCCGCCCTGCGCCAAGCCGGACTGCGCACCACCGACATCACCGGCCTGGCGCCCGACCCGTTGCGCGGCGGCTGGCACCCCACGCGTCGTCTGGCGGTGAATTACCTCGCCATGGCCACACTCTAGCGACTCCGCCCTGCGGCCACCGAGGTTGCCCCTGCGGTCCGGCGCCGGTATGTGTGCGCCCCCTCCCGCAACCAACGGCAGCCCGTATCCTCCTATGGCCCGCATCGTGATGAAGTTCGGCGGCACCTCCGTCGCCGACCTCGACCGCATCCGCAACGTGGCCGCGCGCGTCAAGCGCGAGGTCGAGGCCGGCAACGAGGTGGCCGTGGTCGTCTCCGCCATGTCCGGCGTCACCAACACGCTGGTGAAATACTGCCAGGACCTCTC
>CAMDAM010000326.1 GCA_945888575.1 Asaia bogorensis | reverse complement strand
CGGGCCGGCGCTGGCCGGGATGCACCTGGTGTATCCCGTGACCGAGGCGCGGTTCGACACCAAATCCTACGAGGAGTTCGCCGAGGGCTACGGGCTCACCCGGGCGGGCATGATGGCATACTGGGATCTCTATACCCGCGATCCCGGCGACCGGCTGAACCCGCTGGCGGCCCCCTTGCGCGACCATTGCCGGGCGCTGCCGCCGGCGCTGGTGCAACTGGCGGAGCTGGACGTGCTGCGGAGCGAGGGCGGGTTGTTCGCCAGCAAGCTGCAGATCGCCGGGGTGCGGGTGGCGGAGATCACCTACGAGGGCATGCTGCACGGGTTCATGCGCTACACCGAAGTGGTGGGCAAGGCGCGCGAGGCGGTGGCCCATGCCGGGGAGTGGCTGAAGGAAGTGGGCGGGATGCTGCCGCCGGAGGGCATGGAGGGATAGCGGGCGGGTTCCAGCCCGCTCCTCGTTCTCCACACGGCAATATATTTTTGTCACCGCCTTTCTCGCTGAAAACGACCCAAGGTGCGCCATGGCGGTTGTGAACGACTACACCGCGCTGATCTCCGCCAACCGGTGGTACGTGGGCACGCCCACCGCCCGGGCCGTGGTGCTGACCTATTCGTTTTCCGCCACCCCGGAACAGGCCGTGGCGAGCCGGCCGGACGTGGCGAGCCTGGGGTTCCAGCCGCTGGACGAGGTCGGCCGCACCCTGGTGCGCCAGGCGCTGGCCATGTGGTCGGCGGTCAGCGGCATCACCTTCCTGGAAGCGACGCAGAGCGAAGGCGACCTGACCTTCGGGATCTACAACCTGGACACGCTTGGCAACGCGGGCGCCGCGGGGACCGGCGGCTACCCCTATGCCGGGGCCTTCGTGGCCGTGGATGGCAGCCTGCAGGTCTACAGCGGCGAGATCACGTCCGGCGGCGATGTCCATATCGATGGCGATTATCGCGCCACCACCACCGACACCGACCTGCTGCACGTGCTGCTGCACGAGATCGGGCACGCGCTGGGGCTGAAGCACCCGCATGAGGGCGACCCCACCCTGCTGGTGGACACCGGCGACCTCTCGGTGATGAGCTACAACCTGCCGCGCAGTGCGGTGCTTGGCGCCTATGATATCTCGGCCATCCAGACGCTGTACGGCTCGCCCAGCACTGCCGTGCGGCTGGAGACATGGTCGTGGAACGCCGCGACCGAGACCTACACCGCCACCATGCCGGGGGACGCGCGGTACCTGCGCGGCACCGGATCACGCGACGTTCTGACGGCGCTGGGCAATGGCGTGGCCGTTGTCTCCATGCAGGGCGACGACGTGATCAACATCGGCAGCGGGACGGCGGAGGTGAATGCCGGGTCCGGCAGCGACGTGGTCAATGTGGGGATGGCGTTCCGCCAGGACCGGTCGATGTCCTTCGGCGGCGATGTCACCTTCTCCTATTTGTTCAGCGGCGGGTCCGTGCTGCAGAAGTATATCGGCGTCGAGACGCTGAATTTCACCAACGGCAGCTACGACTATTCCAACTCGCGCTTCAGCTTCAGCCTGCCGGCGCCCGATGCGCCGGTGTTCCGCGAATGGTGGGTGGATGCGGCGGGCGCGCTGACCATCGCCGGCACGGCGGCGGCGGGCAGCGAGGTGCGGTTCAGTTTCGTGGCCGGTACCGCTACCGCGGCGACCGATGGCAGCTGGACGATGGCACTGCCGGCGAATACCGGCTTCCAGACGCTGACCGCGATCACGAACCGGGAGGGCCAGGACTCCGCGACGGCGGCGTTCGGCATGCGCTACCAGGGCAGCGCCGAGGGTGAAAATCCCGGTGTGTTCGATGCGGTGCGCGGCTTCCTTTCGGGCGGCAACGGCGACGACAACCTGTTTGGCGGGCTGGGCGACGACCTGCTGTACGGCGGCGCGGGCAGCGATGCGGCGCATATCGACGCCTTGCGCACCCAGACGCGCGTGGGCGTGGCGGGCGATACCATGGTGCTGCGCGGGCCCGAGGGGATGGATACGCTCGTAGGGGTGGAGCAGGTGTGGTTCAGCACCGGCGGCCCGGTCTCGATCGCGACATTGTCTGCCGGGGCCGAGCCGTTGATGAGCAGGCAGTTCGGTGGCCTGCCGAAATACCTGCTGGCTGACCTGTATGCCGGTGCCGTGGCGGGGCTGAGCTACCAGTTCACCGGCGACGGCACCGCAGAGACCGTGGGCGGCACGACGGCCGGCGACATGATCGACCTTGGGGGCGGCAACGATACCGTCAACGGATTGGGCGGCAATGATGTGCTGGTGGGCGGTGGCGGCGACGATACGATCGATGGCGGCGAAGGCACGGATACCGCGGTGTATGCCGGGCTGCGGGCGCAGTACCGCATCGGCGTTGCGGGCAGCGAGATCCGGGTGCAGGGACTGGACGGACGTGACGCGCTGAGCGGCGTGGAGCAGGTGCAGTTCGCCGATACCGCCGCGATCACCATGGCCACGCTGCTGGGCAGCCCGGGGACCGAGGAGTTGATGTCCCTGCTGGTGGACGGCACGCTGCGGCTGCAATTGCCGGACGAGTATGCCGGGCCGCTCGCCCTGCGCTATCTGTTCACCGGCACCAATGGCAGCGATGTGGCTGCCGGAACGTCGCAGAACGATTTTGCCAATCTGGGCGACGGGAACGATGCGGCCTCGATGAATGCCGGGGACGATATCGTGGATGGCGGGGGCGGCAACAACTTCCTGACCGGCGGGCCCGGGCGGGACGTGTATTTCATCGACGGGCGGTTCTTCGTGCCCGTGTGGTCCTGCGTGACGGACTGGGAGGTGGGCGAGCAGCTTGCCATCTGGGGGTGGCAGGAAGGTATCAGCACCTATAGCTGGGGCGAGAATGACGGGTTGGCGGGGTTTCTCGGTGCCACATTCTACGGCGACTTCGATGGCAACGGGCTGGTGGAGACCGCGGTGACCGTGACGGAGCGCAGCGTGGCCGAGATACCGGCGGCCCATACGCAGGTGGTCAGCGGGCTGGGGTTGTTGACGTTCGGGTGATGGCGGTCAGTGCAGCTGTCGTTCCTTCCGACAGGCAATGCGGGCTTGCGCCTGAGATCGCCGACCTGGGCATACTCCTAGCGTTTATGTGCTACCAAGAGGTGGTTGGGAAGGCACCCGAGGCAGTGGCCAGAAGGCCGGCCTAGGCTCTCTTTTTGCTCTCCTCACGGAACACGGTCTACTTTGCTCTTTTGCCACTGCAGGTAGCCGAAGGTACCCCATGGCGGTTGTGAACGACTACACCGCGCTGATCTCCGGATACGCTTGGTACGTCGGTCCCCCCGCCGGTCGCGCCGTCGTCCTGACCTACTCATTCTCCGCCGTACCCGAGCAGAACATGGCAGGTCGCCCCAACCTGGCGCACCTGGGCTTCCAGCCCTTCGACGAGGCCATGCGAACCGTCACCCGCCAGGCCCTTGCCATGTGGGCGGCCGTCAGCGGCCTCACCTTCATCGAGACCACTGGCAGTGAAGGCGACCTGACCTTCGGGTTTTACAACCTCTCGGCTTTGGGGCGTGGCAACGCCGCGGGCACCGGGGGCTACCCTTACACGGGCACGTACGTCGCCGCAGATGGCAGTCTCAGGGTCGTGGGCGGCGAATTTACCGGCGGCGGCGATGTCCATATCGATGCGACGTATCGTTCCCTTTGGCCAGCCGCCAACAGCCTGATGAATTTGATGCTGCACGAGATCGGGCACACGCTAGGCCTGAAGCATCCGAACGAAGGCGACCCCACCCTGCCGTTGAATGCCAGCGGTGTATCGGTGATGGGCGGCGAACCTCCAGGCTTTGGAGTGCTGGGCCCCTACGATATCGCGGCCATCCAGGCGCTCTACGGCACGCCCGCCACCGCCGTGCGCCTGGAAACCTGGTCCTGGAACGCCGCCACCGAAACCTACACGTCAACCATGCCCGGCGACGGGCGATACGTGCGCGGCACCGGCTCCCGGGACGTGGTCACGGCTTTGGGCACCAACCTGACCATCGTCACCATGCAGGGCGACGATGTGATCAACATCGGCGGCGGGGCGGTGGAGATCAACGCCGGGTCCGGCCGCGACGTGGTCAACGTCGCGATGACCTATCGCCCGGGCCAGAACATGTCCATCACTGGCACTGTCGGCTCCCGCTATCTCATCAGCGGCAGTTCCTTCCTGCAGACGTACTTAGGCGTCGAGGAGCTGAACTTCGCCAACGGCAGCTACGACATGGCCACCTCGCGCTTCAACTTCAACCTGCCAGCGCCCGACGCACCAGTATTCCGCCAATGGTGGGTCGATGCATCCGGTGCGCTGACCGTCGCCGGCACCGCCACGCCGGGAACCGAGGTGCGGTTCAGTGGTTTGGCAACTGTCGCCGCGGTTGCTGCCGATGGCAGCTGGACGATGACCCTGCCCTGGGGCAACAGCTACCAACCGCTGACTGCGATCGCGGCCCGCGAGGGCCAGGATTCGGCGCAGGTATTCTTCGGCACGATGTACCGAGGCACCGGGTCCAACGACAATCTCAGCGTGTTCTCTGCCGCCCGGCGCTTCCTTGCGGGCGAAGACGGCAACGACACGCTCTTCAGCGGCTTGGGCGACGACCTGCTCCACGGCGGCGCGGGCGACGACGCTGCCCACATCGACTCGCTGCGTACCCAGGTCCGCGTCGGAGTGTCGGGCGACACCGTCGTGCTGCGTGGGCCCGCTGGCATGGACACGCTGGTGGGGGTCGAGCGTGTGTGGTTCAGCTCCGGCGCCCCCGTCCCGGTCGCAACCCTCGCCGCCGACGCCGAGCCGATGATGACCATGCTCTTCGGCGGCCTGCCGAAATACCTTCTGGCCGACCTCTACGCCGGCGGCGTGCCGGGCCTGCGCTACCAGTTCGGCGGAGGCGATACCGCCGAGATCGTCGGCGGCACGACCGACAACGACCTTATCGACCTCGCCGGCGACCATGACTCCGTCAACGGATTCGCCGGCAACGACGTGCTGGTCGGCGGCACCGGCAACAACAACATCGATGGCGGCGAAGGCACCGACACCGCGCTGTATGCCGGCACCCGCGACCAATACCGCATCGGCATCTCAGAAGGCGAAATCCGGCTGCGGGGTCCCGATGGCAACGATGAACTGCGCAACATCGAACATCTGCAGTTCGCCGACACCGCCGCGATCACGCTCGCCTCACTGCGCGGCAGCCCGTCCACCGAGGAACTGATGTCCTTGCTCGTCGACGGCACTCTGCGCTTCCACCTCCCCGACCTCTACGCAGGGTCGAACAACCTGCGCTACCTGTTCACCGGCACCAACGGCAGCGACGTCGCCGCCGGCACTTCGCAGAACGAGTTCGCCAACCTCGGCGACGGCAACGACGTAGCCAGGATGAACGCGGGGGACGACATCGTGGATGGCGGCGGCGGCAACAACTTCCTCACCGGCGGGCCCGGGCGTGACGTGTTCTTCGTCGATGGCCGCTTCCACATCCCGGTCTGGTCCTGCCTCACCGACTGGGAGGATGGCGAGCAGTTGGCCATCTGGGGCTGGCAGGCGGGCGTGAGCAGCTACGCCTGGGGCGAGAACGACGGGCTGCCTGGCTATCTCGGCGCCACCTTCTATGGCGACCTCGATGGCAACGGGCTGGTGGAGACAGCGGTGACCGTGACGGGGCGCAGCGTGGCCGAGATACCCGCTGCCAACACGCAGATTGTCAGCGGGCTTGGGTTGCTGACGTTCGGCTAGACCGGCTTATCCCCCAGCACGGTGACGCGGTTGCCGCTGCGGGTGTGGGGCCAGTAGTCCCACATGGCGCGGTGCTGGGCGCAGCGGTTGTCCCAGAAGGCGACGGTGCGTTCGGTCCAGCGGAAGCGGCATTGCCAGAGCGGGCTTTCGGCGTGGTCGTAGAGGTAGGA
>CAMDAM010000325.1 GCA_945888575.1 Asaia bogorensis | reverse complement strand
GCCAAGGCCAAGCGCATCACCGGTGAGGTCTTCACCATGCTGCACGGCGATACCGGGCTGCTGAGCGCCGATTGGCGTGGGAGGGCCGGTGAATCCGGCACCCAACGGGCGGCCGTGGCGGTGTGCGACTATGTCGCCGGCATGACGGATCGCTATGCGCGGGACGAGCACCTGCGGCTTACCGATATTTCTCACTCACCTTAGGAAGGAAGCAAATTCTTTTTCTTCAGAAAAAGAAGGCCTTCCTTTCTTCCGCCTCTCTGGAACCTCGCCGATGACCCACCTGTTTGCCACCCTGCGCGAGCGCGTGCTCGCCGCCCTGGCCGCCGATCTGCCGAACCTCCCGCCCGAGGTGCTGGCCCGTGTCGAGGTCACGCCGGCGCGCGAGGCGGCGCATGGCGACATGGCCACCAACGCCGCGATGGTCGTGGCCAAGCCCGCCGGCCGCAAGCCGCAGGAGATCGCGCAGGCCCTCGTCGCCCGCCTCAAGGACCAGCCGGACATCGCCGAGGCGAGCGTCGCCGGCCCCGGCTTCGTCAACCTCCGACTCGCCGAATCCACTTGGCGCGCCCAGCTTCCCGCGATTCTCGCCGCCGCCGAGTCCTACGGCGAGTCGACGATGGGGCAGGGGATCCGGGTAAACGTGGAATACGTCTCCGCCAACCCCACCGGCCCGATGCATATCGGCCATTGCCGCGGCGCGGTTGTGGGCGATGCCCTGGCCAATCTGCTCGCCAAGGCCGGCTTCGCGGTGACCAAGGAGTACTACATCAACGACGCCGGCAATCAGGTGCTGGCCCTCGCCTGGGCTGCCTACTGGCGCTACCTCCAGGCCATCGGCACCACGCTGACCGAGGACGAGTATGCCCAGATGGTCCCCGGCGGCCTGCAATACCGCGGCGACTACCTGGTGCCGGTCGGGGAGGCGCTGAAGGCGAAGCATGGCGACAGCCTCGCCGCCCCCGGCGCCCATGTCGGCCCGGTGGAGGCCTGGCTGCCCATCGTGCGCGACACCGCGCTGGCCATGATGATGGAGAGCATCCGCGAAGACCTCGCCCTGCTCGGCGTGCAGCAGGAGGTGTTCTCCTCCGAGCGCGCCCTGGTGGCAGCCGGCGCCGCCGATGCCACGATCGAGACGCTGCGCGCCCGCGGCCTGATCTACGAGGGCGTGCTGGAGCCCCCCAAGGGCAAGACGCCGGATGACTGGGAGCCGCGCGAGCAAACCCTGTTCCGCGCCACCCAGTTCGGCGATGACGTCGATCGCCCGCTGCGCAAATCCGACGGCAGCAACACCTACTTCGCCAACGACATCGCCTACCACGCCGACAAGGTAACGCGCGGCGCGCAGGTGATGATCGACATCTGGGGCGCCGATCACGGCGGCTACGTGTCGCGCATGAAATCCGCCGTGAAGGCCCTGGGCGACGGCACCGCGGCGGCGCCGACGCTGGATATCGTGCTGTGCCAGATCGTGCATGTGCTGAAGGATGGCGAACCCGTGCGCATGTCCAAGCGCGCCGGCACCTTCATCACCCTGCGCGACCTGCTGGACGAGGTGGGCCGTGACGCGGTGCGCTTCACCATGCTCACCCGCAAATCCGACGCGCAGATGGAGTTCGACATCGTCCAGGCGGTGGCGCAGACGCGCGAGAACCCGGTGTTCTACGTGCAGTACGCCCATGCCCGCTGCCGCTCCGTGCTGCGCGCCGCGGCCGAGATGCTGGGGGCGGAGGCCATGGCGCCGGGAGCCCTCCAGGGGGTGGCTTTGGAAAGCCTGAGTCATGAAGCGGAACTTACCCTGATCAAGCGCCTGGCGAGCTGGCCGCGCACCGTGGAAGGGGCCGCCCAGGCGCGCGAACCGCACAGGATTGCGTTTTTCCTCTATGATTTAGCGGCCGACTTTCATATGCTGTGGAACCGAGGAAGGGACGATGCTGCGCTGCGTTTCCTGCAGCCGGAGCAGCGTGCCGAAACCTTGGCGCGCGTTGCCCTGGTGGCCGCCACCGCGACCGTGATCCGGTCCGGCCTGGCCGTCATGGGGGTGGCGCCGGTGGAAGAGATGCGCTGAGGGGCAGTCGCCGCGCGGGCTGTCCTTCCTGCCAGAAATGGGGAAGTTGGGCAGTCCGATGGCCGAGTTCGACACGTCCTACCGTACGCCGCGCCACCGCCCGGGCATGGACCCGAACACCAGGCGGCTGGCGATCATCGCCGGAGGCATCGGCGCCGCGCTGCTGGTCATGGTGGGTGCCTGGTCGCTCACCGGCGGCAGGTCAGGTGGCGGCGTGCCGGTGGTGGAGGCGGATAGCCGGCCGCTGCGCGTGAAGCCGGATAGCGCCCAACAGGGCCCGGAGATCGACAGCCCCGCCACGCCCACCGACAAGCAGGCCCTGGCGCCCACGCCGGAGGCCCCAAAGCCGGAGGCCTTGCGTGCCGCCGGGGAAAAGGCCGCGGCCGAGAAGCTCGCCGCCGAAAAGGCGGCCGAAGAGAAAATCGCCGCCGAGAAGGCCGCGGCGGAGAAGGCCGCCGCCGAACGCCAGATCGCCGCCGCACCGCGCCCCGCCACGCCACCTGCCGCCGCCCCTGTGGCGCCGGCCCCTGTCCAGCCCGTGGTCAGCGCCCCCGCCGCCCGCCCGCCGAGCCAGCCCGCCGTGCTCACCGCACCGGCCCTGCAGGCCGTCGCCCCGCCGCCCCCGCCCGCCCGTGCCCCCGTTGCCGCACCGGCCCCCGCTGCCTCCGGTGGCACGCAGGTGCAGTTGGCCGCCGTCACCAGCGAGCAGGCGGCGCTCAGCGAGTGGAGCCGCCTGGAGAAGCGCATGCCGGACGTGCTGGGCGGCCGCCGCCCCGCTGTGGTGAAGACCCAGCGCGACGGCAAGACCTTCTACCGCCTGCGTACCGGCGGCTTCACCGGTCCCGGCCAGGCCAGCTCCTTCTGCGAGAAGGTCCGCGCCAAGGGCGGCGTCTGCTCGGTCGCCAGCTTCTGACCGCCCACCCGGGATGACCGGCGCCGGCAGCGCGCCGGTTCTCCTGGCCCTGCTGGCCGCGGTGCAGTTCGGCACCGCCCTGGTGCTGACCCAGCGCGCCCTGCGCCACGCCTCGCCTGCAGCGGGCGCCCGCATCAGCATCCTCGCCTCCGCCGCCCTGCTGGCCCTGGCTGCGCTGGTGCGCGTTGATCCAACCCTGGCCGATGCGCGCGGCGCGGCGGTGTTCGCCGCCGTGGGGCTGGTGTTCCCCATCGCGGTCACGCGACTCACGTTTGCTGCGAATCGTAGACTCGGCCCGAGTCTGGCCGGCGCACTCGGCAACCTCGCCCCCCTGTTCGCGGTGCTCGGTGCGGCGCTGTTCCTGGCCCAGCTTCCCGCCCCGGCACAGATTGCTGGGCTGGCCGCCATCGCCGCCGGCGTGGCCACGCTGTCCCTGGCCGGCGGCACCGGTGGGGCGCGGTTGGCCGGCGTCGCGCTGGCCCTGCCGCTGGCCGCCGCCGCCATTCGCGGACTGGTGCAGCCGGCCACGCAATGGGGCCTGGCCTTCTGGCCAAGCCCGCTGGCCGCCGCCGCGATCGGCTACCTCGTCTCCGCCTTGGTGGCGTTGGCCACCATTCGCGCCCCACGCCCCTCCGGCCCCGCGCTGGCCTGGTTTGCCGCCGTCGGCCTGTGCAATGGCGGGGCGGTGCTGACGCTCTACGCCGCGCTCGCCGAAGGCCCGGTCGCTCTGGTCGCCCCGTTGGTGGCCACCTATCCGCTGGTCACACTGGCCCTGGCCCGCCTGCTGCCGAACCCCGCGCCCCTGCCGCACGCCGCCCTGGCCGGCATCGCGGCCACCGTGGCCGGAGTCATGCTGCTGCTCGCGGGTTGACCGGCAGCCGCCCCTTCGCCCCGATCACCTGCTCCAGCACTGCGCCGGCGGCCAGCACGGCAGCGTCCGCGCGCGGCCGGCCGATGATCTGTATTCCCACCGGCAGGCCTTCCTTCGTGAACCCCACCGGCAGCGACAGCACCGGCACCCCCAGCAGGGAGATCGCGAAGGTGATGGCGATCCAGTCGATATAGCTGTCGAACTGGTGGTTCCCCAGCCGGTCCACCCGGCGCCACTCGGCCGGAAACGGCTTCATGATCGCCGCCGGGCACACCAGCACGTCGTGCGTCTCGAAGAAGTCCATCAGCCGTCCGAACATCGCCGCCCGTTCCCGCTCCGCCCAGGCGAAGCGCTCGATCGGCACCGTGCGCGCACGCGCCAGGCTCTCATGAATCTCCGGGATCACCCGCGCGCCCTCGGCCGCCACCAGCGGATCGAACGCCGCCAGGTGGTTCACGCCGCGAATGGCGTGGAATACCTCCACCGCCTCGCCCAGGTCCGGGCACGCCTCCTCCACCACCGCCCCCGCCTCCGCGAAACGCCCCACCGCGGCCGCGCAGATCGCCGCAATCTCGGGATCAACCGGGGAAACACCGAGATCAGCCGACCACGCCACCCGCTTCGGCCCCACCGGCGCGGCCACCGCCGCGGAGAACTCGCCGGGACGCGACGGAAGGCTCAGCGGATCACTCCACAACTCGCCCACCATCGCCTCCATCCCCAGCGCCACATCCGCCACCGTGCGCGCGATCGGCCCCAGCACCGGCAGCGTGCTGAACGGCATCCCGCGCCGCCCGCGCGGCACCCGCCCCGGCGAGGGCCGCAGCCCCACCACCCCGCAGAACGCCGCCGGCAACCGGATGGAGGAGCCGAGGTCCGAGCCCGTGGCCAGCCACACCTCCCCCGTCGCCACGCTCGCCGCCGCACCGCCGGAGGAGCCGCCCACCGTCAGCCGGGGGTCATAGGGATTGCGCGTCGGCCCATGCAGCGCGTTGATCGTGGAGGCATTGAACCCGAACTCCGGCGAGTTGGATTTGCCCACCGGAATGCCCCCATTGCCCTCCAGCACCTGCACCATCGGGCTGGAAACCTTGGAGACCACATCCTCGAACAGCACCGACCCACCCATCGTGTGCCGCACGCCGGCCACCTCATCGAGGTCTTTCACCGAAATAGGCAGCCCGCCCAGCCAACCCGGCCCGTCGCCAGCGCCGAGCCCGCCCGCCTGCGCCCGCGCCCGCTCCAGGCACAGGATCGGCAGCGCGTTCACCGCCGACTCCACCTCGGCGATCCGCGCCGCGGAGGCCTCCACCAGCTCGGCCGGCGAGACCTTGCGGGCCCGCAGCGCCGCCACGGCCTGCGTTGCGGTCATCTCGATCAGCGATGTCGGCATGGTCATGGCGGCTCCTCCTGGCGCGTCCATCCCGCATGCCACCGCAGGCCGGGGCGCGCAACGGGCATGAAGTTGTCGGAAAATTTGACAAATATGCGATATCGTATCGATCTATTCGCAGTTACAGCGTTGAAAAATAAACAAATTAGAGAGTGGCGTAGATATTGCGAATTGAATGCAAAGCGGTTTGCAACAGCCGTATTCACGGAAGGTCGCTGCACGATGAACATTCGGCTGGTCGTATCCGACGTGGTCGCCAACGCCGCCCGCACGGCTGCCGCAGCAGGTGTTGCCGTGCTGATCGCTGTGGCGGCCGCTCCGGTAGCCGAGGCCGACACGGTCTGGTCTGGCACCACCGCCGGCGGCCACCTCTGGACCCGCCCCATCCAGAATGGCAACTCTGCGCCCGTTCTCCCCCTGTCGGACCTGGGCACGGCAGTGCCGCTGGAATCGGTCGAGATCACCGTCTCTGTGGCTGGCACCTACATCTTCCAGTCCACCGCGGCGGGCGGCTGGGACAACTACTCGTTCCTGTACCAGGATTCGTTCGACCCCCTGCTGCCGCTCAGCAACATCCTGGTTGGCAACGACGACAACCCGAGTATCGGCCTGTCCGGCTTCAGCCTGAATCTCCTCCCCGGCACCACCTACATTTATGTCTCGACCGGGTTCGAGAACGTCGACCAGGGCG
>CAMDAM010000324.1 GCA_945888575.1 Asaia bogorensis | reverse complement strand
GCACCATCGCCTGGCTCAATCGCTGCCGCCGCCTTGCCAAGGACTGGGAGTGCCGAACACGCTCAGCGCTCGCTTTCCTACGATGGGCCTCAATCAGACTCATGCTCAGAAGGCTCTGCCAAAGCACTCAATGATCCCGGATGGACTCTTAGGCCCCAGACCCCTCGACCTTTCTCCGCCTTCGGCGGGGAGGGGCCATCGAGGCGGTGGAGAGACCCGGGCGGCCCCTCCCCGCCGAAGGCGGAAAAAGGTCGAGGGGTCTGGGGCCTAAGGCCCCAGCGGGTCCAGGGCAGAGCCCTGGCCTTACCTTCCTACGTCTTCATCGCCCCCAGCGCCCGGGCGAACCGGTCGACGGCGGCGAGGCCGAAGGCGTTCGGCGCCAGGCCTGGATCGCGGTCGAACACGGTCAGCCCCAGCCGGGCCGCGGTCAGTCGTTTGCCGTAGCAGATCAGGTGATCCACGGACTGCATCACGAACACGATGGCCGGCAGGATCTCCCGGTACAGCCGTTCCGCCTCTGCTTCGTCCCCCCGCCGCATGGCGTCGTAGATGGCGATCTGCGCCTCGAAGCAGTCGGGCGCCGGGATCAGTCCGGCGCAGCCGGCGCGCAGATTGTCCGGCAATTCCAGCCCGCCGCGCCCGTTGAACACCGCGAGCGTGCCGTCCGTCTCCTCCACCACCCGCGCGATCAGCGTCGCCGGCCCTTCGCCCTTGAGCACGGTGAAATTGGCACAGCGCCGCGCCAACTCCCCGATCGCCGCCGGCCCCAGCCCGATCCCGAGCAGCTCCGGCGCATTCTGGATCCCCGCCGGCACCGGCGACCGGTCGATCACCGCGGCAAAGAAATCCACCAGCTCCGCTTCCGAAATCCCCGGGATGCGCGGTGGCTGCAGCACCACCCACGCCGCCCCGCACGCAGCCGCCTGCGCCACCGCGGCACGCTGCTCCTCCACCGTCGCCCCGAAGATCGTCACCGCCAGCGGAATCCGCCCCCCGAGGTCTTCGGTCGCCCATTCCACCACCTGCCGCCGCTCAGCCGGCGAGAGCTTCCCGACCTCGGTGGCGAGCCCCATCACCGCCATCCCGGGCGCCCCGGCCGCCAGCACGGCACGCACCTGCAGCCGCATCGCCGCACGATCGAGCCCCCCCTCGCGGGTGAAGAACGCATACAGGATCGGCCAGATGCCGGCGGGCGCTTGGGTCATGCCGCCCCGCTACGCCAGCATCCCCCGATCGTCAAACACCGCGGGCTGACCGCGCGCGATTTTCCCTCTACTGTTCGCCCCGCATGATGACCGACCTGCCCAACGTCCTGACACTGTCGCGCATCGCCGCCATCCCGGTGATGGTGGTGCTCGCCTCCATCCGCAGCCCCGCCACCGATTTCGCCGCCTGCGTCGTCTTCGGCCTGGCCGGCATCACCGACTATTTCGACGGCAAGCTCGCCCGAGACTACGGCCAAACCTCCGATCTCGGCCGCATGCTCGACCCGATCGCGGACAAGCTCCTGGTCGCCGCCGCCCTCATGATGCTGGTGGGCACCGATCGCCTCAGCGCCGTCGGCCTCTACCCCGCCATCGTCATCATGCTGCGCGAGCTCCTGGTCAGCGGCCTGCGCGAATACCTCGCCGGCATGCGCATCGGCCTGCCCGTCACCGTGCTCGCCAAGTGGAAAACCGGCGTCCAGATGGGCGCCCTCGGCACCCTCCTCGCCGGCAACCCCTCCGCCCAGTTCCTCGGCATCCCCTGGCTCCCCGTCGCCATCATCGGCGAGGCCATGCTCTTCACCGCCGCCGCCCTCACCCTCATCACCGGATGGGACTACCTGCTGGCCGGCCTGCGCCACGCCTCCCAGCCGCATCGCGCCCCCGATCCCGTCCGCGAATGACCCTGCTCGGCATCACCGGCTGGTCCGGCAGCGGCAAGACCACCCTGCTCACCGCCCTCATCCCCGTCCTCGCCGCCCGCGGCCTCACGGTCTCCACCGTCAAGCACGCCCATCACGATTTCGATCTCGATCAGCCCGGCAAGGACAGCTGGCGCCACCGCGCCGCCGGCGCGCAGGAGGTCCTGATCGCCGCCGGCCGCCGCTGGGCCCTCCTGCACGAGAACCACGGCGAGGAACCCGATCTCGCCGATCTCCTCCCCCGCCTCGCCCCCGTCGACCTCGTCCTGGTCGAAGGCTACAAGGCCTCCCCGCACCCGAAGCTGGAGGTCCACCGCCCGTCCCTCGGCAAGCCCCCGATCTGGCCCGGCCGGCCAGACATCATCGCCGTCGCCTCCGACACGCCGCTCCAGGGCTGCGACCGCCTCTGCCTCCCCCTCTCCGATCCCCCCGCCATCGCCGCCTGGATCGCCGCCTCCCTGCCCACCCTGCGACCCGAAGCTTGAGCCGGAGCGCCCGCACGGGCACATTGCACCCCGGCACATCGTACAACGCCCCCCGGCCGGCCCCCCGCCGACCCCGGACCCGCCCCGACAAGGAAAAGACCCCCATGCGGCGCACCGCCCTCCGTCCTGCGGCCTATGCCTTCGCCGCCACCCTGCTGCTCTCCGGCTGCGCCTCCTACGTGGGCAACCCCGCCGACGGCATGGGCGGCTTCCTGGGCGACGTCTTCTCCTGGCGCGGCGCCCCCAACCGCCCCACCATCGACAGCCCCAACGCCCGCCGCGTCACCGGCACCGGCGAGGAGGTCGAGCCCCTGCAGACCGAGCCCGGCAACGTCTGGCCCGGCCCGCTCCCCCCGCCCCGCACCATGTCCGACATGCAGCGCGAAATGGGCAACCCCCTCCCGCCGATCGACGCGCCGTCGCCCCGCGGCAGCTCCTCCGCCCCGCCGCCGCCGGCCAGCCCCGCGCCCCTCTCCGCGCCGCGCGCCACCGCCCCCACCCTGCCGCCGGCCGCCCAGCCCTCCCCCGCCAGCCGCGTCCTGCAAACCCCGATGGGCCCCGCCACCACCGTCATGGGCGGTAACGGCGTCGAAACCTTCACCCTGCCCAGCGGCCGCACCGGCATCGTCATGCCCAACGCCAACGGCACCCTCACCCTCATCGGGCCAGACGGCACCACCCAGACCATCCCCGCCCCCCGCTGAACTTCCGCCATGGCTGAACCCCGCCCCCTCCGCCTGCTCTACTTCGCCTGGCTGCGCGAACGCATCGGCACGGCGGAGGAGGAACTCACCCCACCCCCGGGCACGGAAACCGTGGCCCAGCTCGTCGCCTGGCTGCGCACCCGCGGCCCGGGCTACGAGGCCGCCTTCGGCACCACCGCCGCGGTCCGCTGCGCCATCAACCAGGATTTCGCCCAGCCGGAGGCCACCATCGCCCCCGGCGACGAGGTCGCCTTCTTCCCGCCGGTCACCGGGGGCTGATCCCATGGCCACCATCCGCGTCCAGCACGACCCCATCGATGTTGGCGCCGAATTCGCCGCCCTGATGTCCGATGCCCACGGCAACACCCGCACCGACATCGGCGGCATCGGCAGCTTCATCGGCACCGTCCGCGGCACCGCCAAGGGCCGCCCGATCACCGAAATGGCCCTCGAACACTACCCGGGCATGACGGAACGGGCCCTCGCCGCCATCGCCGACCAGGCCGCCGCACGCTGGAACCTGCTCGCCACCACCCTCATCCACCGCGTCGGCCCCATGGCCCCGGGCGAGACCATCGTCCTCGTCCTCGCCGCCTCCCCCCACCGGCACGATGCGCTGGAAGCCACCGCCTTCCTGATCGACTGGCTGAAAACCAAGGCCCCGTTCTGGAAGAAGGAAACCTTCACCGACGGCACCCACAGCTGGGTAGACGCCCGCGAAACAGACGAAGCCGCCGCCGCCCGCTGGGGCGCCTGATACCCCCGGTAGCGGTCCCTTCACTTTTGCACGTCAGGTTGGCTCCCGGAGAGCCAGCCATGTCCGACCCCACCGCCGCGCACCTGCCCCCCCAGGCAGCCCCCGCCTTACCCTTCGACGCCGCCTTGGGCCTCGCCGCAGCCCAGCCGCGCGAGCCCGCCCCCTCCGCGGAAGCCCTCGCCGGCCTCGCCGAGGCACTGTCCGCCCATCGCGCCGGCGGCATCGCCCGTGCCGAGGCCCTCTACCGCGGCGTGCTCGCCGAAGCCCCGCGCTTCCCCCAGGCGATGCACCTGCTCGGCATCCTGCTCACCGAAACCGCCCGCCCGCAGGAAGCCGCCGCCCTGCTGCGCCAGGCCATCGCCCTGCGCCCCGGCCATGCCGATATCGCCACCGCCCTGGCCCGCGCCTGCGCCGATTGCGGCGAGCTGCCCGAAGCCATCGCCCTGGTGGAGGATGTGCTGGCCACCCGCCCGCGCGATGTCGGCCTGCGCCTCGCCCTCGCCCAGCTCCAGGCCCGCGCCGGGGATCCCCGCGCCGCCGTCGTCACCGCCCGCCAGGCCGTCGGCCTCGCACCCGATGACCCACGCGCCCGCGCCGCCCTGGCCTGCCACCTCGTCGCCGCCGGCCAGCCGGAAGCCGCACTGGTGGAAGCCGAAGCCGGCCTCGCCCGCCGCGGCGACATGGCCGATGCTTGGCTCGCCCGCGGCGTGGCCCTGCGCGCCCTCGGCCGCGCCCCCGAAGCCGTTGCCGCCCTGGAACGCGCCGCCAACCTCGCGCCAGACCAGGCCCCCATCCTGCTCGCCATGGCCAATGCCCGCGCAGATTCCGGCGATACCGCCACCGCGCTGGACCTCCTCCGCCAGGCCATCGCCCGCGCCACCCCGTCGCCAACCGGCCCCACCGAACCGCCCGCCCGCACCCCCGGCACGCCCCCACCCGGCCTCGCGGAAGCCTATGCCAGCCTCGGCGCCGTCCTTACCGCCGAAGCCCGCCTGCCCGAAGCCGTCACTGCCTGCACCGCCGCCATCGAGGCAGCACCCGGCTACGCGCCCGCCTACTGGAACCGCGCCATCGCCCGCCTCCTCGCCGGCGACCTCGAAGGCGGTTTCGAGGATGCCGAATGGCGCAAGCGCCACCCCCGCTTCGCCCCGGATTTCGCCGCCCTCGCCACCGCCCCCGGCGCCCGGCCGGAATGGCAGGGCGAACCGCTGCAGGGCCGCCACCTCCTGGTCCATGCCGGGCAGGGCATGGGCGACACCATCATGTTCGCCCGCTACCTCGCCCCGCTCGCCGCCCGCGCCGCCACCGAAGGCACCGCCCGCGTCACCCTGGCCTGCGCCGCCTCGCTCGTCCCCCTCCTCGCCAGCCACGGCATCGCCGCCGTGCCCCGCGCCGAGGGCCTGCCCGCGCACGATCTCTGGATCGACCAGATGAGCCTGCCGCGCCTCCTCCCCCCGCCCGCCGGCGGGTTCGAGCCGATCCCCCGCGCCCAGGGCTACCTGGCCGCCGACCCGGACCGCATCGCCGCCTGGCGCCGCGAAATCGGCCTCGGCGTGCGCATCGGTCTGGTCTGGGCCGGCAACCCCGCCCACGCCAACGACCGCCACCGCTCCCTGCCACAAGGCGCCGCCGCCCGCCTGCTGCGCCCCCTGCAACGCCTCGCCGCCGCAGTGCCCCGCCTGCGCCTCGTCGCCCTGCAGCACGGCCCGCGCCACGCCGAACTCGCCCCGCTCGGCATCCCAGACCTCTCCGCCGGCCTCACCGACTGGTCCGAAACCGCCGCCCTGATCTCCGCCCTGGACCTCGTCATCACCGTCGATACCGCCGTCGCCCACCTCGCCGGCGCCCTCGGCCGGCCCGCCTGGGTCATGCTCCCCCACGCCCCAGACTGGCGCTGGCAACTCGCCCGCACCGATTCCCCCTGGTACGCCTCCCTCCGCCTGTTCCGCCAAGCCGTCCCCAACGACTGGGACAGCGTCGTCCGCGCCGCCGCCGCCGCCCTGCGCGCCCGCTACGCCCCCCGCGACCCCGGCCACCCCTAACAAGCAAGCCCTTCTTTTTCTGAAGAAAAAGAAGCAAAAAGACTTCAATAA
>CAMDAM010000323.1 GCA_945888575.1 Asaia bogorensis | reverse complement strand
TGGCGGAATCAAAATCCGCTGCCTTACCGCTTGGCGACGCCCCAATCCGGCGCGGTATTAGAGCAAAGCGGGCGGCAAGGAAATCACCCTTCGTGGCCGGCGCCGCCCCAGATCCACCAGCCCGGTTGATTGAGGCGGGTGGCGGCTTCGGTGGCCATGGCAGGGGTGTCGAACAGGGCGAAGCAGGTGGCGCCGCTGCCGCTCATGCGGGCGAGGCGGCAGCCCGGCAGGGTGGCGAGGGCCGCGAGGACATCGGCGATCGGGGGGCAGAGAGCGATGGCGGCTTCGGCGAGGTCGTTGGTGGTGGCGGCGAGGTCGGTGGCCATGGCGGCAGCGGTCGGCCAGGCATCGGGCAGGGTGGCGGGGGGTGTGAAGCCGGCGCCGGTGGCGGCGCGTTGGCGGAAGACGGCGGGGGTGGGTACGGCGAGGCCGGGGTTGGCGAGCACCATGCCGAAAGCGGGCAGGCGCGGGGCGGGGACGAGGATCTCTCCCACGCCCTGCATGCGGGCGGGGCGCTGGGCGAGGCAGACCGGCACGTCCGCACCCAGGGCCAGCGCGAGGCCTTCGGGGATGGGCACGTTCCAGAGGCGGGCGAGCAGGCGCAGGGCGGCGGCGGCATCGGCACTGCCGCCGCCGATGCCGCTGGCGATGGGCAGCACCTTGTGCAGCACGAGGCGGGCGCCGGTGCGCAGGCCGTGGGCTTCGGCGAGGCGGGTGGCGGCGCGCAGGACGAGGTTGTCCTGCTCCCCTGCCAGGGCGGCGGCGAAGGGGCCTTCGACGGTGAGGGTCAGGTCGTCTGCTTGGGTGGCGGAGAGGTGGTCCGCCACCGCGGGGAAGACGGCGAGGCTGTCCAGCAGGTGGTAGCCATCGGCGCGGCGGCCGGTGACGTGGAGGTGGAGGTTGACCTTGGCGTGGGCGGTCTCGGCCGGCGCGGCACTCATCGGCGAAGCGTCAGGGCGTGATGCCGAGTTGCTGCTCGGCGGGGCGCAGACGGTTTTCGAGGCGCTCTTTCTCCTCGGCGTCGGGCTTGAGGTTCAGGGCGCGGCGCCACTGGTAGATGGCTTCCAGGCGGCGCCCGGCCTCCCAATAGGCATCGCCGAGATGGCCGTTGACGGTGGCGTCGCCGGCTTCCAGCTCCACGGCGCGTTCCAGCAGGCGCACGGCTTCGGGGATGTTGCCCATGCGCATGGCGACCCAGCCGAGGCTGTCGATCATGGCGCCGTCGTTGGGGCGTTGCTGGACGGCCTTCTCGATCATCTCCTTGGCCTGTTCCAGGTTGCGGTTCTGCTCCGCCCAGGAATAGCCGAGATAGTTCAGCACATGCGGCTGGTCGGGTGCGAAGCGCAGGGCCTGGAGGAAGTCGGCCTCCGCCTTTTCCCACTGGCGGGAGCGTTCGAGGGCGATGCCGCGGTCGTAATAGAGCGGCCAGTGGTTGGGCAGTGGTGGGCCGGCCAGGGCGATGGCGCGATCGTAGGCCACCACCGCCTCTGGGAAGCGGCGCTTGATGCGCAGGATGTCGCCGATCAGGCCGTGCGGCTCCGGACGGGCGGGGTAGTCGCGCGCGATCTCCTCCAGCAGGGAGAGCGATTCGTCGCCGCGTTCCAGGCGCTGGAGCATGCGGGCGCGGCGCATCTGGACGGTGGCGTGCAGCGGATCGTCGGTGCGGATGCCGGCCAGCAGGTCCAGCGCCAGCTCCGGGCGCTTGCCGGCGCCCAGGATGTCGGAGGCGATCAGGCGGGCGGTGGCGTGGTCTGGGCGCAGGTGCAAAGCGAGGCGGACGAGGGCCAGGGCGAAGTCGCTGGTTTCTTGCCCGCGGAGCATGCTGGCGATGACGACATAGGTTTCGGCGATGCCATCGAGTGCGTTGCGCACGGGCATGGTGGCGACATCGGCCTGCAGGCGGGGCAGCGCCATCATCAGGTCGTCGTTGCCTTCGGCGATGGAGCGCAGGGCGGTCTCGGCTTGCGCGGCGTTGCCCTGGCGGGCTTCCCAGCTGGCGATGGCGCGGCCGAGCTGGAGGTGGGCGGTGCCGCCGAACTCGGTCTGGGCGGTGCGGTAGAGGCGGGTGGCGAGGCCCTTGCGGTCTGACAGGTCGGCGATCAGGGCGCCGTGCAGGGCGTAGAAGGCGCGGAAGGCGCGGTTGTCGATCAGCGGTTGCAGCGTGGCGAGCGCGACATCGGGCTGGCCGCGGCCGAGCTGGGCCCAGGCGACGAGCATGGGGCGCATGATTTCGGCAGCACCCTCGCGCGGGAGGGAGGCGAAGCGGGCTTCAGCCTGGGCCCAGGCGCCGGCCTTGGCATCGCGCCCGGCGAGGAGAAGCTGGGCGGCCTGGTTGCGGCCGAGCAGGCCGGCGAGGCGTTCGGCTTCCGGGCGGCCGGCCATGAGGCTGGTGAGGAAGGCCTTCGTGCGCAGTTCCTCGTTGTCCATGTCTGACGCGAGGGCGCGCTGGTAGGCCAGGGCGGCGGTATCCAGGTCGCCCTGGCTGCTGGCGAAGCGGCCGGTGAGCATGGCGGCGGAGCCGGGCGGCACCGGGGCGCGGCGGCGCGGCGCGGGCGGCGGGGCCGCCTGCGCGGTGGAAACCGTGGCATCGCTGCCGGTGGCGGCGGCCGGGGGCGATTGGGCCGCGCCGCACGCTGTCAGCAGGGACAGCAGCAGCAGGAGCGAGC
Organism: Asaia bogorensis; assembly: GCA_945888575.1. Taxonomy (GTDB): domain Bacteria; phylum Pseudomonadota; class Alphaproteobacteria; order Acetobacterales; family Acetobacteraceae; genus CAMDGX01. The sequence goes on along the minus strand of CAMDAM010000323.1, from coordinate 3,284 downwards.
GCCGGAGAGGGCGGGTCGGGTGCATGGCGGCGACCTTATCAGGGAGACCGGCCGGGCGCCATGTGCGCTGCATGTGCGAAAGGACCAGGCTTTGCTTTGCGCGCGGCCGCCGGCCAACCCCGCGCGCGATGCCTGCCTACGCAGGCATCAGGCGAGGCTTCCCTTGTGTTCCAGCCGGTCGCCGGGGCTGAGGCCGGCGCCGCGGAAGAGGAGGGCGGCGGCGGCGGCATCGCCCTGGAGGGTGGCGCGCAGGAACAGCACGGCGAGGCGGGCGGTCCGGCCATGGAATTGCGGGTCGTTCCAGCGCGGGCCGGCGCCGGGTTCGCCGGCGAAGGCGGCGTGGTTGGCGCCGTTCAGCACGGCGAGCACGCCGGGGGCGGCGATGGCGCGGAACGGGATTTCGCGATCCTGCGGGGTGGCGGCCTCTATGGTGCCGCGATCCTGCGTGCCGGTGATGTGCAGGATGGGGGCGCGGATGCGGTCGTAGGCTTCCGATGCCGCGATGCCGAGGGGCGGGACGGGGGAGAGGGCGATGCCGGCCAGCAGGCGGCGGTCTGGCAGGGTAACGCCGAGTTGCTGCTCCATGAGGGTGCCGCCGGGGAGGCGCTGGCCGAGCATGTGGGTGACGGTCCAGGCGCCGTAGGAATGGCCGGCGATGGCGATGCGGGAGGGGTCTATGCGGCCCTGCAGGCCGGGCTGGCGGGGCAGTTGGTCCAGCGCAAAGGCGATGTCCTGCAGGCGATCGACGGCGCGGCGGAGATCCAGCACGGCGGCGGCCATGCCGATCATGGGCTCGGCCTGGTTGCGCCAGACCGCGCTGTCGGTGCCTTGGTGCTGGAGGTGCAGGGCCGCGAAGCCGGCCTCGGCCAGGGCGGTGCCGAGATAGGCGAGGCCGTCGCGGGTGCCGCCAAGGCCGTGGGAGAGGATGACGAGGGGCGCGCGGGCGCTGTCTGGGTGGGGCAGGCGCAGGCGGATGGGGATGGGGCGGCGGCGGGCGGGGTCGGTCCAGGTTTCCACGCGGTCGGCGGCCTGGGCGGGGTGGGCCACGAGGGCCAGGGCGGTGGAAGGCAGGGCGCTGAGGAGCGCGCGGCGGGTGGGGAGGATGCGCAGGACGGCTCTCCTGGTTGGGGCGCGGCTGGCTGCCATGGAATTGGCGGTTCGGGGGGCTGGGTGCAAGGCGGGCGGGGGATTCATCCCGTGTTCAGGCTTGCCGGGGCAGGCTGCGGTGGTGTGGCGGAGGGATGCGGGATGGCGATGGCACCGGCGACACGGGCGCTGATTACGCGGGCGCTGCGGCAGCGCGAGGCGGTGGGGCGCGCGGGCGTGGCCGCGGCGGACCAGCTGCGGGCGGAACGCGAGGCGGCCGAGCTGCGGCTGGCCGAGGAGATCGTGCGCGAGCGGGCGTATACCGCCGGACGCCGGGACGATGCGGCGCTGTTCGGGACACTGGATGCGGCGTGGCGCGAGGCGGCGGCCATGCGCAAGGAAGCGGCACGGCGCGAGACGCTGCGGGCGGAGGGTGCCTGCGATTCGGCGCGGGACGTGCTGGCCGAGACGGCGCGCACGGCCAAGGGGTTCGGCTTGCTGATGGAGCGCCAGGATGCGGAGCGCGCCAGCCGCGAGGCCAGGCGCGACACGCTGGGGCAGGTGATGCTGCTGAACCGGGAGACGCCGGGATGAATCCGAAAAGATAAACACTCTGTAACTTACGGTTGCTTGCGTCATCGTGCCCGGGCCTTCAGGATATTGCAGTTTCATGCATGTTCCGGATTGCCTTGGAGATTGGGGTCGATGATTTCAGCTCGATACGTGTTGGTGCCCGCCGTGCTCGCGCTTCTGGCCGGCGGGGGTGCCCAGGCCGCGCAGGTGCGGGTGGACGTGACCGCGCAGGATACGATCGTGGACAACGGCTTCTCGTTCCCGATCATCACCTTCGCCAACCTCTCGGACGCGGGATACGCGGTGTCTGCGGCTGCCATCACGAGCGGGTTCATCGACTGGGTGGGCGGCGTCGGCACCTTCCTGCCGCCCTCCGGCGGGAGCGCCACGGCCACGGGCGGCACGCAATTGATCCCGAGCGGCGATCCGAATGACGGGTGCACGCTGGTGCAGTTCTCCCTGACCGGGTTCAACCCCGGGAACAGCTTCAGCTTCGGGGCCGATCCGGAAAGCGATGGATGCGGCAGCGTGGTCTATGACTGGCGGCAGCGGTTGGACCCCGACGCGGTGGGCGCCGAGGTGCTGGTGGAGGGGCCGGGGATCGTGGGATCGCTGGGCCTGTCCGGCAACAACTGGGTGAAGGAGCTGATCGACCCGCAGGGCGCGGATGTTTCGCACAACCAGCGCTACCGGATGACCCTGACCGCCACGATCGCGGAGACGCCGGTGACGACGCCGGAGCCTGCCTCCCTGGCCATTCTGGCGCTGGGGCTGACCGGGCTCGGGCTGGCGCGGCGGCGCGGCTGAGCCGGGCCATGCGGCTTGCGGTGCCCGTGCTGGCGGCGGTTCTGGCAGGTGCCCTGCCCGCCCCGGCCATGGCGCAAGGCGCTGGCTGGGCGACGACGAACAAGGGGTGCCAGGTGTGGAACCCGTGGGAGACCGGCGGCACGCTGGGCTGGACCGGCGCATGCACCGGGGGGAAGGCGAGCGGCAAGGGGCAGTTGCGGCGCGGCGAGGGCCGGGCCTCTCTGGTGCTCGACGGCACGCTGCGAGACGGCAAGGCGCAGGGCCAGGGGCGGATCGGCTGGCCCGACGGCTCCATCTATACGGGCCAGTTCCGGGACGGGCAGCGCTCCGGGCGGGGCGAGCAGGTGTTCGCCAACGGCAACCGCCATGACGGCGAATGGCGCGCGAACCTGCCGCATGGACGCGGAACGCTGACCACCTCGACCGGCCTGCGCTACGAAGGCGACTGGAAGAATGGGCAACGCACCGGACAGGGCGTTTTCACCATGCGCGACGGCACGCGCTACTCCGGCGGGTTCGTGAACGGCAAACCCGAAGGCCAGGGGACCCAGGTGTTCTCCAACGGCAGCCGCTACGAAGGCATGTGGAAGAACGGTCTGCCGAACGGGCCCGGCACCGGATACGGGGCGGTGACCGGACGGCAGTTCCGCGGGATCTTCATCAACGGGTGCCTGCGGACGGCAGACACCGTGGCAGCGTTCGGCGTGCCGCACTCGGCGTGCCAGTAGAGGGAAGGCAAGGCCAGGGCTCTGCCCTGGACCCGCTGGGGCCTTAGGCCCCAGACCCCTTTCGTTTTGTTGCCCAACGGCAGAGGGGGT
>CAMDAM010000322.1 GCA_945888575.1 Asaia bogorensis | reverse complement strand
GCGATCCAGTCTGGCGTGGCTTCCGAGAGGATGCCGACGACCTCGCCGGGCTGGACGCCGCCGGCGCGGAGCGCGGAGCCGATGGCGCGCAGGCGGGCGCCGAGCTCGGACCAGGAAATGGCGCGCCAGATGCCGCGTTCCTTGCGGCGCAGGATGGCTTCCGGCCCGTGGGCAGCGATGCGGGCGGCGAGCAGGGCGGGGAGGGTTTGCATGGTCATGTTCAGCGCCACAGCTTCTTCTTTTTCCAGCGCCGTTGGCCGCGGGCGCCTTCCTCCTTGTGGCCTAGGTAGAACTCGCGGATGTCGTCGCGCTGCATCAGGCTTTGGCAGGTGTCTTCCATGACGATGCGCCCGACCTCCAGCACGTAGCCGTAATCGGCGGTTTGCAGTGCGATGTGGGCGTTCTGCTCCACCAGCAGGATGGCCACGCCGCGCTCGCGGTTGATGCGCTTCACGATCTCGAAGATCTGCAGCGTGAGCAGCGGCGAGAGGCCGAGAGAGGGCTCATCGAGCAGGAGCAGCTTCGGGCGGCCCATGAGGGCGCGGCTGATCGCCAGCATCTGCTGCTCGCCGCCGGAGAGCTGGCCGGCGCGCTGGTCGGCGCGTTCCTTCAGGCGGGGGAAGTAGCCGAAGCACATCTCCAGGTCGCGGGCGACCTCGTCCTTGTCCGAGCGCGTGTAGCTGCCCATGCGCAGGTTTTCGGCGACGGTGAGGAAGGGGAAGATCTCGCGCCCTTCGGGGGAGTGGCAGATGCCGGAGCGCATCACGCGGTCGGGCGTGAGGCCCATGATGTCCTGGCCCTGGAAGGCGATCTCGCCGCGATCGGGGTCCAGCACGCCGGAGATGGTGCGCAGGATGGTGGTTTTGCCGGCGCCGTTGGCGCCGAGCACGGTGACGATGCGGCCTTCCGGCACTTCCAGCGTGACGCCGCGGATGGCCTGGATGGGGCCGTAGTAGGTGTCGATGCCGGCAACTTTCAGGAGGGGCGCGGCGCTCATATTGCGGCCTCCTTCGCGGGCTCGGGGGCGCCGCCGATATAGGCGCGGATCACCTCGGGGTCGGACTGGACCTGGGCGGAGGTGCCCATGGAGAGGATGCGGCCCTGATTGAGGGCCAGGACGCGGTTGGAGACGGCGGAGACCAGCTTCATGTCGTGCTCGACCATGATGATGGTGATGCCGAGGTCCTTCTGGATGTCCTGGATCCAGAAACCCATCTCCTCGGTCTCCTCCACGTTCAGGCCGGACGAGGGTTCATCCAGCAGGAGCAGCTTGGGCTCGATGCACAGCGCGCGGCCGAGCTCCACCACCTTGCGCACGCCGTAGGGCAGGTTGGCGATCAGCTGGTCGCGGTAGCGCTGCAGGCCGAGGAACTCGATGACTTCCTCCGCCTTGCGGCGGTGGTCGATCTCGGCCTGGCGGACGGAGGGGAGGAAGGCGAGCTGGGCGAGGATCGGCACGTGGGAATGGGCGTGGCGGCCGATCAGCAGGTTCTGCAAAAGGGTCGCGTGGCTGAACAGCTCGATGTTCTGGAACGTGCGCGCGATGCCGAGGCCGGCGATGCGGTGCGGGGCGATGTGGGTGATATCCTGCCCGGCGAAGTGCAGGCTGCCGCCCGATGGCGTGTAGATGCGGCTGATCATGTTGAAGATGGTGGTCTTGCCGGCGCCGTTGGGGCCGATGATCGAGAACACCTCCCCTTTGCGGACATCGAAGGTGACGCCTTCCACGGCGCGGATGCCGCCGAAGCGCATGGAGAGGTCGCGGGCGGCGAAGTAGCTGTCATCCTGGCTCATCGCAGCCGCTCCGACTTGGCGTAGGATTTCTGGCGGCGGAAGGCGGCGCGGCGGTGCAACGGGAATTCGCCGAACCAGCGCTTGGCCTTCAGCCAGCGACCGTTGATGCCGGTGGGCTCGAACATGATCACCAGCACCAGGATGATGCCGAACAGGCTGGGCTCCAGCCCGGGCAGGCGGCCGAGACCGAAGGGCAGGCTGTCGCGGCTGAGCGCGATGGCCTGGGGCAGCATGGAGATGAAGATGGCCCCGAAGATCGCACCGTGCAGCGAGCCGAGCCCGCCGATGAAGACGATGGTGACGAGCTGGATGGAGAGCAGGATGCCGAAGCCGTCCGGCGCCAGGTAGTTGGTGTAGTGGCCGTAGGCGGCACCGGCGAGGCCAGTGATGCCGGCGCTGATGGCAAACGCCACGGTTTTGTAGAAGGCGAGGTGGATGCCCATCGACTGGGCGGAGATCTCGCTGTCGCGGATGGCCACCATGGCGCGACCCAGCGGCGAGCGCAGGATGTTCATGGCCACCAGCAACACCCCGACCAGGATGGCAAGCGAGAGGTAGTAGACGCCGGTGCGGCCTTCGATCGCGTAGCCGAAGATGGCGGGCGTGGGCACGGCCAGCCCGTCGAACCCGCCGGTGAGGCCGTGCCATTTCTCCAGCACGATGCCGACGATGCTGCCGAAGGCGAGCGTGGCGATGGCGAGATACAGGCCGCTCATGCGCAGGGTGGGGATGCCGATCAGCACGCCGAATAGGGCGGTGAGCAGGCCGGCGGCGGGCAGGGAGAAGATGAAGGGCACGCCCTTGGTGAGCAGGATGGCGTTGGTATAGGCGCCGATGCCGAGGAAGGCGGCGTGGCCGAGGCTGACCAGGCCGGTGTAGCCGATCAGCAGCATCAGCCCGACGCCGGCAATGGCGAACACGAACACGCCGGCCATTTCGCCCACGTAGAACTCACCCAACACGTGCGGGATGGCGAGCAGCACCAGCATCAGCAGGCCGTACCAGCCCCAGGCGGCGGGGCTGCGGGCCAGCAGAAGATCCTGGGCGTAGCTTGTTCTGAACATCGCGCGCATCGGTGTGCCCCTAGACCCGCTTGCGGATGACCTGGCCGAACAGGCCTTGCGGCCAGACGATCAGCACCCCCAGCAGCACGATGTTGGATGTGAGCTCCATGGAGCCGGCCGGCAGGAAGCGGCCGGCGAACTGTTCCGTGATGCCCACGATGATGCCGCCGACGAGCGCGCCGGGGATGGAGCCGAAGCCCCCCAGCACGGCGGCGGCGAAGGCCTTGAAGCCGAGGATGCCCATGTTCACGTCGATCATGGAAACCGGCACCAGCAGCACCGCGGCTACGGCCGAGACGCCGGCGCTGATCGCCCAGATGAGCGAGAAGACGGTGCGCACCGGGATGCCCATGTAGTAGGCGGCCAGCTGGTTCTGCGAGCTGGCCTGCATGGCAATGCCAAGCGGAGTGCGGCTGAAGAAGACGTAGAGCACGGCGCAGAGAATGACGGTGCCGATGATGATCGAGACGTTGTCCTGCCCCAGGATCACGCCGCCGCCGAAATCCGACACTTTGTTGGTGAAGGGGGTGAGGAAGCCGACGCTGTCGTAACCCCAGATGGCACCGGCCATGGCGCGGAAGATGAAGGCCAGGCCCAGGGTGAGCATCACCACCGCGAATTGCGGCTGGCCGATCACCCGGCGCAGCACCACGGCATCCAGCGCGTAGCCGAAGGCGGCGGTGGCGGCGATGGCCAGCGCGAAGCCGACCCAGTAGTTCATGCCCCACATGCCAACGAAGGTGTAGGCAAAGAACGCCCCGAGCATCATCAGCTCGCCCTGGGCGAAGTTCACCATTTCGGTGGCCTTGTAGATCAGCACAAAACCGAGCGCGACCAGCCCATAGATGCAGCCGGCGGCTGTACCGTTGATGGCCAATTGCAGCAGGCGAACGAGTTCGTCCATCCCCGCGCGTTTCCCCTTTGGCGTGGACGAAGTTCCGTCGCAGCGCCCATTATGGTTGGACGTTAGGCAGGTGCTTCCGTGGCCGTCAATGACCCTTTCTGCACGCATACAAATCGGCAATGCGTTGCGTGGGCGGCATGGCTCGTGGCCGTGATCAGCGCACGGGCAGCAGGCGCTCCCCGGTCCAGCGCAGGGTGAGGGTGCAGGCGGGGGCGCCGCGGCATTCCGCGCCGCCGGTGGTGATGGACAGGGTGGCCGGGCGGGTGGCGCGGTCCGGCTTCCACTGGCGCACCTTGTAGCGCTCGGCGATGCCGGACCAGCTGGAGGGGTAGATCTGGAGGGTGCAGCCCTCCGCCTCGTTGCAGTAGAGCGCGCGCACCGCGGCACAGCCCTTGGCGGACTCGATCACGTGGTCGGGCAGGCCGTCGCCGTCGAGATCCGGGATTTCCGTGACCAGGGTGGCGATGGACGGAACGGGCTGCTTTGCCTGCCGGCAATCGTATTGGTAGCCGGTGGCGGGGCCGGCGACGTATTGCGGCGGGCCGGCGGCCAGGGCGGGGCCGGCCGCGAGCAGGAGAAGGGCGGCGAGGCGGATCATGCCAGCCCCTCTTCGCATCAACCCATGAAGAATGGGTCGATGCGGGCTGGCATGAGTCTCTGTTTTGCGCGCCGCCACCGGCCAGCCCGGCGCGCGATACCGACCCCGGCAATCGCCGGAAGAGTCGGCGATTGCCGGGGTCGGTATCATGCCGCGCCATTCACCGGCGGGCGGTGCTGCGCCCAGGGGCGGGCCTGCTCCAGCATGGCGCCGAGGCGCAGGATGTCGGTCTCGGAGCCCCAGGGGCCGACGATCTGCAGCGCGGTGGGCAGGCCATCGGTGCCGAAGCCGGAGGGGATGGTGAGTGCGGGGTGGCCGGTGAGGTTGAAGGGGTATTGGTAGGCGGTCCAGCCCTGGCGGGTGATGCCGGTGGGCACGCCATCCACCATCACCTGGTCGTTGGCGGCGTCGTGCGTTGCCGGCAGGGCGGTGCGGGCCATGGTGGGCATCACCAGCAGGTCGTACTGCTCGAACAGGCCCTGCACGGCGCGGAACAGGGCGGTGCGGGCCCATTCCGCTTCCCGCCAGTCGGCCAGGGTGAAGCGGGTGCCGCGCTCGGCGAAGGCGAGGGTGACGGGGTCCATCTGGTTCTGCCACTTGGGCAGATACTTGGCCATGCCGACGGCGATGCCGGCCTGGTAGAGCACGCGGCCCGGCGGCTCGGCCCAGTCGAACGCTTCGGTGTGTTCCTCCACCTCGGCACCGAGTTCGGCGAGTGCCTGGAGCATGGCGTTGGTGTTGGCGGTGACGTCCTTGGCGACCAGCGGGTTGGCGCAGCGGGCGATGTAGCCCAGGCGCAGGCCGGTGGCCTTGGCGCCGATCAGCAGCGGGCGCAGGCGGCCCTGGGGGGCCGGCGTGATGGCCCAGGGGTCGAGGCTGAGCGGGGCAGGGGCGCCATCGCCTGCGAGGACGGCGTGCATCACGGCGGCGTCCGTCACGGTGCGGGTGATGGGGCCGGCATAGGTGGTGTTGCCGAGCGCGTCGGCGGGGTCCTCGCGCGGGACGACGCCGAGGGTCTGCTTCAGGCCCACCAGGCCGCAGGCGGCGGCGGGGCCGCGGATGGAGCCGGCGCCATCGGTGCCCAGGCCGAGCGGACCCAGCCCGGCGGCCACTGCTGCCGCCGCACCTCCCGATGAGCCGCCGGGGGTGCGTTCGAGGTTCCAGGGGTTGCGGGTGATGCCGAAGCTTGGCCCGTCCGTGAGGGCCTTCACGCCGAATTCGGGCGTGGTGGTCTTGCCCAGGATGATGGCGCCGGCGGCGCGCAGGCGCTGGACGGTGATGTCGTCCTTCTCGCCCACCGCGTCGGCGAAGATGGCGGTGCCGCGACGGAAGGGCACGCCATCCACCTCCACCAGGTCCTTGATCGAGACGGGCACGCCGTGCAGCGGGCCGAGGTCGTCGCCGCGGCGCACGGCCTGCTCGGCGGCCATGGCGCTGCGGCGGGCATGCAGGGACATGACGTGGCTGAAGGCGTTCAGCTTCGGGTTGGCGCGCTCGATGCCGGAGAGGATCGCATCGACATATTCCACCGGGGAGAGCTTGCCGCGCCGGATCAGGGCGGCGGCCTCCACGGCGGACATGAACAGCAATTC
>CAMDAM010000321.1 GCA_945888575.1 Asaia bogorensis | reverse complement strand
ACGCTGCCCGCCGCGCGTGGCCGCGATGGCGAAGGAGACCGTGGCATGAGCGCCGCGCTGAAGACTGCCGCGACGGATGCGCCGATCATCCGCGTGCGTGACCTGGTGAAGGAGTTCAACGTCACCCGCGGGCGCGGCGGGCCGCCGGCGATTTTGCGCGCGGTGAACCATATCAGCTTCGACATCCGGCCCGGCACCACGCTCGGGCTGGTGGGTGAATCCGGCTCCGGCAAATCCACCACCGGGCGGCTGCTGGTGGGGCTGATCCCGGCGACCTCCGGCGAGATCTCGCTGTTCGGCGAGACGATCACAGGGGCCGACGGCGAGGCGGCGCTGGCGAAGGTGCGCAGCAAGCTGCAATTCGTCTTCCAGGACCCGCATGGCTCGCTGAACCCGCGCATGCGCGTGGGGGACTGCATCGCCGAGCCGATCGACATCGCCGGCGGCTGGAGCCGCAAGGACCGTGCCGACAGGGTGAGTGAGCTGCTGGAGACCGTGGGCCTCCCGCGCGCGGTGGCGGAACGCTTCCCGCATGAGTTCTCCGGCGGCCAGCGCCAGCGCATCGGCATTGCCCGCGCACTGGCACTGCGGCCGGATTTCGTGGTGTGCGACGAGCCGGTCTCGGCACTCGACGTTTCCATGCAGGCGCAGATCATCAACCTGCTGCTGGATCTGCAGGAGCGGCTGGGGCTGTCTTACCTGTTCATCGCCCACGATCTCGCCGTAGTGCGCAGCATCGCGACCGACGTGGCGGTGATGTACGCCGGCGCGCTGGTGGAGCAGGCGCCGAAGACGGTGCTGTATTCCGCGCCGAAGCATCCGTACACTCAGGCGCTGCTGGATGCGGTGCCGCGACCGGACCCGGACCGGGTGCGCAGCGCGGCACTGGGCGGCGAGGTGCCTTCCATTCTCAATCCGCTGCCCGGTTGCGCTTTCGCGGCGCGTTGCCCGCATGTGATGGATGTGTGCCGGCAAGACCGGCCGGCGCCACGCCCGACCGGCGAGGGGCACGTGGTGGCCTGCCACCTCTACTGAGGCAGCGCCACCTCGCGCAGCTGCGCCGGGGTGGCTGGGCCAAGGCCGAACCAAGCGAGATAGGCGGGGATCTGCTCGAACAGCATGTCCTCGCCCTGCTGCACCTGGCATCCACGGGCGATGGCGGCGCGCAGCAGGGGCGTGGGCTCCTGGCGCAGCACCACCTCGCCGACGAAGGTTGTGGGGGTGAGGCGGGTGGCGTCGATCGGCAACGGGTCGTTCTCGTGCATGCCGAGCGGTGTGGCGTTGACGACGATGTCATGGCCGGCGGGATCGGTGTTGCCGGTGGAAAGCGCCAGCGCGGGGTAGTGCTGGCGCAGCCGGGTGGCGAGCGCCTCAGCGGCCGGGGTGTTCACGTCGTGCAGGGAGAGGGCGGCGACGCCGGCGCGGGCGAGGGAGGCGGCGATGGCGCTGCCGACGCCGCCGGCGCCGACGACCAGGGCGCGCAGCCCGGCGGGATCGCGGCCCGCGCGGCGCATGCCGGCGATGAAGCCTTCGCCGTCGAACATCTCGCCTTCCAGCCGGCCCTCCGGCGTGGCGCGCACGGCGTTGCAGGCGCCGGCGATACGGGCGGTGATGGAGAGGTCATCCACCAGCGCGGCCGTGTCCACCTTGAGCGGCATGGTGACCAGCGCACCGATGATGTTGCGCAGGCGAAAGAGCGGGCGGATCAGGTCGGGCCAGAGCGGGCTTTCCACGCCCATCGGCATCACCACGGCGTCGATGCCCTGCTGTTCGAACCAGGGATTGTAGATCAGCGGGGAGCGGAAGCCGGCGGTTGGGTAGCCGACATGGGCGATGAGGCGGGTGGTGCCCGAGATGTTCATGCGCTTGCGGCCTGGTGGATGCGGGCGACGACGCGCAGGGCCTCCAGCCCATCCTGGCCGGAGACGAGCGGGGTGGCACGGCCCTGGATCACCTCTGCGAAGTGGCGCAACTGGCGGGCGAGGGGATCGGCCTCGGGGGCCGTGAGGGCCTCGGCGTAGAGCGGGCGCCACCAGTCCGGCGTGCCGGCGTGGCGCCAGAGGCGGAGATCGGGCAGCGAGAGCGAGGCCTCGGTGCCGCCGATCAGGTAGCAGCTCTCTCGCGTGCGGGTGTAGGCCGGGTTCTCGCCGCTGGTGAACTCCCAGCTCCAGGGGGCGGCCACCGTGTCAGACACGGTGAGGGTGCCCAGCGCGCCGTTGGCGAAGTGCAGCAGGGCGGTGGCGGTTTCCTCCACGGGGTGGCCGCGCACGGCGTTGCTGGCCATGGCCTGCACGTCGGTGATGTCGCCGCAGAGATGGCGCAGCAGGTCGATGTCGTGGATCAGGTTGATCAGCACCGGGCCGGCGCCTGGTTCGCGGCGCCAGGGCGTGTCGAAATAGGACGGTGGCTTGGCGAGCCAGCAGGTGGCGTGGATGGCGGTGATGCGGCCAAGACGGCCCTGGTCGATGGCCTGCTTCGCGGCGGCGATGATTGGGTTGTGGCGGCGGTGGTGGCCGACGAGGAGCGGCACGCCCTTCGCCGTGGCGACGGCCACGAGGCGTTCAGCTGCTGCCACGCTGTCAGCGATCGGCTTTTCCAGCAGCACCGGGATACCGGCTGTGACGAGCGCGAGGGCCTGGGGCACGTGCAGGGCGTTGGGGGTGGCGAGGATGGCGCCGTCCGGCGCGGGGCCGGACAGCAGCACATCGAGCGTGGGATGCCAGGCGGCGCCCTGCCCTTCGGCCCAGGCCTGCGCCTCCGCCGCGGGATCGACCACGGCGGAGAGCACCAGGCCGGGGTCGGCCTGGATATGGGCGGCATGGCGCCGGCCGATGAGACCGGCGCCGATCAGGGCGAGGCGCAGCCTGGTCACGTCAGGAGACGGTGAAGGGCACGCCCTCGACCGAGGTGGGGAAGCTCGGCGGCTTCATGTTGAACCACTTCTGGTACGGGGCATCGAGCTGGCCGGCGGCCAAGGCCTTGCCGAGGAAGTCGTTCAGGGCGGCGTTCATCTCGCGGTCGCCCAGGCGGGAGCAGGCGCCGTTGTGCAGGCGGGTGAACTCGATCTTGTCCTCGAAGGTGTCCGGCTTCACCGCGTTCAGGCGCTGCACGTAGAACATGTTGCCGCCGACGGCCTGCACCTGGCCGGACAGCATCGCCTGGATGGTGGCGGCGTCGTCGTCGAACCGGCGGATGGTGGTGCCGGCCGGGGCGTTGTTGGTGATCTGCGTGTCCTGCACGGAGGAGCGCGGCACGCCGATGGTGAGCTTGCCCATGTCGGCATTGCCCTTCACCACCGTGGCCTTGGGGGCGACGAGGGTGATGTAGTTGGAGACATAGGGGCGGCTGTACTGCACCGCCTTGGCGCGATCCGGCAGCATGGCCATGGTGGCGAACAGCACGTCCACCCGGTTGGTGGTCAGCGCCGGGATGCGGTTGGCCACCGCGAGCGGCATGAACTCGGCCTGCACGCCGAGATGGGCGGCAAAGAGGCGGCCGACATCGGCGTCGTAGCCATCCTGCACGCCCTGGGAGTTGACGAAGCCGAAGGGCGGGTTGTCGCCCTGGATGCCGATGATGACTTTGCCGCGCTTCTTGATCTCGGCGACCGTGTCGGCGGCGGCGGGGCCGGGCAGCAGGAGGGCGGCGGCGCCGATTGCGGCACCGGTGAGGAGGTGGCGGCGGGTTTGGGTCATGCGTGGTCTCCCTGGGGTTTCATGGACCGGCTATCGCGCCGCGACAGCCAGACGGGTTTCGAGCCGAGCGCTGTAGAGCGACAGCGGCCAACAGATCGCGAAGTAGAGCGCGCCCACCACGCCGTAGACGAGGAGCGGCGAATGGGTCTGGTTGGCGACGATCTGGCCGGCGCGGGCCAGCTCGATGAAGCCAACGATGGCGGCGAGCGAGGTGCCCTTGATGAGCTGGACGAGGTAACCGACCGTCGCGGGCTGGGCGATGCGCAAGGCCTGCGGCAGCACCACGTGGCGCATGCGGGCGGCATAGCGCAGGCCCAGGGCGCTCGCGGCCTCCGCCTGGCCGTGCGGCACCGCCTGGATGGCGCCGCGCCAGATGTCGCCGAGGAAGGCGCTGGCGTTCAGGGTGAAGCCGATCGCCACCGCAACCCAGGCGGGCAGCTTCAGGCCGAGCAGGCCGAGGCCGTAATACACCACGAAAAGCTGCATTAGCAGCGGCGTGCCCTGGAACAGCGCGATGTAGCCGGCCGCACTGCGCCACAGCCACGGGCTGCGGGCGACGCGGGCCAGCGCGATGGCGAGGCCCGCGACCCCGCCGCCGATCAGCGCAATGGCGGTGAGCGCCAGCGTCCATTGCAGGCCCGTCAGCAGGAAGCCGAACTGGGGCAGGCCGAAGCTGGTCATCATCGCGTCGGCCAGGCGAAGGCGCGGCCGGCGATGGCGGCGAAGCCGGTCATCAGCAGCCAGGACATGGCGAGGTAGAGGAAAGTGATACTGAAATAGACCTCGAAGCTGCGGAAGCTGTCGCTTTCGATGCGCTGGGCAACGGAGGTGAGCTCGTAGGCCGCGACCGAGGTGCAGATGGAGGTGGTGAGGGTCAGCAGCACGAATTGCGAGGTCAGCGCCGGGTAGATGGCGCGCAGGGCGGGGCGGAGGACCACGAGGCGGAAGACCTGCAGCCGGTGCAGGCCGAGGGCGAGGCCGGCTTCGACCTGGCCGCGCGGGATGGATTGCACACCGCCGCGGATGATCTCGATGGCATAGGCGCCGCCGTTGATACCCAGCGCGATGATGGCGGTAACGGTGGGATTCAGGCGCAGCCCGGCATAGGGCAGCACGAAGAAGATGAAGAAGATCTGCACCAGGAAGGGCGTGTTGCGGATCACCTCGATGAACGCGACCGTGGCGATGCGCAGGGGTGCGAAGCGAGAGGCGCGGGCGAGCACGCCGAGGAGGCCGATGACGAGCGCGAGCGCCATGCCGGCCAAAGCGAGGCCGATCGTGCCGAGGCAGCCCCAGAGCAGCGCCGGCGCGTTGTCGTACACCACGCTGAAATCCAGGCTGTGGCCCAAGACGTTTCCCCGTTGCCCGCGCGGTGGTGTGCGGGCGTTGGGGGTGAATTAAGTAAGCGCTTAATTCAAGTCAACCGGCTGGGTAGGCAGGGCGGTGGCAGCATGGGACAAGACGGCATGAACGATGCCCCCCTTCTTCCGGTGCGGCGTGCCCGTGACCCCGTGGCAACGCAGCGCAGCATCCTGGATGCCGCCTTCATCGAGTTCAGCGACAACGGGCTGGACGGGGCGCGGGTGGATGCGATCGCGGCGCGGGCCGGCACCACGGTGCGGATGATATACTACTACTTCGGCAGCAAGGACGGGCTGTACCGCGCGGTGCTGGAACAGGCCTATGCCGGCATCCGCACCGCCGAGCGCGAATTGGGGCTGGAGGCGCTGGCGCCGGAGGCGGCGATCCGAAAGCTGGCGGAATTCGTGTTCGACTACGAGGAGGCCAACCCGCGCTTCGTGCGGCTGGTAAGCATCGAGAACATCCATCGTGCGGCCCACATCGCGCGCTCCGAGACGATCCAGGGGCTGAACGCCACCGTGATCAGCACGATCGGGGCGATCCTGGCGCGCGGCCAGGCAGAGGGGGTGTTCCGGCGCGATGCCGAGCCGATCGACGTGCACCTGCTGATGACGGCGTTCTGCTTCTTCCGTGTCTCGAACCGGCACACGCTGGGGACGATCTTCGGGCAAGACCCACTCTCGCCGGCGCTGCGGGGGCGGCATCGGGGGATGCTGGTGGAGTCCGTCTTGGCGTTTCTTCGCAAGACATAAGGAAGCGGTTCTTTTTTGAAAAAAAGAACCAAAAAACTTTTGTAAATTTGATGCGGAGAGACTGGGTCTCTCCGCATCGTGTGGGAAAAGTCTTTTTGCTTCTTTTTCTTCAGAAAAAGAAGACTCTTGCTTCCTTCAGGCCCAACCAA
>CAMDAM010000320.1 GCA_945888575.1 Asaia bogorensis | reverse complement strand
GCCGGCGGCCCGCCGCGCCCGCGGGTGACGTTGAACTCCTTCACCAGGTCACGCACGCGGATGATCGGCGCATCCGTCGCGGCAGTCTTCAGCGCGGCGCTCATGCCACGGTCTCCTTCGCCATCGCGGCCACGCGCGGCGGGCAGCGTGCCTCGCGCTCCGGCCCGGCCGGCAGCAAGGCGGGGGAATCGCGCCGGCAGCTCTCCTGCACCTGCGGGCAGCGCGGGCTGTAGCGGCAGCCGGGGATCACCGCCGTGGGATCGGGGATGGAACCGGCGATGGTGGGCAGCCGGCGCACATCCACGTCCAGCTTCGGGATCGCGGTCAGCAGGCCCTCGGTATAGGGATGCACCGGGCGGCGGAACATCTGGCCCACCGGCGCCGTCTCCACCACGCGGCCGGCGTACATCACCATCACCCGGCGGGCGAATTCCGCGATCACGCCCATGTCGTGCGTGATCAGGATCACCGACATGCCCAGCTCCCGCTGCAGGTCGCGCAACAGGTCCAGGATCTGCGCCTGGATGGTCACGTCCAGCGCCGTGGTCGGCTCATCGGCGATCAGCAGCTTGGGCCGGCAGGCGATGGCAATGGCGATCATCACGCGCTGGCGCATGCCGCCGGAGAGGCGATGCGGATACTCGTCCACCCGCCGCGCCGCATCGGGGATGCGTACGAGGTCCAGCAGCTCGATGGCGCGCTTGCGGGCGGTTGCCTGGTCCACGCCCTGATGCAGGCGCAGGCTCTCGCCGATCTGGTCGGCGATGGTCAGCACCGGGTTCAGCGAGCTCATCGGGTCCTGGAAGATCATCGCGATCTCCCCGCCGCGGATCTGCCGCATCTCGCGCGTGGGCAGGGTCAGCAGATCCTTCCCGCCATACAGGATCTTGCCCGTCGGCATGCGCGTGGTGGCCGCGGCATGCAGGCGCAGGATCGACAGGGCGGTGACGCTCTTGCCCGAGCCGCTCTCGCCCACGATGCCCAGCGCCTCGCCTTCGCCGACGGCCAGGCTCACGCGATCCACCGCCGTCATCCAGCCGGAATCGGTGCGGAAGCGGACAGTCAGGTCGTCAACTTCGAGAAGGGGTACGGCCATCTCAGCTCTCCACCTTCAACCGCGGGTCGAGCACGTCGCGCAGCCCGTCGCCCAGCAAATTCATGCCCAATGCCGCCAGCGAGATCGCGAAGCCGGGGAACAGCATGATCCACCAGGACTGCACCGCGAACTGCCGCCCCTCGGCGATGATGTTGCCCCAGCTGGGGGCGGGCGGCGGCGGCCCGATGCCGATGAACGACAGCGCCGCCTCGGCCAGGATGGCAAAGGCGAACACGAAGGTGGATTGCACCAGCAGCGGCCCGGAGGCGTTGGGCAGCAAATGCTTGAACATGATCCGCATGCTGGAGGCGCCCGAGACCCGTGCGGCCTCGATGAACTCCAGCTCGCGCGTCACCAGTGCCGAGGCGCGCACGATGCGGGCAGTGCGCGGGATATAGGCCACGGCGAGTGCGATGATCACGCTGTGCGTCTGCGGGCCCAAGGCGGCGCCGAGGCCGATGGCGAGCAGGATCGCCGGGGCGGCCATCAGCGCATCCATGATCCGCATCAGCAGCGAATCCAGCCGGCGGAACTGGGCGGAGAGCACGCCGATCGCCGCCCCCACCACGCCGGACAGCAGCGCCACCGCCAGCCCGATCCACAGCGAAAGCTGCGCGCCGTACAGCGTGCGGGTGAACAGGTCGCGGCCGAACTGGTCGGTGCCGAACCAGTTCACCTCCGAGGGCGGGCGGAAGCGCAGGCGCACCCGCATCTGGTTGGGATCGACACCGGTGAGCGGAGCACACAGCGCTGCGATCACCATCACCGCCACGATGATGAAGCCGGCCATGAAGCTGCGGTGGTGCAGCAGCTTGCGCAGCACACGAAAGCGGCGGCGGGCGGCAATCGCCTCGCCTGAAGCCAGGATGGTTGCTTCAGCCATAACGCACCCGCGGATCGACCAAGGTATAGATGATGTCCACCAGGATGTTGATCACCACAAAGGCGAACCCGAAGAGAAGCATCGTGCCCTGCACCAGCGGATAGTCGCGGTTCAGGATGCCCTGCACGATCAGCCGCCCGATGCCCGGCAGCGCGAAGACCTGCTCGATCACCACGGAACCGCCGACGAGCAGCGACAGCGTGATGCCCAGCACCGTCACCACGGGGATCAGCGTGTTGCGGAAGGCATGCTTGGAGATCGTGGTCCATTCGTCCACGCCCTTGGCGCGGGCGGTGCGGATGAAGTCCTGGTCCAGCACATCGAGCATGGCGGAGCGGGTGATGCGGGCGAGGAAGCCGATCTGGAACAGCGCCAGCACCACGGCGGGCTGGATCAGCGAGGCGAGCCAGGGCCCGACGCCGCCTTCGGTCAGCGGCACGTAGCCGCTGGGCGGGAACCAGCCGAGCTGCACGCTGAAATACAGCACCGAGAGGATGCCCACCCAGAAGCCGGGCAGCGAGACGCCAAGCAGGGCGAGCACCATCACCCAGGCGTCGATCCAGGAATTGCGCCAATAGGCCGCCACCACGCCAAGGCCGATGCCGATCGGCAGGGTGACGACGAGCGAGACGAAGGACAGCGACAGCGTGACCGGCAGGCGTTCGCCCACCGCGCTGATCACGCTCTGCTTCAGCGTGAGTGATTCACCGAAATTGCCGACCGCGAGATGGGAGAACCATTCGAGCAGCTGCACGATCAGCGGCCGGTCCAGCCCCAGCTGCTCACGGATCTTCTGCACCGCCTCTGGCGACGCCTCTGGCCCCGCGATGGCCAGCGCGGGATCGCCCGGCAGCAGGTGCATCAGCATGAACACCATCACCGAGAAGATCAGCAGCACAGGCACGGCCTGCGACAAGCGCATCAGGATCCCGCGAAACATCTCACCCCCACGACCGCGGACGGCCAGAATTCGGCTGCATTCATTGTACCCACGTGTTCCAGAACCGCTGGTAGAAATACGGCGCCATGCCGTGCAGGCGGGTGTTGTGGGCACGCACGGCGGCGAGGTCGGCAACCTTGATCAGGTAGGCCTGGTCCAGCAGCTGCGTCTCGATCTGGCGCCAGGCGGATTGGCGCTGGGCGAAGCCGGGCGAGGCGGAGAACTGGCGCCATGCCTCGTCCAGCCCGGTGCGGTCGCGCAGGTAGGGCGTGGCCTGGATCTGGGTGTGCCATTGCTGCGGGCCAAGCAGGGGCTGGGAGCAGAAGCCGGTGGCGGTGATGTTCCAGTGGCCGGTGCCGCGGCGCAGATTGGCGGACTGGGTCAGCCAATCGACCATCTGCACTTCGGTATTGAAGCCGGCTTCGCGCAGTTGGCCGGCGAGCACCAGGATGGCATCGCGCATGTAGCTGAAGCTGGCATTGGTCTGCAGGACCAGCTTCTCGCCCTGGTAGCCGGATTCCGCGAGCAGGGCGCGGGCCTCCGCCAGGTTGCGGCGGTCGTAGAAGGGGGCGGCGGCCTCTTCCGTGTGGTAGGGGCTGCCGGGATAGGTGAGCGAGGGGTTGCGGCGCATCGGCTGGCCGGTGGCGGCGATGATGTCGTCTACCGAGACGGCGGCGCGGATTGCCTGGCGGACCAGCTTCTTGGCGGTGGCGCCGTTGCCGGGGTGGGTCGCGAACATCAGCTGGCAGAACGGGAAGACCCGCATCACGGAGATATCAGCCCGCTCGCCCAGGCGGCGGATGGCATCGGGCGGGAGGTTGGAGACGGCATCCGCCTCCCCGGATTGCAGCGCGGTGACGCGGGCCATCGGCTCGGCGACGAAGTTGTAGCGGACGGCATCGAGATAGGCGGTCTTGCGGCCGGCGAGGCCATCCGGCCCGGCGGCTGAGCGGTCGGCGGCGTAGGCCTCGTTGCGGCGCAGGACGAGGTAGCTGTCCTTCTCCCAGGATTCGAGGGTGAAGGGGCCGGTGCCGATCGGCTCGGCTTCCGTGCCGGCCATGTCCTTCTGGCTGGCGGGCAGGATGGCGAGCGGATAGGTGGGCGACTTCAGCATCTCCGGGAAGACGGCATTGCTGGTTTTCAGCCGGACCACGAAGGTGTCGGCATCCGGCACATCATACCCGGCGACATCCTCCAGCAGGACGGCGTTGGTGCTGACGCGGGCGTAGCGCTGGAAGGAGGCGAGGACGTCGGCGGAGGTGAGGCGGTCGCCGTTGTGGAAGCGGAGGTTGCGGCGCAGCGTGAAGCGGAAGCGGCGTGCGCCATCGCCCACCTGGATGGAGGCGGCGAGCATGGGGCGGGCGTTGTAGCTTTCGTCGATGGTGACGAGCGTTTCGAAGATGTGGTGGATGACTTCGAGTTCGGCGATCGAGCCGGAGACGTGAGGGTCCAGCGAGCCGATGCCGCCGGCGGCGGCATAGGTGATGGCGCCACCCTTGGTCTGGGCTGCCACGGGGAGCGCAAGCGCGGCCACGAGGGCGCATGCCAAGCCCGCCCTTCCCAGCCACCGTACCATGCCGCGACAACTCCCGATGCGGATCGCCCCCCATCCGCGCCGGGGCAGCGTGGCGGGGTGGGGGCGGGAAGTCAATCGACTCCATGGGCGGAATTTACGAGTGTTTGACAGCGCGGCAGCGCAGGACACAGGGTTTGCGCAACGAGATGCGGGAGGGTGCGATGGCGCAGGGACTGGCGATGAGCTGGGCGGAGTGGGGGCGGCACGATGCGGTGGCGCTGGCCGGGCTGGTGCGGCGCGGCGAGGTTTCGCCCAAGGCGCTGATGGCGCAGGCAGCGGCGGCGAGCGGGCGGGTGGATGGCAGGATCGCGGCGGTGCTGGAGATCTTCGCCGACGTGCTGGCCAACCCGGAGGTGGACGGGCCGGCGCATGACGGGGCGCTGTATGGCGTGCCGATGCTGCTGAAGGATATGGGTTCGGGCTTGAAGGGGCGGACGCAGCAATCGGGGTCGAAGCTGACGAAGGCGTTCGTGGTGCCCGAGACCGATCCGACGATCGCCAACTTCCTGGCCGGCGGGCTGGTGCCGCTGGGGCGGTCGGCGTGCCCGGAGTTCGGGCTGACCTTCGATACCGCGACCGATATCGATGCGGTGCGGGTGACGCGCAATCCGTGGAATCTGGCGCATACGCCGGGTGGGTCTTCCGGCGGGTCGGCTGCCGCAGTGGCGGCGGGGGTGGTGCCGGTGGGGATGTCTGGCGATGGGGGTGGTTCCACGCGGATTCCAGCGGCGTTCACCGGGTTGATCGGGTTGAAGGCGAGCCGTGGGCGGGTGCCGCGGGGGTTTTCGCACAACGAGTACGGCACGCGGGTGAGTGCCGACGGGGTGGTGACGCGGACGGTGCGGGATACCGCGGCGGTGTACGAGCGGCTGGTGCGGATGCCGAAGGGGGGGTCGTTCATCCGGATGGGCGAGCCGAAGGAATCGTATCTGGCGGCGATCGAGCGGGAGCCGGGGACGCTGCGGATCGGGATTTCGACGGGGATGTGGGGGCGTGGGGTGGCGACCGATCCCGTGGTGGCGGAGCGGGTGCGGCAGGTGGGCCGTGCGATGGAGGCGCTGGGGCACCAGGTGGAGGAGGTTGAGGATGGCGATATCTGCGACTGGGAGGTGCTGTGGCGGAGCTACATCACGGCGTGGATCCATGGGGCGGCGCTGCTGGATGACCGGGCGCGGGCGCTGGGGATCGAGCCGCAGGAGCTTTCATCGTACCTGACGCCGATCACGTATCGGCATTTCCTGGGGGCGCAGCGCTACGACAAGCGCGACATCCTGCGGATGATGGCGGACAACAATACGGTGACGCGGCAGTTCGGGCGGGTTTTTGATCAGTACGACCTGCTGCTGACGCCGACGCTGGCGATCCGGGTGCCCGAGGCGAATGGGCCGTATTCGCTGCTGCGCGATGAGGATCTGGATGTGTGGGTGGGGCGGCTGGCGGATGCGTGCCGCTACACCATGCCGGGGAACGAGACCGGGTTGCCGGGGATCTCGGTGCCGGCGGGG
>CAMDAM010000319.1 GCA_945888575.1 Asaia bogorensis | reverse complement strand
CTTGCCGCGCGAACGTGGCAAATACGGTGCGAGGCTCTCAACCTGCTCATCAGACAGCCAAAATTGCTCACTCATGACGGGTTCCTCCCGCCAAAACCAGAATCAGACCCAGTCGAGCCGGGTCAACCCATTATGGGTCCTGACCCTAGCGTAGAGGGCGAACGTCGCGGAAAGTGTCTCCGTCAGGGTCCCGCGCTGGCCCCGACGGATCTCGGTCTACCCCGACTGCAGCGTTCTGACCGCAGCACGCTTCTCGAACAGCGCCAGCAGCATCCGCACCGCCCGGCCGCGCGGGGTTTCCAATTTCGGGTCCTTCTGCACCAGCAACTCCGCGTCGCGCCCGGCCATGTGCAGCAGGTCCTCGTCGCGGTCGATCAGGGCCAGGCGCCAGCCGGGCTGGCCGGATTGGCGGGTGCCCAGCAGGTCGCCGCCGCCACGCAGGCGGAAATCCTCGTCGGCGATCACGAAGCCGTCTTCGGTGTCGCGCAGCAGCGACAGGCGGCGGCGGGCGGTTTCGTTGAGGCCATCGGCGTGCAGCAGCAGGCAGAAGCTCTGCGCGCTGCCGCGGCCCACGCGCCCGCGCAGCTGGTGCAGCTGGGCCAGGCCGAAGCGTTCGGCGTGCTCCACCACCATCACGGTCGCCTCCGGCACGTCCACGCCCACCTCGATCACGGTGGTCGCCACCAGCACCTTGGTGCGGCCGGCGGCGAAATCGATCAGCGCGGCCTCGCGCACGGCCGTTTCCTGGCGTCCATGCGCCAGCCCGACGACGGGGCCGAGATACTGGGTGAGTTCGGCGAAGCGGGCCTCGGCGTTGGCGAGGTCGATCAGCTCGCTCTCCTCCACCAGCGGGCAGACCCAGTAGATGCGCGCGCCGTCCTCCAGCTTGCGGCGCAGCGCCTCGACGATGTCCACCAGGGTGGAGAGCGAATGGATGGTGGTGCGGATCGGCTGTCGCCCGGCGGGTTTGCCGGCGAGGCGGCTGGTTTGCATCTCGCCCCATTGGGTGAGCAGCACGGTGCGCGGGATGGGCGTGGCGGTCATCACCAGCACGTCGGTCGCCTCGCCCTTGGCGCCGATGGAGAGGCGGTGTTCCACGCCGAAGCGGTGCTGCTCGTCGATCACCGCCAGCGCCAGGTCCTGGAATTCCACGCCTTCCTGGATCAGCGCATGGGTGCCGACGACGATCGGCACGGAGCCATCGGCGAGCCCGCCCAGCACGCGGGCCCGCGCCCGGCCGGTGACGGAGCCGGTGAGCAGCTCCACAGGGACCGGGCAGATGCGCGACAGGGTGCGGTGGTGCTGGCGCGCCAGCAGCTCGGTGGGGGCCATCAGCGCGGCCTGGGCGCCGGATTCCACCGCCGTGAGCATCGCCAGCATGGCCACCAGCGTCTTGCCGGCGCCTACGTCGCCTTGCAGCAGCCGCAGCATCCGGCGCGGGGAGGCGAGGTCCTCGTCGATTTCCGCCAGCGCCGCGCGCTGGGCCTCGGTGGGTTCGTGGCCGAAGCGGGACAGGGCTTCCTGCCGCAGCCGGCCGTGGCCTTTCAGCGCGCGGCCGGGCCGGGCGCGCACCCGGCGGCGCAGCAGGGCGAGGGCGACCTGGTCGGCGAACAGCTCATCATAGGCGAGGCGCCGCGCCGCTTCCGGCCCGGGGGGTAGTTCCGGCGTCTGTGCCGTGACCAGCGCGTCGCGGAAGGCGGGCCAGCCCTCGCGCTTCAGCAGCGGGCCGTCGTGCCATTCGTCCAGCTCCGGCACCCGGCCGACGGCCTCGGCGACCGGCTTGCGCAAATGGTAGCCGAACAGCCCGGCGGTCAGCGGCCAGACCGGTTCCACCGCCGGCAGCATGTCTGGCCGGTCCGTCGGCACGATGAAATCGGGGTGCGGCATCTGCCGGCCCTCGCCCCACTTGCCGGAGACGAGCACCTTGGCGCCGACCGGTAGCCTTCCGGTGGGGTAGCGGTTGAAGAACACGAGTTCGGCGAACCCGCTGCCATCGGTCACCCGCACCTTGGTGGGCTGGCGCCGCGTGGCTGGGGGCTCGATGCCCACCACCTCCACTTCCAGCGTGCCCATCTCGCCCGGACCCATGTCCCGGATGCGGCGGCGCACCCGCCGGTCGATGTAGCTGTCCGGCAGGTGGAACAGCAGGTCCACCACCCGCTCCCCGCCGGCGGCGCGCGCGATCAGGGTGGACAGCGCCTCGCCGACGCCGCGCAGCGAGGTCAGCGGCTCGAAAAGCGGTGCGAGTGGGGTGGGGGGCTCAGGCGCCTTCACGCATCTGCGCCAGGATGGCCCGTGCGGCCGCCGCGGGATCAGGCTGCGCCACGATCGGGCGGCCGACCACCAGGTAGTCCGATCCGTCGCAGATTGCTCGCGCCGGCGTGGCCACGCGCTTCTGGTCGCCGACATCGGCGCCGGCCGGGCGAATGCCGGGGGTGGCGATCAGCAGGCTCGGCGCGCCGGCGGCGGCGCGCAGCTGGGCGGGCTTGTCCTCCGGCGAGGCGATGATGCCCGCGCAGCCGGCCTCCGCCGCCTGGCGGGCGCGGCGCGACACCAGTTCCGAGACGCCCATGCGGTAGCCGATTTCGGCGAGGTCGGCATCGTCCAGGCTGGTCAGCACCGTCACGCCGAAGATCATCAGGCCGCTGCCGGCCGCCCCCTTCACCGCGGCCTGCATCACGGCGGGCTCCGCATGCACGGTCAGCAGGTCCACGCCGCGTTCGGCCAGCCGGGCGGCGCCGATTTCCACGGTTTGGGGGATGTCGTGCAGCTTGGCATCCAGGAAGATGCGCTTGTCGGCCGCCTTCAGCTCCGCCAGCAAGCCATCGGCGCCGGGCGAATAGAGCAGCCAGTAGCCGACCTTGTAGAACCGCACCGCATCGCCGATCCGCTCCACCAGCGCGCGCGCCTGGGCGATCGAGGGCACGTCCAGCGCCACGATCAGCCGGTCTTCCATCGCATCCGGGCGTGTCTGGGCCATGGCAGTTCTCCGCGTAATCGGCCGCTTCTACGGGCAGCGGCCAAGGCGCAGCAACCCGCGTGTGCACGCCCCGCATGCATTCCGCGGAGATTCCAGCGCCAGATGGGCTGCAAGCTTCGCCGCGAAAGCGTATGTGACAGGCATGACACCGGACGACTCCACAGTAACTGAGCATCGCCGCCGTCGTTTGCTCTTCCGTGCCACCCATCGCGGCACGAAAGAAAACGACCTCATGATCGGCGGCTTCGTCGCTGCCCGGCTGGCCACGCTGGGCCATGCCGAGATGGATGCGCTGGAAGCGGTGATGGAACTGCCGGACACCGACCTGACGGACTGGCTCACCGGCCGCGAGCCGATCCCCCCCGAGGCCGACAGCCCGATGCTGCGCGAGATCCTGGCCTACGTCACCGCCGGCGGCACCCACCGATGACGCTGACCGTCTTCGGCGCCCCGGAGGGCTGGGATGCCATCCTGCTCGCCCGCCGCAGCGCCGAGCACAAGGGCCCGCTGGTGCACGTGGCGCGCGACGACGCCCGCATGGCCCGCATGGCCGAAGCCCTGGCCTTCTTCGCGCCGGAGGCCGAGGTGCTGCGCTTCCCGGCCTGGGATTGTCTGCCCTACGACCGCGTCTCGCCCAATCCGGAGCTGGTGAGCGAGCGCATCGCCACCCTCTCCCGCCTGCTGGAGCCCGCCACGGGCACCCGCATCCTGCTCACCACGGTGAACGCCCTGGTGCAGCGCGTGCCGCCGCGCCATGCCTTTCATGGCGGCAGCCGCAGCTTCAAGCGCGGCGACCGCATCAAGCCGGAGGAACTGGCCCGCTTCCTGGAATCCAACGGCTACGGCCGCGCCGCCACGGTGATGGAGCCCGGCGAATTCGCCATCCGCGGCGGTATCATCGACATCTTCCCGTCCGGCGTGCCGGAACCGCTGCGCCTGGACCTGTTCGGCGACGACATCGAGGATATCCGCAGCTTCGACCCCGCCACCCAGCGCAGCGGCGCCAAGGCCGACAGGCTGATGCTGCGCCCGGTGTCGGAGGTGTTCCTTGACAAGGACAGCGTCGCCCGCTTCCGCACCGCCTGGCGCGAGCTGTTCAGCCCGGCCGCCGCCAACGACCCGATCTACATGTCCATCTCCGACGGCCGCCGCCATCCCGGCATGGAGCATTGGGTGCCGCTGTTCCACAGCAGCATGGAAACGCTGATCGACTACCTGCCCGGCGCCTCCGTCAGCCTCGACAACCAGTCCGACGAGATCCTCACCGCCCGGCTGGAGATGATCGCCGACCACCACGACGCCCGCCGCACCCTGCCGCGCGATGGCGAAACCCCCTACCGCCCGCTGCCGCCGGAGCGCCTCTACCTCACCCGCGAGGACTGGGATGCGATGCTGGCCAGCGGCCCCGCCTTCGCCTTCACCCCCTACGGCAAGCCGGACGGCGCCGAGGGCCCGGATGCCGGCGGCCGCCCCGCACCGATCTTCGCCCAATCCGGCGGCGGGCCGGGGATCAGCGTGTTCGACCAGCTGAAGGCGCAAGGCGATCGCTGGGCCGGAGAGGGCCGCCGCCTGATCCTCGCCGCCTGGACCACCGGCTCGCGCGAGCGCCTGGGCAATTTGCTGCGCGAGCACGGCTTCAAGACCGAAACGGCGGACACCTGGGAGGCCGCAAGGGCGCTGCCGCGCGGCCCCGTCATTCTCGTCTCCCTGGGCATCGAGCGCGGCTTCCTCGCCGAAGACACCGCCATCGTCTCGGAGCAGGACCTGCTCGGCGAGCGCATCGCCCGCCCGCCGCGCCGCCGCAAGCGCGCCGACCAGTTCATCGCCGAGGCCACGGAAATCGCCGAGGGCGACCTCGTCGTGCACCAGGACCACGGCATCGGCCGCTACGACGGGCTCGTCACGCTGCAGGTGAACAACGCGCCGCATGATTGCCTGCGCCTGATCTACGACGGCGGCGACAAGCTGTTCCTGCCGGTCGAGAATATCGAGATGCTGTCGCGCTTCGGCAGCGAAAGCGCCGGCGTGGCGCTGGACAAGCTGGGCGGTGCCTCCTGGCAGGCGCGCAAGGCCAAGATGAAGTCGCGGGTGCGCGACATGGCCGCCGAACTCATCCGCATCGCCGCCGCCCGCAAGCTGCGCGACGCTGATGCCATGATGCCCCCGGAAGGCGCGTGGGACGAATTCTGCGCCCGATTCCCTTTCGCCGAGACGGAGGACCAGACCCGCGCGATTTCCGACGTGCTGGAAGACCTCGCCTCCGGCCGCCCGATGGATCGCCTGATCTGCGGCGACGTGGGCTTCGGCAAGACCGAGGTGGCCCTGCGGGCCGCCTTCGTCGCCGCCATGTCCGGCATGCAGGTGGCCGTGGTGGTGCCGACCACGCTGCTGTCGCGCCAGCATTTCCGCACCTTCTCGGCCCGCTTCGCCGGCCTGCCGATCAAGGTGGCGCAGCTTTCGCGCATGGTCGCGGCCAAGGAAGCCAACGAGGTGCGCGCGGGCCTGGCCTCCGGCGACGTCAACATCGTCGTCGGCACCCATGCGCTGTTGGCCAAGTCCGTGAGCTTCAACCACATCGGCCTGCTGATCGTGGACGAGGAGCAGCATTTCGGCGTTGCCCACAAGGAGAAGCTGAAGGCGATCAAGGAGGACGTGCACGTCCTCACCCTCACCGCCACGCCGATCCCGCGCACCCTGCAACTGGCGCTGACCGGCGTGCGCGAGATGAGCCTGATCGCCACCCCGCCGGTGGATCGCCTCGCCGTGCGCACCTTCATCATGCCGTTCGACGGCGTGGTGATCCGCGAGGCCCTGCAGCGCGAACGCTTCCGCGGCGGCCAGGTCTTCTGCGTGGTGCCGCGCCTGGAAGACCTCGACCGCATGGCCGCCCGCCTGCGCGAGATCATCCCCGATGCCCGCATGGTCCAGGCCCATGGCCGCCTGGCGCCGACCGAGCTGGAACGGGTGATGACCGAGTTCGGCGACGGCAAATACGACATCCTGCTCTCCACCAACATCGTGGA
>CAMDAM010000318.1 GCA_945888575.1 Asaia bogorensis | reverse complement strand
CCGGGCGGTTCGATTGGCCTCGTTGGCCCCTCCCCGCCGAAGGCGGAAAAGGTCCGGGGGTCTGGGGCCTCAGGCCCCAGCGGGTCCAGGGCAGAGCCCTGGCCTTGCCTTCCTTACTCCGACGTCAGTCGAGGGCCGAGCCTGCCGTGGGGCCTTGGCCGCGGCCGGGGGTCCAGACGGGGTCGGGGGTCCGCCAGAGGATGGGGTCGGCCATGCCCTGGGCGAGGGCGGCGGCCATGGCGTTGAGGAGGCGTTCGCCTTTTTCGGCGGTTCCGGCGCGGGGGTCACCGATGGTGCCGGTGATGGGGGCGCGTTCGGAGAAGCTCCAGAAGCGGCTGTAGCCGGGCCGGCCGGTGATGGCGGGCGGGGCTTGCTGGACGGCTTCCTCCAGCTTGTCGGTGCGGACGGTCTCTGGCGTCATCGCCAGCATGACGGAGGTTTCGGCCTCGCAGGCATGGGCGGGGCCTTTCTGCTTTTCCAGGATGCCGGCCACGGCTTCGGCGGCGACGTTCCAGGGGGTGCAGGAGACGATCGGCAGGCCGTATTCGACGGCGAGTTCGCGGGCGGCGACCGAGAGCGGGTCGATATTGCCGCCGTGGCCGTTGACCAGCAGCAGGCGGGTGAAGCCGATGGCGCACAGCGAGCGGGCGACGCCGGAGAGGACACCGCGGAATTCGGCGAAGTTGAGCGTGATGGTCCCGCCGAAGGGCAGGTGATGCTCGCTCATGCCGGTCCACATGCCGGGGAGGACCAGGACGGGCATGTCCGGCGCGGCAAGCCGGGCAGCGCGGATGGCGATTTCCCAGGCGGTGCGGGTATCGGTGATGACCGGCAGGTGGGGGCCGTGCTGTTCCAGCGAGCCGACGGGCAGGACCGCGAGCGCATTGCCGCGGGCGGCGACGGCACGGATCTCGGGGCCGGTCAGGCGGGTCCAGTCGACCTCGGTCATGGGGCGGTCCTTAGCGGGAGGGGCCGAAGCCGAGGAAGCCGGCCTGGGGCACGGGTGTGCCGGGGTCGTTGTAGGCCGGACGCGGGCGGGGCGGCGCCGGCTGGGGGGCAACGGCAACGCGGGCCGGGGCGGGTTGCGCGGCGGCCTGGCGCGGCGGCGGGCGGGTGGCGGCGGCCGGCGGGGCGGCAGAACCGCTGGAGGCGCCGCGCATCGACAGCAGCAGGAAGGTGAGGTCGTTGCGGCCGAGGTCGATGGCGGTTTCGAGTGCGGTGAGGCCGAGGATGTTGCGCGTATCCACATCGGCGCCGCGGCCCAGCGCATCGCGGGCGGCGGCGATGTCGCCGCGGTTCACGGCATCGAACAGTGCCTCGTTCGGCGCCATGTCGGCGGGCGCGCGTTCGGCGGCGGCGGGGGATTGCTGGGTGAAGCGGGCGCCGGGCAGGGCGGAGGGCTTCTTCTGCTCGCGCGAGCGGCTGTTGTCCTGGGTGCCGTTGCCGAGCGGTGTGTTGCCGCCCATGATGCCCACCTGGGCCAGGGCCGGGGCAGCCGGCAGGGCGAGCAGCACCGCGGCGGCGAGGGCGAGTCGGGAGGGAGTGTTCATGGGCGTCACGCGCGTTCCTGTCAGGGGTTCAGCCACCAGAACCCAAGGTTGAGATACGTCGCATAGAGGGTCCAAAGCAAATACGGCAGCATCAGGAAGATGGCCCGGCGGTCCAGCTTCAGCAAGGCGCGCAGCGTGAGGACGATGAGCGGCAGCAGCACGGCAAGGACCACAAGCCCGAGCAGCGGGCTGTTCAAGCCGAAGAAGGCGGGGGTCCAGAGCGCATTGGCAAGCAGCTGCCAGCCCCAGAGGCGCAGGGCGTGCCAGTGGCCGGGCTGGCGCCAGGCGAGCCAGGCGGCGGTGCCCATCATGACGTAGAGCGCGGTCCAGACCACCGGGAAGGCCCAGTTGGGCGGCACGCCGGGGGGCCGGTTCAGGGTGAGGTACCAGCCGCGTACGCTCTCGGCTGTCAGTGAGCTGCCGGCGGCGCCGACGAGCAGGCACAGGCCGATGAAGCCGACCAGCGCCAGCAGCGAAGGCAGGCCGCGCGGGGGATGTTCGGGGGGTTCGAAGGCACTCTCCTCCCGTGTCATGCGCCTTCGCGCCGCCAGGCGAGAAGGGCGAGGCCGAGGATCAGCGGCAGGGCCAGCCAGGAGGGCAGCAGCGGGCTGGCCGAGATGCCGGTGACGACGTGGTCGTGACGGCGCTGCAGGCCGATCCAGCCGGTGCCGCTGGCCTCCCGGTTGGGCTCCGTGCGGCGCAGGTTCGGGGCACCCTGGGCCATGCCGTCCAGCCACTGGGCGCTGCCGCCGGTGGCCTTCACCTGTGGGGCGAGCAGGGTGGCGGTGGCGCGCATGTCGGCCATCTCGACCGGATTGGCGGCGCCGGCGGCGGCGTAGGCGGTGCGCACGCCATCCGAAACGCTCCAGACGCCCGGGGCGGCGGCCGGCATGGTGCCGACGGAGCGGCCGGGGCGCACCGGCTCCGGCGCGAGGCGGCTCGCGGCGCCGTCGGGGTCGGTGACGGTGAGCGGGAGGGGCGGTGCGTCTTCCGTGGTGCGGCGTTCCACCGTCAGTTGGCCGCGTTCGATGCGGGCGAGCAAGGCGGTTTCCTCCAGCTCCGGCTCCTTCATCAGCCAATGGGCGATGCGGCGCAGGAGCTCGCCCTGCGGGCCGCCACCGTCGTGGCCGCGCGACCAAAGCCAGATGTGGTCGGACAGCAGCAGCGCGGCGCGGCCTTCGCCGACGTGTTCCAACGTGAGCAGCGGGGCCGGGTCGCCGCCGCCGGGCGTGGGGGCGGCCAGGATCACGTCGCCGCGCAGATTGGCCGGCTCGATGCGGCGGTACCAGCGGCCCCAGCTGGGCGGGGCGCCGGCTTTCCAGCCCGGCAGGTTTTCCGTGACCGGGTGGCGGGCGCCGAGCGCGGTGACTTCCGGGCGGAAGGCATCCTCCACCAGGGCATTGCCGCCGGGCGCCGGGCGGGCGGGCAGAACGGTGGCGAGCGGGCTGGCGGCGAGCGAGTAGGTGGAGGCGAATTCGGGCCCCGCGCTCATCAGCAACGCCCCGCCCTCGCGCACATACTCGGCGATGTTGCGCAGGTAGACGGGCGGCAGGGTGGAGCGGTTGGCGAACCGGTCCATGATGATCAGGTCGAAGTCCTTGATCTTCACCTGGAACAGTTCGCGCACCGGGAAGGCGATCAGCGCCAGCTCGTTCAGCGGCGTCATGTCGTCCTTTTCCGGCGGGCGCAGGATGGTGAAGTGGACGAGGTCCACCGCCGGGTCTGCCTTCAGCAGGCGGCGCCAGGTGCGCTCGCCGGGATGCGGCTCGCCGGAGACGAGCAGCACCCGCAGCCGGTCGCGCACGCCGTTGATGCTGACCACGGCGCGGTTGTTGGCGTGGGAGACCTCACCCGGCAGCGGATCGACGGACAGCTCCACCACGGTGGGGCCGCCGCGGGTGATGGGGATTTCCACCTCGCGCTCCACGCCCGGCGGGGTGTCCTCCATGCGTGGCGGCTCGCCATCGCGGCGGATGGTCAGGCGCGCGGCGCGCCCGGCGGAGAGGCCGCGGTTGGGCAGGCCGAGATCCTCGACGACGACCTTGAGGGTGACGGTCTTGCCGACGATGCCGTAGCCCGGCGCCTCCACGATGCGCACGCGGCGATCCACCTCCTCCGCCTTGGCGGGGATCAGCACGTGCAGCGGGGCCTCGGCGACGGGTGAGTCCGGGATGTCGTGCGCCTGGCCGTCGGTGATGGCGATGATCCCCGCCAGGCGCGAGCGCGGGATGTCGGCCAGGCCGCGCTCGATGCCGGCGAACAGGCGGGTGCCCTCGCTGCCGGCTTCCGGCACCGTCACGGTGCGCAGCTCCAGCCCCGGCAGGTCGCGCGCCTGGGCCTCGATGCGGGCGCGGGCGCGTTCGGCCAGCGCGGCGCGGGTGCCGACCTGCATGGAGGCAGATTCGTCCACCACCAGCAGCGCGATGTCGGGCAGGCCCTCGCGGGTTTCCTCCACCACGCGGGGCCCGGAGAGCCAAAGCAGCAGCACGGCGAAGGCGAGGAAGCGCCAGGGGGTGCCGCGGGCGCGCAGCCAGGCGGCGAGGACGAGGGCGACCAGACAGAGCGCGGCGAGGGCAGCCAGCAGCCAGAGCGGCAAGGCCGGCTCGAAGCGGATGGCGGCGATGGCTTGTTCCATGCGCATCAGAAAGCAGCCTTCTTTTTGTGAACAAAAAGAAGCAAAAAAACCGCATTTATGGCGCCTCGTTCTCCACGTGGAGAGCGAGGCCAGTCGGAAAAGTCTTTTTGCTTCTTTTTCTTCAGAAAAAGAAGAATCCTTCCTGTCATTGCCCAAGCCTTTCGAGAATGGCCGGGATATGCACCTGGTCGCCTTTGTAGTTGCCGGTGAGGGCGTACATCACGAGGTTCACCCCGAAGCGGTAGGCCAGGGTGCGCTGGCGGGCGCCGCCGGGGATGGTGGCGTAGGGGTTGCGGCCCTGGGCGTCGATCGCCCAGGCGGCGGCCCAGTCGTGGCCGCCGATGATCACCGGGGAGACGCTGTCGTTGGTGCGGTCCTGCGCGCGCTGCACCCATATGGTGTCGCCGGTGAAGCGGCCGGGGAAGTCCTGCAGCAGGTAGAAACTGCGCGCCAGCACGTGTTGCGGCGTGAGCGCGGCCAAAGGCGGCACGGCGAGGTTGCGGGCCAGCTGTTCCAGCGCCTGCTCGCCGCCGGCGTTGAAGCCCTCGCCGCTGCCGCCGTTGCGGGTGTCGATCAGGATGATGCCGCCATGAGCCATGAACTCGTTCAGCGCCGTGACCTGCGCGCCGGAGAGCGGCGGGCTGCCGGGAACGATGGGCCAGTAGAGCAGCGGGTAGAACGAGAGTTCGGTCTCGCCGAGGGTGATGGCGGCAGGCTCGCCCAGGGCCGCATTGGTGCGGCGGTTCACGTAGTCCGACAGGCCGGTGAGGCCGGCGCGGGCGATATTGTCCACCGTGGCATCGCCGGTGACGACATGGGCGAGGCGGGTGACGAGTGCGGGGTGGGCCGGGGTTTGCGCGGGCACCAGCGTTTGCGCCTGGGCCGGCAGGGCGGCGGCGAGCAGCAGGATCGCGGCCCGCGCGGCGACCCTGCCGCGGACCAGGCCGCGCAGGAACAGCGAGATCACCAAGTCGATGGCAAACAGGGCGAGTGCCGCGGCCAGCAGCCAGGGCGCGAGCAGGCGTTCCGGCGCCGTGCCCGTTACCGGCTCCTCCCGCGCCCCGGCGATGGCCGGTGCGGCGGCGAGCGGGGGGTGGCGGCTGGCGAGGTTCAGCGTGCGGCGGCCGTTCTCCGGGCCATACAGCCCCGGCGGGTGGCGCGGCGAGGCGGCAGTGGTGGCGAAGTCCCTCGCTGCAATGGGGCCGGCGGCGGCCTGGGGCGGGCCCAGCGTGCCGAACCCGTCCAGCGTTTCCACCGGGGCGAGGCGGGTGTCGTCCGCTTCCGCCACGCCGGCGATCCCCGCCGAGAGGGCGACGAGGCGGCGCAGCATGTCCACGAACAGGCCGGACAGGGACAGGTCCGACCAATCGGCATTGGCGGTGGTGTGGAACAGCACCACGCGGCCGAGGCCGCGGCTGGCATGGGTGACGAGCGGCGTGCCGTCAGCCAGGCGGGCCCAGGTGGCCTCGGTGAGGCGGGCATCGGGCTGGGCCAGCACCTGGCGTGTCACACGCACTTCGGCCGGCACGCGCAGCCCGGCGAAAGGGGAGGAGGCGGGGAAGGCATCGAGCCCGGCCGGCTGGCTCCAGGACATGGCGCCACCCAGCTGGCGATCCCCGGCCAGGAGCTTCACGGGCAGCAGCGCATCGGGCTGCTCGGCGGTGCGTGGGCCGGCGAAGCGCAGCAACAGGCCGCCTTTCTCCACCCAGTTGGCCAGCATGGCCTGCTCCGGGCCACTGGCCACGACGTGGTCGACCAGGACCAGCACGGAGAGGTCGCGCGACAGCAGGGTGGCGAGGTCGCCCAGGCGGAGTTCCACATAAGGGTCGAGCGCGCGGCGCACATAATA
>CAMDAM010000317.1 GCA_945888575.1 Asaia bogorensis | reverse complement strand
CACGGCATGGATCACCGCCGGCACCAGGTCGCCACCGATCAGCCACCAGCCCAGGAAGGTCGCCAGCGCGATCGCCACCACCACCGGCACGAACACGGCACTGACGCGATCGGCCAGGCGCTGGATCGGCGGCTTGGTGGCCTGGGCGTTCTCCACCAGGCGGATCATGCGTGCGAGCACGCTTTCCGCGCCGACCGAGGTGGCGCGCACCAGCAGCCGCGCCTCACCGTTGATGGCGCCGCCGGTCACGCGTTCGCCCGGGGCCTTGGCCACCGGCAGGCTCTCGCCGGTCAGCAGGCTTTCATCCACGCTGCCGGTGCCGTCCTCCACCACGCCATCGGCGGCGATGCGCTCGCCGGGGCGGATCACCAGCACATCGCCGGCGCGCAGGCTGGCGGTGGGCACCTCCTGCTCCGTGCCATCGCGCATGATGCGCGCGGTTTCCGGGCGCAGGGCGGCCAGCGCCTCGATCGCCGCGGTGGTGCGGGCGCGGGCGCGATGCTCCAGGAAGCGGCCGAGCATCACCAGCGTGATCACCACGCTGGCGCCCTCGAAATACAGCTCCATCGTGTACTCGGGCCAGGCGACGATCATCTCCGCGGTGGAGAGCGCGAAGGCCGCCGTGGTGCCCAGCGCCACCAGCACATCCATGCTGGCGCTGCCGCCGCGCAGGCTCTTCCAGGCCGCCACGTAGAACCGCGCACCGAAGCCGAACTGCACCGGCAGGGCGAGCAGGAACTGCACCCAGGGCGGCAGCATCAGCACATGGCCGTAGCCGAAGGGGTCGGCCAGCATCGGCAGCAGCAGCGGCAGCGTCAGCAGCGCGGCCACCAGCACCGGCCAAAGCGGATCGGGCCTGGCGTGCTTTGCCTGCGCCACCGGCACTGCGGTGTAGCCGGCGCGGGAGACGGCTTCCGTCAGCGCCTCCAGCTTCACCTCGGCATCGGCATGAACACGGGCACGGTTGGTGGCCAGGTTCACCTCCGCCGCCGCCACGCCGGGCACGCGCTTCAGCACCTTCTCCACGCGCGTGACGCAAGCGGCGCAGGTCATGCCCTCAATGCCGAGATCGATCTCCGCCATGGCCGCGTTCTCCTGAACCCTCGCCCTAAATGGGACCAACGAGGTCCTGATGCATCTGCGCCGCTGGCGGGCCAGCCTTGCAGGTGCGACGATGCCATAGACGGCGGCAGGCGGTACCCTGCCTTGATACAGCGCAAGGAGACACCGATGGCCCGGTTCACGGTTCCCGACATGACCTGCGGCGGCTGCGTGAAGGCGATCACCGGCGCCGTGCAGAAGCTGGACCCCAAGGCAACGGTGAAGACCGACCTGGAGACGCACCTGGTGGAGATCGACTCCACCCAGACGGCCGCCGCGCTGATGGACGCGATCGACGCCGCCGGCTTCACCCCCAAGGCCGCCTGACCTATGTCGGGCGGGCCGTTGGCGGGCGTGCGGGTGATCGATCTCACCCAGGTGGTGCTGGGCCCGATGGGCACGCAGATCCTGGGCGATGCCGGCGCCGATGTGGTGAAGGTGGAGCCCCCGGCCGGGGACATGACCCGCTTCATCGGCCCGCGCCGCAGCGAGGGCATGGCGGCCTATTTCGCCAACCTCAACCGCAACAAGCGCAGCGTGGTGCTGGACCTGAAGCGCCCGGCGGCACATGCGGCGCTGATGCGGCTGGTGGAAGGGGCGGATGTGTTCGTGCACAATATGCGCCTCTCGGCCGCCGCCCGCCTCGGGCTGGACTACGAGAGCCTCGCGAAGGTGAACCCGCGCATCATCCATGCCTGCGCCACCGGCTTCCGCCCCGGCAGCAGCCGGGAGGAAGACCCGGCCTATGACGACATCATCCAGGGCATGGGCGGGCTTGCCCACCTCAACGGCCGCGGCGCCCAGGCCGATGGCCCGCGCTACGTGCCCAGCGTGCTGGCGGACAAGCTGACCGGCCACGTGCTGGCCAGTTCCATCGCCATGGCGCTGTTCGCCCGCGAGCGCACCGGGCACGGCCAGGCCGTCCATGTGCCGATGATGGACACGCTGGTGAGCTTTCTGCTGCCCGAACACATGTGGGGCCATTCGATCGGCCAGCCGGAGCTGGGCATCGGTTACCCCCGCATGCTGACGCCGGATCGCCGGCCCTTCGCCACGAAGGACGGCTTCATGTGCGTGATGGTGGCCACCCACGCGCAATGGGCCAGACTGTTTGCCCTGTTCGGGAAGGCGGCGCTGATGGAAGACCCGCGCTTCGCCACCGGCAGCGCCCGGTCCGACAATATCGAGGCCGCCTACGCCATCGTCACCGAGGGGATGAAGCAGCGCACCAACGCCGAATGGCTGGTGCTGCTGCGCGAGGCCGACCTGCCGCACGGCCCGGCCAATTCGCTGGAGGACCTGCTGGCCGACGACTACCTGAACGAGATCGGCTTCTTCCCGCGCATGGCCCATCCCACCGAGGGCGAAATGACGCTGGTGGGCATTCCCGTGAGCTACCACGGCACTCCGGCCAGCATCCGCCGCCTCGCCCCGCATCTGGGCGAGCACACGCGCGAGGTGCTGGCGCAGGCGGGCCTGGCGGAGACCGAGATCGCGGCGGCCATGCAGGCATGAGGCGCCGCGCCCTGCTGGCCGCCGGCGCGCTCGCCCTGGCCGCGGCCGCCCCTGCTCCGCGCCCACCGCTCGCCGCCACGCCGTTGTCGCGCATGGACGCCAAGTGGTGGGCCGAGCGCCACGCCGCCAAGCTGCGCGAGTTGAAGGCCGGGCGCGTGGACCTGCTGTGGATCGGCGATTCCATCACCCAGGATTGGGAGAAATCCGGCCCACCGGCCTGGCAGGATTTCACATCGGTGTGGCAGCGCTTCTATGGCGGGCGCCACGCGGTGAACCTGGGCTTCAAGGGCGATGCCACCGCCCACCTGCTCTGGCGCCTGCGCAACGGCCAGCTCACCCAGGCCAAGGGGGCCGTGCTGCTGATCGGCGCCAACAATTTCGGCCGGCTGCGCTGGAGCGTGGAGGATTCGCTGAAAGGCCACGATGCCTGCGTGGCCGAGATCCGCCGCATGGTGCCCAAGCTGGTGGTGATCTCCGTGCTGCCCAGCGACCGCGGCGACTGGACCACCCAGGCCACGCGCGGCATGAACGCCGGCCTCGCCCAGCGCTACGCGGGTGGGAAGGTGCAAGGCATCACCTTCGTGGATGCCACCCCACTGTTTGAACGCAACGGCGAGATCGATCGGGAGCAGTATTACGACAAGCTGCTGCGCCCACCCGAACCTTCCATCCACCCCACCGCCCAGGCCCATGCAAGGCTGGCCGCATTGATCGAACCGCACGTGGCGGCCATGCTGGGCGACAGGACACGGAGCTGACCATGCCGACCATTGCCGAACAGCTGGGCGCCTATGCCGAGCGCGAACTTACCGCCGCCCTCTCGGATGAGGTGCGCCACCACGCCCGCCGGGCCGTGATCGACTGGTTCGCCGCCCTGCTGCCCGGCGCCCTGCTCGATCCCGCGACGATGCTCACCGCGGCCCTGTCCGACGAAATCGGCCACGGCCGCGCCATCGTCTATGGCCGCAACCTGCCCGCCAGCCTGCGCGCCGCCGCCCTGATCAACGCCACCGCCAGCCACACCATCGAGTTCGACGACATTTTTCGGGACGCGGTCTATCACCCCGGCTGCCCCGTCATCGGCGCCGCTCTGGCCGCGGCCCAGGCGAAGGGCGCCACCGGCGAAGACCTGCTGCGCGCCATCGTGGTGGGCTACGAAATCTCCACCCGCATCGGCGTGGCCGTGCAGCCCTCCCACTACCGGTTCTGGCACACCACCGGCACCATCGGCACCTTCGGCGCCGCCGCCGCAGTGGCGAGCATCCTGAAGCTGGACGCCAACCGAACCGCCCACGCCCTGGCCAATGCCGGCACCTTCGCCGCCGCCCTGCAGCAGGCGTTCCGGTCGGACGCCATGAGCAAGCCGCTGCACGCCGGCCACGCGGCCGATGCCGGCGCCATGGCCGCCCTCGGCGCCGCCCAGGGCATGACCGGCGCGCTCGATGTGCTGGAAGGGGCCGCCGGCTTCGGTGCCGCCATGTCGGTGAACCCCGACTGGTCAAAAGCCACCGACGACCTCGGCACGCGCTACAACATCACGCAGATGACGTTCAAGAACCACGGGTGCTGCGGCCACGCCTTCGCCGCCATCGATGGCGCCCTCGCCCTGCAACGCGCCCACGGCTTCCACCACGGCGAGGTGGCGCGCATCACCGTCGGCGGCTACCGCGCCACGCTGGACGTGACCGGCCGCAACCAGGTCGCCACCGCCTTCGAGGGCCGTTTCAGCACGCCCTTCACCGTCGCCACCGCGCTGGTCCACGGCAATGTCCGCCTCGCCGCCTTCGAACCCGCCCGCCTCGCCGACCCCGACACCCAGGCGCTGATGGCCAAGACCACCGTGGTGCTGGACCCCACCTGCGACGCCGCCTTCCCCGGCGCCCGCTCCGCCATCGTCACCATCGAACTGGTCGATGGCCGAACCCTGCGCCACCACCAGACCACCCGCCACGGCGACCCCGACGACCCGCTGACCGACGCCGAACTGACTGACAAGTTCTACGAACTCACCACCCCTGCCATCGGCCACGTCGCCGCCGAAACCCTGCTGGCCCAGCTGTGGCAAATCGACCAACTGCCGGACACGCGCCTAGCGCCGGTCACTCTGGCCCGCGCGGCGGAATGAAGGCCTGGGGTTCACGGACTTGATGACCAACGTCACACCTCAGGGTTGGTGCGCCCTGAACGCTCAGCCAACATCGGCTCCCTGGGCACCCGACATCACGCATGTTGTTCGGTGCTTAGTTCCTGTATCCGAAGATTAAGTTGGTCGATATGCCGTCGCAGTGTGTTGTTTTCATTCTCCATTCTATCGATATGATCTGAGTTTCCGCGAACCAAGGACCAATCATGCTGCCTTGATTGAATTCTGTAGCCATCTTCCGACCGACGGATGTGGCGAAGAGGTCCTGTCGGCAACGCAGCCTGCAAGCGGTCCCCAAGGTCGGCCGCATCCGCAAGCAACATCGTCCGCTGTCCGTTCATGAACGCCAGACCGCCCGCCCGGTCGTACTCCGCCATGGCGCCGAGATAGATTTCGCCAAACTTGGACATCTTGAATCGCCCCTCCGACAGGAACTGCCAAATGCCATGGGAGTGAAAGTAGTTCGTATGCGCGGCAGGGTGATACCGGATACTGGCACCAAGGTTGTTGCGCCACAGTATATCCTCGAGCGTATGTCCCGCCAGAGAGCAGAGAAACGCTTCTGCGTTCTGCTCCGAATCAAAATGAATGAAATAGTCTCTCATCACGATCGTATGGACGGCGAGAGCGCGCGCATAGACGGTGCTTTGAATCAGGATCCGCCTCAGCAATTCCGAGTTCTCGAGATTGTTGAATATCAATCCTATATTGATACGAAAATACGCCTCCAGGGCTGCCAGCTTCGGGATGAATGGCGTACCCCAATAGAGTTGTTCCGCGGCCAATCCGGTGAACTTTACGAGAAAAGCGAATGGCAGACTCTCCAGCCGGCGAATATCCGATGCCATTCCACTATACGTGACGTCGTTGATGTACAGGGGCTGTGCCAAATGCCCCACGATGTTGAAATCGATAGCCTAGCAGAGCCGTGAGGGGGGATGTTTCCGACACAGGTATAGGGTGAGAACGAAGAAAGAGATCGATATCTCGAACCTGTCCGATATCCGGGCGAAACTTCAGCACAAAAGTGTCGTCGTCAAGCAACTCGGTCGCAATGCCAACGCTGGTCAACTAATGCAAGGCGTGACCTGTTAAGGCAAGGTCTGGCGCTTCCTGCTCGATGATCACACAATTCAGTGCCTTGAGTGTCCATCCGGGAACATGGGTAGCGAGTTGAATCGGTTGTGATTTTTACCGACACGGAGGCGACGTCGATGCTTACGTCATGTGGACGAACGCAAATCGCACCCGCTACGAACGTCGTGGCCTGCGCTACCCGAGTGACCTGACC
>CAMDAM010000316.1 GCA_945888575.1 Asaia bogorensis | reverse complement strand
GTGGATGCGGATGGATATACGGTGGACCTCGATGGGCTGCGGGCGCTGGCGCGGCGGGTGCACCCGCGGCTGATCACCATCGGCGGCAGCCTGAACCTGTTCCCGCACAACGTGCGCGCGGTGCGGGCGATTGCGGATGAGGTGGGGGCGCATGTGCTGTTCGATGCCGCGCACCAGTGCGGCATCATCGCCGGCGGCGCCTGGCCGAACCCGCTGGCCGAGGGGGCGCATCTGATGACGATGAGCACCTACAAGAGCCTGGGCGGCCCGGCCGGCGGGCTGATCGTGACCAACGACGCGGCGATCGCCGAGAAGCTGGACCGCATCGCGTTCCCCGGCATGACGGCAAATTTCGACGCCGCCAAAAGTGCCGCGCTGGCGATCACGCTGCTGGATTGGCGCGAGTTCGGCGCGGATTATGCGAAGGCGATGGTGGCGCTGTCCCAGGCGCTGGCGGGGGAGCTGGCGGCCCGTGGCATCCGGGTGTTCGCGCGGGATCGCGGCATGACCACCTCCCACCAGTTCGCGGTGGAGGCGGCGGCGTTCGGCGGCGGGCAGGCGGCGTCCAAAACGCTGCGCCGGGCGGGGTTCCTGGCTTGCGGGATCGGCCTGCCGATCGCCGAGGTGCCGGGCGACCTCAACGGGCTGCGCATCGGCACCCCGGAGTTGGTGCGCCGGGGCGTGACGCCGGCCGATGCGCCGGCGCTGGCGGAGCTGATCGCCGAGGGGCTGCGCGGAAACGCGCCGGAAGGGGTGGCGGCGCGGACGAAGGAAATGCGCGGGCGGTTCATCGGGCTGCAATATGTTCGCGGCTAGACTGCCGTACCCGCTCGTTGCAGAGAGGGGCGGTTTGCTGATATCGAGACGTGGAAGAATGGGGGCGGAACAATGGATGGTGGCAGCCATACGGGGTGGGTGAAGACACCGATCCACATGCAGGACAGCGCGTTGGAGCAGATCCTGCACTCCAATCTCTCCGAGCCGGCGATGCGCCATGCCGCCAACATTGTGTCGCTGGGATACACAGTGATCCCCAGCGTGGTGCCGCCGGAGCATTGCCAGAAGGTCATCGGCGAGTTCCAGAAGTTCTATCTCCAGAATGCCGAGACCTTCAATCCGCACCGCTCCGACCGCGGCATTCTGCCGCGCTTCACCAACCTGCACATCGCGATGCCCATCCTCACGCAGTTGTTCACGCGCAACAAGCTGCTGCTGGAGGTGCAAGACTTCCTGTTCGGTCGCCCCACGTCGCTCTACACCTCGCTGTACTACGAGCGTGGCTCGGAGCAGCCGGCGCACCGTGACACGCCGGTGTTCTGCACCCGGCCGGAATACAACTACTTCGGCAACACCCTGTACCTGGAGGGCGCCGGCGACGACAACGGTTGCCTGGAGGTGCTGGCCGGCGGCCACCTGGTAGGCGAACTGGATCGCGAGGCGATCGCGACCGCCCGATATGGCTCACTCGATGAACTGCCGCAGCTGGATGGAAAAATCTGGGATGATTACCAGCGGGGCGTGACCGAAAGGTGCGCCAAGCGGGGCCTGCGTCCCGTGAAGCTGTATATGAACCCCGGCGACTGCGTGATCTGGCATCCCCAACTCCCGCATGGCGGCACGCCGATCCGCGACGTGTCTCAGACGCGCCACAGCTTTGTGTTTCATACTGCGCCGGTGGGTGCGCGGGTGTACCACCAGAACGTGTTCTTCCACCCATCGAAGGCCTTCCCCGAGATGGCGGAGTGGAAGCAGCAGATCGTTGAGGGCCGCGCCGTGGTGCATCACCCGGGTATTGCTTTCGGCCAGCCGGTGCATCAGGGATTCAAGCTGGAAGACCTGAACCGCATGTGGCTGACGGAGGTTGAGTCCGAATTGCTGTCCACGCCGGATGCCCTGAAGCGGCTGGCGGCCTGAGGCTTGGCCATGGTGGCGGTCAGCTGGCCGCCACCACAGCTGCCTGACCAATCTTAACCATCATTCGGCCCATCGG
Organism: Asaia bogorensis; assembly: GCA_945888575.1. Classification (GTDB taxonomy): domain Bacteria; phylum Pseudomonadota; class Alphaproteobacteria; order Acetobacterales; family Acetobacteraceae; genus CAMDGX01. The sequence goes on along the minus strand of CAMDAM010000316.1, from coordinate 4,069 downwards.
TTGGTATCGCGCGCCTTGGCGCGACGGGCCAAACCCCTGGACCTTATTCTCCTGAAAAATAATGGGGATCAAAGGGCCGCCGGCCCTTTGCGGGTCCAGGGCAGCGCCCTGGCCTTTTTTTGTATCGATCAGTCAGAGCCTCTGCGGCTTGGTATCATACCGCCCGCCGTCGACCGATTCTTCGTCGGTCGACATCAGGGGTGGCTGGTATGATCGGCAATTCCGCTATCGAGGTTCCTGGCCGGATGTCATGTGGCAGGGCTCAGGCGGGCTTGGCGAAGACGAAGGTATTGGACAGCCAGCTGTGGTGCGGCCCCATCGCCGTGTCCTCGCGCATTTCGAGCAGTATGCACCCCGCCTCCCGCGCCAGTTGGAAGACCACGGGTTGCGGCAGGCAATGCACCTCGATGGTGCCGGTGCTGGTTGGGTTGCCCAGGTAGCGCGCGACGTCGAACTGGTAGCCCATGGCGAAGGTTGGCACCTGGAAGATGGCGATGCCGCCCGGCGCCAGCATGGCCATCGCACGGCGCAGGATCATCGCGATCACTGGCGGCGGGTTGTGCTGCAGCACAATGTAGCTGAACCAGAGGTCGAACGGCGCTTCCATGCCGAACTCTGGCGCACGCGCCAGCTGGAAGCGTGCGTTGCGCACGCCGGCCGCCTGCGTCGCTTCCTGCGCCATCGCCAGGTGGCTGGAGGAGATGTCGATCGCCGTCACCTCGCGAAACGCGGCGGACAGGTATGGCGTCACCCGCCCCACGCCGCAGCCGTATTCCACCACCCGCGGATGATCGGCTGCATCGCGACCGTGCCGCTCCAGGGCGCTCAGGATGCGCTTCGTGTCATCGAGGCCAGATTCGTAGAACCTGCGGCGGTTCTCCTCGATCTTGTCCGGCAGGAACTGGTCGGAGGACAGCACTGACCAGTGCGGCTTTTCGTTCCCCAGCGCTGTCCAGGTCTGCGTAACGTGATCGATCAGCCGCGCCATCGTCTGCGGCGGCACCTGCCACTCCACCGCCGAGGGGGGCAGGTTCAGCGTCAGCCGTGCCGGTGGCCGCGGCGGCGCTGCCACCGCCAATTGCTGCAGCACGCCGCGGAACTCCGCCGATTCCAGCGCCGCGCGCCGCAGAACCTCCAGCGAGGTCGGGCGCCAGCGCTTTGCCTCGTCCTCCGTTACCTCGCGGCCGAGAATGAGGCGGTACACCCAGGCAATCTCGTCGTCTGTGATCGGCATCCGGGCGTCTCCAAGTCTTGGCCTTGTCCGAAGGGCATGCCACCGTTGGCATCGCAGGGCAACGCCGCAACGAATTTATGTTCCGAAATCCGATGAATTGTACCTGTTCTATTCGGTCGGCGTTACGCTCATGGTCGCCAGCGCCACCGAAAGATTGCGGCGGCCTAACGTGGCGCTGGGGTTGAGCACCCGCTCCGGCACCCAATAGGGCGGGTCAATGGCCAGCTCATGAACGGCATTCGCCATTGGCACAGTGTCACAGAGAAGGGTGCACCAGTTGCTTTCGCTGCCGATAACTCTGGCGGGCAGCGGTACGCCGTCGAGGTAAAGCGCGATGCGTTCGGCCGGGTAGGTTTCGCGCGGACGGTAGAAGCGCAAAGTGATGTGGCCACGGGCCGTCGGCGGGCGGAAGTGGATGCGCGAGCGCACCATGTGGTCCAGCCAGGCGATGCTGCCGCCTTCCGCGCCATGGAAGCCCTGGCGGCCGGGGACCTTGCCGATGCCGACAGGCTCGCCGGGCTCCGGCGCGAACACCGCCATCGGGTTTTCCGGCACCGCCAGCGCCTCCAGCCGCGCCATGCGCTGGCGGAACAGCAGGCTGGCACGCTCATAGAGCGCGATGTCGAGCGTGTTGATCTCCGCGATGCGGCGGATGCTGTCCGGCTCGTCTTCCACGCCCAGGCGCTCGGTGGTGTTGGCCACCACGTTGTCGATCGGGAAGGGGATGCCCCAGCGCATCTGCACCAGGCGCAGCGTGGCTTCCATGTCTTCCACGATGCCGAAGTCGATCTCCTCCAGCAGGCGCATCGCGCCGTCCAGGATCGCGTCGTGGTGGGCGGGGTCGTTGAAATCCGCGGTGCTGTAGCCGCCGGGGGTGGTGAAGCGAGGGTCGCCGCACAGCATGCGGCACATGCCGTTGGAGGCATGCTCCACCACGCCGCAATTCCGGGAGGCGATGAACTCGTCGAAGCTGAAGCCGCGGCTGAGCCCCCAGGCGGTGAGGGTGGTGTCGGATTCGTTGCGGATGTAGCGAAACAGCGACTGCACCCGGGGCACCGGCGCGCGCAGCAGGGTGAAGGGGCGGAAGCGGGCGAGATGGGCATTCCAGTGGTGCCGCGGCGGGTGACCGCCGACGCAGGCAATGTGCGCGGGTGGGTCGGCGCCGATGATGTCGATCAGCTCCATCGACTCGTCGCTTTCCATGTGGACGCGGCTGACATGGCGGTCGCCGAACAGGTTGTTGAGCGTCTGCAGGAAGGCGGTGCCGGCGGTTTTGGCGATGTGCAGGAACAGCACCGGCCGGGTGTCCGGCACGCCCCAGGGCGTGGTGGAGGGGTTCGGGGCGGCAGCGGTCTCTGCGTTCATCGCGATGCCTGGGGGAGAAGGGTGAGGTCGATGAGGGCGAGGCCGAGCGGGCGCGTGTCGTCGCTGGCAGGATCCTCGAAGCAGGGCGGTACGGCGTAGGGCTGGATCATGGCGAGGGTGTTGATCCCGGCCGCGAGCGGCGTGGGCGACGTTTCGGCACGGAATAGCCCTCCGAGCACAGGCAGCACCTTCGTGCGCAGGCGCTCCCCGTTGAGGGTGAGCCGGAGTTCACCAACAGGATAGTCTGGTCGGCTCGCAGCCAGGTTCAAGACGAGCGAGGCGCGCGAGGTGGGGGCGAGGAAATGGATGCGCGGCGGGGCGCTGCCCGGCGGGGCGCCGGCCAGCCAGGCACGGCCGTCCGTGTCGCAGCGGTAGAAACCCTGGCGGCCGGCGAGGCGGGGCGCAGGGGTGGCGAGGCCGGGCTCTGGCAGATGCAGCGCCCGCACCGGTGGCTGCGGCGCCCGCACTGGCCAGCGCCCGGCACGCTCCGCCAGCAGGGCGCGCGCGGCTGCATCTAGCGCGATGTCGGCGGCGCAGAGCCGCGCGACCTCTGCCAGTTCGGCAAGCTCATAGCCGGCTGGCAGTTCCAACGCCGAAGGCGGCGCGGGATCGAGCGCGTAGGGCAGGCGCCAGGCCAGGCGCAGAGCGGCACGGTTCGCCTCCGGGGCATCGACGAACCCATATGGCAGCGTAGCCAGAGCACGCAGCGCCTCAGCTGGGCTGCCATTTGCTGCCAGCAGGCGACAGCACGGATTCTCGAACAGACTACGCTTGCTGGGATCGGCCAGAAGGTCGCCGATCCGTTTGCCCTCCGGCCAGCCGCCCCCTGGCGGCAAGGCGGCGCTACGCAGGCGGCGCAGCAGGCGGCGGGCCCTGGACAATGGATGGTCGAGCATCAGGAATGGCTGGGCCTGGCCTGCGGCCTCCGGCGGCAGCCCACCCGCGACGCAGTTCGCCCCCGGCGTGGCCAGCGCACCGGCCACCAGGGCTGCTGGAGCGGGGCCCATCAGGCGGACGGATTCATCGCCGAAAAGGTTCGCGAGCAGAGTGGTGGTGCCGGCGTCCATCGTGTCGGAGAGGTGGCAGAGCAGCGCCGGGCGGCTCGAGCGTGCCAGCGCTGTCACGTCTGGCTCAGGTAGGAAGGTGGTCATGGGATGGCCTCGGGCGTTCCTGCTCGGATCAGTGAGGAGTAGACTACAGGCCCGCACTGTCGGTGCAACCATCGGTAGTGCGATGGAACGGGCAGTGGCAAGTGCACCCTCACGGTCTTCATTCGGCCTGGAACCGCTCCAACAGCGCCAGCACCTGCAGCGCTAGGTCCTCGGGCGCCACGCCGCCGCCATCCAGCACCAGTTCGGCCGCCTCCGGCGCCTCGTAGGGGCTGCTCACGCCGGTGAAGTTGGCGATCTCGCCGCGCATCGCCTTGGCATACAGCCCCTTCACGTCGCGCGCCGCGCACACTTCCAGCGA
>CAMDAM010000315.1 GCA_945888575.1 Asaia bogorensis | reverse complement strand
CCCAGCAGGTCCCAGTTGGCATTGCGCCCGCGCCCAGTGGAGCTATGCGCCTGCACCCCCGTCGCCACCGCGGCGATGGCAATCGAGCTGCGATGCCCGCGCACCGGCGTCATCACCGTCGGCTCCGCCACCAGGATCGCCGCCGGCTTCGCCCGCCGCGCCAGCTCGGATTTCGCCGCGATCAGCCGCGCGCCGGCCTTGGTGGTCTCCTCATCGGTCGTGATCAGCAGCGACACCGGCACGCTGGCCGGCAGGGCCTGCGCCGCCACGATGCAGGCCGCCAGCGGCCCCTTCATGTCCGTGCTGCCCAGCCCGTGCAGCCGCCCGCCCTCGATCCGCCCATCCCAGGGATCAGTCGTCCAGCCCGTGTCCGGCACCGTGTCCATATGGCCGCTGAACGCCAGCCCGCCGGTGCCGCCGCGATGCGCCACCAGCGCCCGCTTCGCCACCCCGGCCGCATCCAGGTAATCCAGCCGCTCCACCTCGAACCCGCCCAGCTCGGCCTCGATCCGCGCCGCCACCGCCAGGTTGGAAACAAAGCTGCGACTGTCGATCTGCACCAGTTCCGCCGCCAACTGCACCAAGTCAGACCCAGCCATGCACCCCTCCACCCAACACGCCCCGAAGGTTGACCATTCCGGCCCCCAAGGCCAGCCTCCCCGCAACAGGAGACCCGCGCATGACCACCGCCTATCTCGATCCCCGCTCCGGCGAAACGTTCCCGCTGGAAACCCCGCGCTGGTGCGGCACCCACCGCGCGCCCCTGTTCCTGACGGACCTCCCCGGCATCACCCGCGCCCAGGTGGACACCTCCACCCGCTCCCTCTGGCGCTACCGCGCCGCCCTGCCGATGCACGCGCCAGATCCCATCACCATGGGCGAAGGCTGCACCCCCCTCGTCCCCCGCTCGCTCTACGGCGCCACCGCGCTGCTGAAGCTCGAATGGTTCATGCCCACCGGCTCCTTCAAGGACCGCGGAGCCTCGGTGATGCTCACCTACCTGCGCCAGCAGGGGATCACGGATGTGCTGGAAGACAGCTCCGGCAATGGCGGCGCCGCCGTCTCCGCCTACGCCGCTGCCGGCGGCATGAAGGCCACCATCATGGCCCCAGACTCCACCTCGCCCGCCAAAACCGTCGCCATGCGCGCCGCCGGCGCCAGCGTGGAGCTCATCCCCGGCAACCGCCAGGCCACATCCGACGCCGCCGAGGCCCGCGCCGAGACCACCTTCTACGCCAGCCACAACTGGCACCCCTTCTTCCTCCAGGGCACGAAAACACTGGCCTACGAACTATGGGAAGACCTCGGCTTCGAAGCGCCGGACAACGTCATCATCCCCTGCGGCGCCGGCAGCAACGTGCTCGGCTGCGACATCGGCTTCGGCGAACTCCTCCGCGCCGGCGCGATCAAGAAACTCCCCCGCCTCTTCGCCGCCCAGCCGGAAAACTGCGGCCCAATCGCCGCCAGCTTCATGGCCGGCAAATCCGAGCGCATCGCCACCCCCATCCTGCCCACCATCGCGGAGGGCACCGCCATCGCCCAGCCTATCCGCCTGCCGGAAGTCATCGCCGCCCTGCACCGCAGCCGCGGCGGCGCCGTGATGCTGACAGAGGAGGAAATCGCCGCCAGCGCCCTCTCCTTGGCCCGCAGCGGCATCTACGTGGAGCCTACCTGCGCCCAGGCCGAAGCCGCCTTCCGCCGCATGCTGGAAACCGGCGCCATCCACCCCAATGAGCGCACCGTGCTAGTCCTCACCGGCACCGGCCTCAAGGCCACGCCGCGCATCGCCGAACTGCTCGGCATTACCCTGTGACGCTGCGCCACATCCTGCCGCCCAGCGCAGCGGCCTGGCTGATGCCGCTGGTCCTCTCCCTGCTGATGACCTTCGTGGTCTCCGCCATCAGCACCCTGCGCGCCCTCGGCCCGGGTCCCGATTTCCTCGCCGCCTGGCCCACCGCCTGGATGCTCTCCTGGCTCGTCGCCTTCCCCGCCCTTCTCCTCGTCCTGCCCCTGGTCCGGCGCATCGTCGCCTGGCTCGTCGCCCCCGCTCACTGAAGGCGCCAAGATGTCCGCCACCAACCGCCCCCGAATCGCCCTGCTCGGCTTCTCGATCGAGTGCAACCGCTTCGCCCCCGTCGCCACCGAGCATGATTTCGCCATCCGCACCCTCATGCGCGGCGACACCATCCTCGAAGACGCCACCTCGCCCGCCCCCCGCATGCTCGGCGAACTCCCCGGCTTCATCGCCGAGATGAATGGCGGCGAACCCTGGGAACCCGTCCCCCTCCTGCTGGCCATGACCGAGCCGAACGGCCCCGTCGAACAGAGCTTCTTCGACCAACTCATGGCCGAATGGGAAACCCGCCTGCGCGCCGCCGGCAAGATCGACGGCGTCTACTGCGTCATGCACGGCGCCGGCCTCACCGAGCGCGACGACGACCCCGAGGGCACCATCCAGGCCATGATCCGCCGCGTCGTCGGCCCCGATGTCCCCGTCGTCGCCAGCTTCGACCTGCACGCCAACGTGTCGGATACCGGCATCGACACCATCGACGCCTATATCGGCTACCGCACCAACCCGCACATGGACATGCGCGAACGCGGCGCCGAATCCGCCCAGGTCCTGCGCAAGCTGATCGGCGGCATGAAGACCCACATCGCCAAAATCCGCCTGCCGATCATCGCCCCCACCGTCACCATGCTCACCGGCAAGGACGCCCCCAACCGCCCCTACGGCGAAATGATCGATCTCGGCCAGGAACTCATGCACCAGGCCCCCTGGGCCGGCCGCATCGTCAACGTCTCCGTCATGGGCGGCTTCGCCTACGCCGACACCCCCTTCAACGGCATGACGGTCGTGGTCACCGCCACCGACAAGGAAGCTGCCGAAACCCTGGCCATGGAAATCGCCAAGGCAGGCTGGGCGAAACGCGAAGAATTCTTCCCCACCCTCACCTCCCTCCCCGATGCCGTCGCCCTCGCCAAAGCCACCGAAGACCCCAGCAAGCCCGCCCTCATCTTCGCCGACGTGGCAGACAACCCCGGCGGCGGCGGCCGCGGCAACACCATGTTCATCCTGGAGGCCTTCCACGCAGCGGGCGTGCAGAACGCCTTCGTCGGCGTCATCTACGATGCCGGCCTCGCCGCCGAAGCCCACAGCCTCGGTCAGGGCGCCCGCTTCACCGCCAGCTTCAACCGCAGCGTCGAGAACGACTTCTCCAAGCCCTTCGCCGCCGAGGCCACCATCACCGCCCTGCACCCCGGCCCCATCGCCTGCCGCCGCGGCATCTTCGCCGGCGGCACCGTCGATGTCGGCCGCGCCGCCGCGCTGGACCTCGGCGGCATCACCGTCATCGTCATCAGCCAGCGCGTGCAATGCGCCGACCCCGCCTTCTTCGAATCCTTCGGCCTCGATCTCGCGAAAGCCCGCGTCGTCGTCGTCAAATCCCGCGGCCATTTCCGCGGCGGCTTCGACGAGTTCTTCCAGCACGAACAGGTCATCGAGGTGGACGCGCCAGGCCTGACCACCCCCATGCTCCACCACTTCCCCTGGCAGAACCTCCCCCGCCCCGCCATCCCCCTGGAACGCGACGTGGAGTGGATGCCGTGAAGCTGTCCGACCTCCCCACCCCCTGCCTCGTCCTCGACCGCCAGGTCCTCGCCCGCAACATCGACCGGATGGCCCAGGCCGTCGGCCGCCTCGGCGTCGCCCTGCGCCCGCACATGAAGACCGCGAAGTCGATCGATGTCGCCCGCATGGTGCTGGCCAACCAGGCCGCCCCCTGCACCGGCATCACCGTCTCCACCCTTGCGGAAGCGGAATACTTCTCCGCGCACGGGATCACCGACATCCTCTACGCCGTCGGCATCACCCCGCAAAAGCTCGACCAGGTCGCCAAGCTCAACGACGCCGGCGCCGACGTGAAGATCATCACGGATGACCTCGATGTCGCCCGCGCCATCGCCGCCCACCCCGGCCAGCTCCGCGCCCTCATCGAGATCGATTGCGGCGAGATGCGCGGCGGCATCTCGGCAGACGCGCCGGAACTCGAAGCCATCGGCGCCGCCCTCGGCCCGCGCCTGCTGGGCATCATGACCCATGCCGGCCACTCCTACTCCGGCCGCTCCATCCCCGAAATGGCCGACCTCGCCGAAGCCGAACGCAACGCGGCGCTGACCGCCGTCCGCCGCCTGCGCGCCGCCGGCCTCGAATGCCCCGTCGTCTCCGTCGGCTCCTCCCCCACCGCGCTGCATGCCCGCGCCCTAGGCGGCGTCACGGAAACCCGGCCCGGCGTCTACATGTTCGGCGACCTCTTCCAGGCCGAGATCGCAACGGTCGAACCCGAGGGCATCGCCGTGACGGTCCTCGCCTCCGTCATCGGCCGCCGCCCGGCGGAAAACCGCATCGTCATCGATGCCGGCGGCATGGCCCTCTCGAAAGACCGCGCCACCGAATCCGCCCCGCATGACTTCAAGTTCGGCCTAGTGCTGGATCTCCACGGCCGCCGCACCCTCGGCCACTCCCTGGTCGCCCGCGCCAACCAGGAACACGGCGTCGTCGACCTCGACCCTGCCGCCAGCATCGCCCCGTTCCGCATCGGCGAGCGTGTCCGCGTCGCCCCCAACCACACCTGCATGACCTCCGCCGCGCACGACCGCTACCACGTCGTCGACGGCTCGGACGAAGTCGTGGCCGTCTGGCCCCGCATCAGCGGCTGGTAATCCAAAGGAGTCCCAAGATGCGCCTCGCCGTCATCTCCGACATCCACGGCAACCTCCTCGCCCTGGAAGCCGTCCTCGCCGACATCACCACCCGCGGCGTGGACGACATCCTCAACCTCGGCGATTGGGTCGCCGGCCCGCTTTGGCCGCGCGAAACCTTCGATCTCCTCTCCGAGCTCGGCATCCGCTCCGTCCGCGGCAACCACGACCGCTGGGCGGTAGACCGGCCAGACGAGCAGATGCCCCCCGCCGGCCGCTTCGCCCGCAACGCCCTCACCACGGCCCAGTGCGAAATCCTGCACGCCCTGCCCGCCACCATCGATCTCGGAGACATCCTCGCCTGCCACGGCAGCCCGACAGACGACATGTCCTACCTTCTGGAAGACCCGCTCGAAGGCCGCCTCGCCCCCGCCGCCCGCGAAACCGTCACCACCCGCCTCGGCGCCGAGTCACAACGCCAGGTCGTCCTCTGCGGCCACTCCCACCGCCAGGCCCTCGTCACCGGCCCCGAGAACTGCCTCATCCTCAACCCCGGCAGCGTCGGCTGCCCCGCCTTCGCCGACGTCCCCGCCGCCGCCAGTTTCGAACACCGCTCCCCCCACGCCCGCTACGCCATCCTCACCCAGCGCCAGGGCAAATGGTCCGCCGACCTCATCGCCCTCGAATACGATTGGGACAAAGCCGCCCAACGCGCCGCCGAAGTCGGTTTCCCCAAATGGGCCACCATGCTCGCCACCGGCGCCACGCCCTGAAACCGCGCCCATGCGCCCCAACCGTCTCAAATCCCTCTTCGCCGACAACAAGCCCGCCCTCGGCTGCTCCCTCATGTTCCCCTCCCCCCAGCTCGTCGAGATGCTCGGCCATGCCGGGTTCGATTGGGTGCTGCTGGATTGCGAGCACGGCTCCCTCTCCCTGCACGACGTCGAGATCATGGCCATGGCCGCCGATGCCGCGGGGATCACCGCCATCGCCCGCCCGCGCAGCAACAACCCGGCCGACATCCAATCCGTCATGGATCGCGGCGTCGCCGGCGTGCAGATCCCCCACGTCAACACCGCCGAGGACGCAAGCCGCGCCGTACAATCCGTGAAATTCGGCCCCGGCGCCGCCCGCGGCCTGGCCGCCGGCACACGGCCGGATCGCTGGGGCCTCGGCGCCCGCATGCCGGATTTCACCCAGCAGGCCAACGCCACCTCCCTCGTCACAGTCCAGATCGAGCACCAGGAAGCCGTCGCCAACATCGATGAGATCCTGGCCGTCGAGGGCATCGACGTCTTCTTCATCGGCCCCAGCGACCTCAGCCAATCCATGGGCCACCCCGGCAACCCCAAGGCCCCGC
>CAMDAM010000314.1 GCA_945888575.1 Asaia bogorensis | reverse complement strand
CTCCCGGCCGCCACCACCTCCTCCGCCTCGCGCACCATGTCGTCCAGCAGCCCGTTCACCGCCGCCACATCGAACGACCGGAACCGCTGGTACAAACTCCGCACCACCTCATACCCCACCGGCGCGCGCAGGAACCCGATCGCACTCCCCACCCCGGCGCCCGACGGCACCAGCACCCGATCGATCCCGATCTTCTCCGCCACCCGGAACCCATGCACCGGCCCGCCGCCACCGAAGGCGATCATCGTCCGCCCGTCATACCCCTTGCCGGATTCAATCGCGTGCACCCGCGCGGCGTTGGACATGTTCTCGTCCACCATCTCCACCACCGCCAGCGCCGCCATCTCCGGCGCCAGCCCCAACTTCGCGCCCACATGCTCGCCCAACGCCACCTGCGCCGGCCCCTCATGCAGCGTCATCGCGCCCCCCGCGAACCGCGCCGGGTCGTACCGCCCCAGCACCAGATTGGCATCCGTCACCGCCGGCTTCGTGCCCCCGCGCCCGTAGCACGCCGGCCCCGGCATCGCCCCCGCACTCTCAGGCCCCACCCCGATCCGCCCAAGGCTGTCCACATGCGCCAGCGAACCACCGCCCGCCCCGATCTCCACCATCTCAATCACCGGAATCCGCAGCGGCAGCCCCGAGCCCTTCCGGAACCGCCCCACCCGCGCCACCTCGAACGTCCGCGAGGTCTGCGGCTTGAAATCATCGATCAGGCAGATCTTCGCCGTCGTCCCCCCCATGTCGAACGACAGCACGCTCGAAAGCCCGCACTCCTTCGCCACATGCGCCGAGAAGATCGCCCCCCCCGCCGGCCCGCTCTCCACCAGTCGGATCGGAAACCGGCACGCCGTCTCGATCGTCGTCAGCCCGCCGCCCGACAGCATCAGGAACACCGGCGCGTCGAGCCCCATCCCCTTCAGCTCCGCCGCCAGCTTCGTCAGGTATCGCGCCATCAGTGGCTGCACATAGGCATTGGCCGCCGTGGTCGAAAACCGCTCCCACTCTCGCATCTCCGGCGACACCTCGCAGGAAAGCGAAACCGGCACCCCCGGCAACTCCGCCGCCAGGATCTCCGCCGCCCGCTTCTCATGCGCCGGATTGACGAAGCTGTGCAGGAACCCGACGGCGACGCTCTCCACCGCCTCGCGCTTCAGCACCGGCACCAGCGCCCGCACGCCCGCCTCGTCCAGCGGCAGCAGCACGCGCCCGGTATTGTCCAGCCGTTCCGCCACCGCCAGGCGCAGATGCCGCGGCACCAGCGGCTGCGGCAGCGTGATGTTCAGGTCGTACTGGTCGTACCGGCTCTCATTGCCCATCGCCAGCACGTCGCGGAACCCCTGCGTCGTCACCAGCGCCGTGCGCGCCCCCTTGCGCTCGATCACCGCATTCGTCGCCAGAGTCGTGCCATGAATCAGGATCGCCACGTCCCCGGGCCCGATCCCCGCCTGCGCCAGGATCGCCCGCACCCCCTCCATCACCCCCTGCTCCGGCGCCGAAGGCGTGGTCAGCACCTTGGCCGTGGTCCGCCGGCCCCCGTGCTCCAGGGCAAGATCGGTGAAGGTGCCGCCGATGTCGACAGCGAGGCGGGCGGAGGCCATGGGGGGTTCCAGTTACTGTAACTTAATCCAGTGAACCGGCAGTACGACGGCATGGCAAGGGCGTACGATCACCCGCCATTAACAACCGCGCCGCTATAGGCCGGCAATCCAAATCGCTTGAACGGAACGCCTCATGTCAAGTCTGCTCTCCAATCTCCGGATCTGGCTTAAGGCGCTGATCCCGCTGACGGCCACCGCCCTGGTTGCCGGCGTGCTGACCTTCATGCTGGTGCGCACGCTCGACGACACCAAGGACAAGTACAACCTGCTTCTGACCCACGAGGCCCCCGCGGCCGTCTGGGCCACCCGCATGGGCGCTTCGGTGATCGACCTCAGCCGGCTCACCTGGCGTTCGATCGCCGACGAAACCGCCGACTCCGCGGCCGAAAGGCGCGAGCTTGAGGCCGTGGTCACCGCCTTTCGCGACCGCGCCGCGAAGACCACTTCGGCGCTGGACGGCAATCCGCTCGCTGTCAAGGTCCCCGGCTTCCTCGTGACGTTCGACGCGCTGAGCCGCCACGCCAGCGAGGCGCTCGCGCTCTCCCAGGCGGGCAAGAATGCCGAGGCAACAAAGTATCTCGCCACCAACTACAACGCCCCGCTGGCGTCCCTGCGCGCGAGCATCATCGAGTATGCCGACGCCATCCTGGCCGCGGCCGAGTCCCAAGGCTCCCAGCTCGAGGCCGGTGCCACCGCGGCGCGCACGCAATCCATCGTGGTTGCCGCAGCGGCGATTGCCCTGGTGCTGCTGCTGGGCATCTGGATGGCAATGAAGGGCATCGTGGCCCCCGTGCGCGACCTCACCGCCACCATGGACACGCTGGCCGCCGGCAAGCTCGACACCACCGTCCAGGGCACGCAGCGCGCCGACGAGCTCGGCACCATGGCCCGTTCAGTGGAAACCTTCCGCCAGGGGCTGCTGGAGGTCGAGCGCCTCAAGGCCGAGCAGGAAACCCTCAAGCAGCGTGCCGAGGTCGAAAAGCGCGCCGCCATGAACGCCCTCGCCGATCGCTTCCAGTCCAGCGTCGGCAGCGTCGTCGGCACCCTCTCCGCCGCCTCCACCGAGCTCACCGCCGCCGCCGGCTCCATGGCCTCCATCGCCGAGGAAACCTCCCGCCAGGCCACAACCGTCGCCAGCGCCTCCGAACAGGCCACCACCAACGTGCAAACCGTCGCTTCCGCCACCGAAGAGCTTGCCTCCTCCGTCTCGGAGATCAGCCGCCAGGTCGCCCAGTCCACCCAGATCGCCGGCCAGGCCATGGGCGAGGTCGCCCAAACCAACCAAACCGTCCAGGGCCTCACCACCTCGGTCGCCCGCATCTCCGAAGTCGTCCGCCTCATCAGCGAGATCGCCAGCCAGACCAACCTACTGGCGCTCAACGCCACCATCGAGGCCGCCCGCGCCGGTGACGCCGGCAAGGGCTTCGCCGTGGTTGCCTCCGAAGTGAAGCACCTCGCCACCCAAACCGCCCGCGCCACGGAAGACATCACGGGCCGGATCAACGAAATCCAGTCCGCCACCGGCCAGTCCGTCGAGGCCATCGACCGGATCAACAAGGTGATCCAGCAGATGAACGAGATCTCGCTGGCCATCGCCTCGGCGGTGGAGGAACAAGGCGCGGCCACCCAGGAAATCGCCCGCAACGTCGCCCAGGCGGCGGACGGCACCCAGCTGGTGTCCGCCAACATCCTCCAGGTCACCCAGGCCTCGGCGGAAACCGGCACCGCCGCCAGCCAGGTCCAGGCCTCGTCGGCCGAAGTCGCCCAACAGGCCGAGGGCCTCAAGCGCGAGGTCGACTCCTTCCTCCATCAGGTCCGCGCCGCCTGACGCCACCGCCCCAGCCAGGGCATCCAGCCAAACAGGGCCCGTCGCATCGCGGCGGGCCCTGTGCCATTTTGGCGGCATGGACGAAGCCGCCCCCGCCCCGCCCCTCTGGCGTCGCCTCGCGCGCCACACCGCCACCCTGATGATTGTCGGGCTCACCAGCGCCATCGCGGCCCCCACAGTGGCCACCCTCCTTCTGGCGGCACAGGCGAACGGCCTGTCCTACCAGCTCGTCTTTGCCCTCACGCTCACCCCCTGGGCCATCTTCCTCGGCGGCCCCGGCGCCTTCCTGCTCGGCCTCATCTTCGGCTGGATGCTGCTGGTCCTCGCCGCACAGGGCCTCAACAGCCTACCCATCCGCCTGGCCCTCGCCCTGGTCCTCGCCACCCTCGCCTGGTGGCTGGCAGAGCCATTCCCCTCCGCCGCACAGGGCGCATCGCCCGCGGCGCATGCGGCCGGCGACTGGGCCATCTGGGCCGCCAGCGCCGCCATCACCGCCCTCATCTTCACCCGCGGCTGGGTCGCCCACCGCCTCCGCCACCCCATCGCGCTTCCGCCAGAGGAATGATCATGCGCATCGCCATCGCCGGCCTGTCGCTGGAATCCGTCAGCTTCCTGCCGGTCCCGACCACGCTGGAGGATTTCCGCCGCGCCGAGTCGGCCGGCCCCGCCCTCATCGCGGACTCACGCGGCACCAACACCGTCATGGGCGGCTTCATCAAGGTGCTGGAGGCAGAGGGCGCGGAGATCGTTCCCATCCTCCACGCCTGGGCCGGTGCCGCCGGCCCCGCCACCGACGAAGCCTTCACCCACTACATCGACCGCATCTGCGCCGAACTCGCCGCCGCCGGACCGCTGGATGGCGTGCTCCTCCACCCCCATGGCGCCATGACCACCACCACACGGCTGGACCCGGACCGCGAGTTCATCGAGCGCGTGCGCGGCACCGTCGGCCGCGCCACCAAACTGGTCGTCGCACTCGACTACCACGGCAACATCGACGAGTCCTGGCTCCCGCTGGTCGACGGGTTGTTCGGCTACCACTACTCCCCGCATATCGACATGGGCACCACCGGCGAGCGCGCCGCCATTTGCCTGGTGCGCACCCTGCGCGGCGAAATCCGCCCCGTCGTCGCCATGGCGAAGCCTGGGATCATGGTGCCCAGCATCTTCAGCGCCACGGACATCGCCCCCCTCAGCGACATCGTGCGCGAGTCCGTCGACATGCCCGCCCGCACCCCTGGCCTGCTCGATGTCTCCATCTTCGCCGGCTTCTCCTACGCCGACGTCCCGAATTGCGGCTTCACCGCGGTGGCAGTGGCCGACGGCAATGCCAAGCTGGCAAAGGCCACCGCCAAGCTGTTCAGCGCCCGCCTCCACGGCGAGCGCGAAGCGCTGATGCACCGCGACGCCGTGTACGGCCTGCAGGACGGCATCGACCGCGCCGTGGAACTCTCCAAGACCACCACCAAGCCCGTCGTCCTGCTCGAACACGCCGACCGCATGAACGATTCCACCTACATCCTGCGCGAGGTCCTCGCCCGCGGCCTGCAGCGCGTCGCCGTGCCCTTCCTCTGCGACCCCGGCGCGGCCGCAGCCGCCATGCAGGCCGGCGTCGGCGCCACCGTCACGCTGGATGTCGGCAGCGACTCCTCCCCCCGCGCCGGCGGCAAGGTCAGGCTCACCGGCAAGGTGCTTTACGCCGAACCGACATTCTTCACCCGCACTGGCCCGGTCGGCCGCGGCGACCGCATGGATCTCGGCCCCACGGCGGTGATCGACGCCAACGGCATCGTCGTCTCCGTCACCACGCACCAGACCACGGCAATCGACCGCGCCCCCTTCGAGCAATTCGGCCTGAAGCCCGAGGATTTCGTCATCATCGTCCTGCGCAGCAAAACCCATTTCCGCGCCGTCTACGAACCGCTCAGCGAAGCCATCCTGATCATCGACACGCCCGACTGGGGCCCCGCCGACCTTACCACCCTGCCCTACCGCCAGGTCCCCACCGACAGCATCTACCCCTTCACCGACCACTGAACCCCGCGTAGGGCGGATCGGCGAAGCCGGTTCCGCCATCTACCTCCATGTAAAAGACAAGCAAGAAAGCGGCCACAAAGACACAAAGAAGCAATCCAAGGGAGAAGAAAGCCTCAGGGAAACCAAACCCGAGTGCGCTACTGCCCCCCATTCCCTCCCTTGCCTTGCTCCTCTGTGCCTCTGTGTCTCTGTGTCCACTTTCTTGCTTTCTTGCGTAATCCCTCCCCCACCCCCATCCGCAAGCCAACCACCGCGAGTACGTACGTAAAAACTCCCCTTGCCACCCAGAAGAAAGTTAGTTATATTCACCGACATGACCCATGAAACCCCGCACCAGGAGGCCCCCGCCTCGCTGGCCGATTGCCTCGCCGCCATCGCCCGCGAGCTGCGCGCGATGGCCCAGGCCCAGCAGGCAGAGGCCGGCATCGCCGCCGCCATGCATGCGGCCGTGCTGTGCCTGCTGGTCAGCATGCTCGTGCGCCTCGCCGACATGGCCGAGGCCTGGCAGCAGGGCCGTCTCACGCTGCCCCCCGCCCCCAATCCGGCCGTCCGCTACCAGCCCTCCACGCGCCCGAACGCCCTCCATCGCCTGGCCCG
>CAMDAM010000313.1 GCA_945888575.1 Asaia bogorensis | reverse complement strand
CCTTTCTTGAGGCCGTACCAGCCGCCGATGGGGTTGGCGGGGTCGCGGCCCCAGGCTTCCACGGTGCCGGAGGCGGCTGGCTTCTGCTCGTCAGCCGAGCCGAGAGGCATCCAGTCGCCATGGGCCTGGAGCATCGCGCGCAGGTCTTCGAGGCAGCGTAGGTCGTAGCGCAGCTCCGTGCTGCCGACCTGCACCACCACGGCCGGCGGCGTGGCATCGGGGGCGCGCCAGGCCTGGAAGGTGCCTTGCAGGCTGGGGGTTTGCAGTTCCCACGGCGCGGTTGCGGTGCCGTCACCGGTGACGGAAGCAGCCTGGGGGGCGGGCTTGGCCATGGCGTTGCGCCTCATCATGGAAGGATGACAAAGCGTAACCGCTGGCCTGCCGGCTCGGCAATGAGGGAGACGTTAGCCCTTGACGGTTTTCGGACCCTGCTTGGTGGCGATGGGCATGGGGCGCGGCGGGGCCGGGGGCGGGGTGTTGCTGACGGTCTTGGTGGCCTTCGGCTTCTTGGCCTCGCGGCCGCCTTTGTCCCTGCCCTTGGCCATGGTGGTGCTCCTTCGCTGGCGCGTGCGGCGCCGAATGAGTGCCAGTGGTGCACGCTTCGGCGCCGGAATGCCAGGGGTGCTACGGCTTGATGGTGTCCTTCAGGCCGGCGACGGCGTTTTGGGCCTGGCTGCCGGCAGCAGCCGCGCCGTGGCGAGCAGGAGGAGGAAGGCGGCGAGGGTGTAGGCCTGGATGGTCATGGCGGTGTTCCCTTGCGATGCGCGGTGCGGGAGGCGTCAGCGCCAGACGGGGGTGCCCAGGTTGATGTTGCGGTTGGTGGTGGCGGCACCGCCGACGGCACCGACGGCGCCGCCGATGAGGGCACCGGTGCCCAGGGCGCCGCCTGTGAGCGCACTGGCGGCGACGCCGGCGCCGGCGCCGATCATGCCGCCCGAGAGGGCGCGGTCGCCGGAGGTATTGCCGCAGCCGGCCAGGGCCAGGGTGGCAATGGCGAACAGGAGGGTGGCGGGAAGGGCTGTTTTCATGGGATGGCTTTCAAGGAAATGACGGGGCGGGTTGCCGCGCGCCCTGTATTGAGGGCGTGTCGCCAGTCAAACCATGAAGGCCGATCTGAATGGATATGCGCGCCATGTCGCCCCGCGTCGCAGTGGACGGGGCGGTGCACCTGGAGCGTTTCCAGAGTGCGGCGTGCGGTAATCAGTAAGATGGTGACGGGGTGTATAAAAATACACCCCGCCCGGAAGAATTATTGTGGTGTTGATTAGCGGCCCTTGAAGACGGGCTTGCGCTTTTCGTTGAAGGCGGCGACGCCTTCGCGGCGGTCTTCGGTGGGGGGGAGGCGGTTATAGGCCTCGATCTCGAACAGCAGGGCGCTGGCCAGGTCCATCTGCATGCCGGTGTTCACGGAATGCTTGATCTGGCGGGTGGAAAGGGGCGCGTTGCCGGCGATGCGCTGGGCGGTGGCCAGCACCTCGGCTTGGAGGGCGGCGGGTTCGCAGACCTTGTTGAGCATGCCCCATTCCAGGCCCTGCTGGGCGGTGAAGGGCAGGCCGGTGAGCAGGATTTCCTTGGCGCGCTTGATGCCGACGGCGCGGGGCATGTTCTGGGTGCCGCCTGCGCCGGGCATGATGCCGAGCGTGACTTCCGTGAGCGCGAAGCGGGCGGTGGTGCTGGCGTAGGCGAAATCGCAGGCGAGCGCGAATTCGCAGCCGCCGCCATAGGCCGCGCCGTTGATGGCGCCGATGATCGGGATGGGGCATTCCTTCATCGCGCGCACGCCGCGCTCGAAGATCAAATGCTGGGCCTGCCACTGTGCGTCTGTCATGCCGTTGCGCTGCTTGAGGTCGCCGCCGGCGCAGAAGGCTTTCTCGCCGGCGCCGGTGAGGATGACGCAGCGGTAGAGGCCAGGGTCGTTGCACAGCGAGTCCCACACCGCGAGCATGTCCAGCCCCATCTGGGTGTTCATGGCGTTGGAGACTTCGGGGCGGTTCAGGGTGATGCGCAGGACGTGCTCGGCGGGTTCGTCCAGCGCGAGGGTTTCGTAGGTCTGGGTGAGTTTCATGGGGCGTTTCCATAGGCGGGGCGGCGGGCTTGGCGCGGTGACCGTACCGGCCGTAGGAAGGCGGGTCAAACGGGTGAGGCGGCGATGCCGGCGGTGAACTGGGGACGGGAACTGGCGACCATGCGCGCACGCTTCGGCGGGCGGGTGGCGGTGGAGGATGCGGCGGGGGCGGCGAGCTATGCCGAGGTGATCGACCGCGCGGCGGGGCTGGGGCGGCGGCTGCGGGAGGCGGGGATCGGGCCCGGGGACCGGGTGGCCACGGTGGCGCGCAACGGGCGGCTGGCGGTGGCGATCTCCTGGGGGGTGATGCTGTCGGGCGCGGCGGAGGTGCCGTTGAACATTGCCTATACCGAGGCGGAGTTTCGCGATGCGCTGGCGATTGCCGGGATCCGCAGCGTGGCCTGCACGAAGGAGCACGCGGCGCTGTTCCGCGATGCCGGGTGTGCGGTGCATGCGATCGAGGAGGTGGGTGTTTCGGCGCTGGAGGCCGGGCTGTTTCCGAGTGTGCCGGCCGGGGCGCCGGGGCGGATCGGGTTCACCAGCGGGACGACGGGGCGACCGAAAGCGATCGTGACCAGCCAGCGGGCGCGGTTCCTGGGGCATTTGCTGTTGCAGGCGAGCCTGCCGTGGCTGCCAGGTGCCGGGAGCCGTTGCCTGGCGATGACACCGTTCGCGCATGGGGCGTCCCTCCAGACATATGCTTGGCTCAGCCAGGGCGGGACGATGGTGCTGCATGACGGGGTGGACCCGGAGCGGGTGCGGCCGTTGCTGGCGGGTGGGGTGGAGGCGATGTTCGCGGCGCCCACGGTGCTGGCCAAGCTGGCGGCGGCGTTCGCGGGGGCGGAGTTGCAGGGGCTGCGGACGATCTTCACCGGCACCGCGCCGTTGCCGCCGCTGCTGTATGGGCGGGTGCGCGGGATGTTCGGGCCGGTGGTGCGGGTGACGTATGGGAAGACCGAGGTGGTGAACCCGATCACCATCCTGCGGCCGGAGGACACCGAGGCGTGGTACGCGGAGGGCGGTGGGGCGGATGGCGCGGCCTGCGTCGGCTGGCCGGGCCAGGGGGTGGAGGTGGTGATCGACGGCGGCGAAGAGGGCGAGGTGCTGCTGCGGGCGGCGCATATGTCCGAGGGCACGCTGGATGGGGATTTCCGCGTGGTGCCGTGGCGGGCGGATGGGTTCCATGCCACCGGGGATGTCGGGCGGATCGACGGGCAGGGGCGGTTGCACCTGGTGGCGCGGCTTTCGGATGCGATGAAGTCGGGCGGCTACAAGATCTATCCGCAGGAGATCGAGCGCGCCTTGGCGCCGGCGGGGGATGCGGTGGTGGTGGGGTTTCCCTCTGACTACTGGGGCGAGATCATCGTGGCGGTGGCCGAGGATGCGGCGCCGGGGTGGGAAGTGGCGGCGAAGGCGGCGTGTGGGGATCTGGCGCCGTTCAAGCGGCCGCGCTTCCATGCTTCGGTGGCGGCGCTGCCGCGCAACGGGCAGGGCAAGGTGGTGCGCCGGTTGTTGCTGGCGGAATTGCAGCGGCAATGGCGGCTGGTGGATGGGCCGCGGCCCGTGTTCGAGAGGATCGGCTGATGCTGCATCGCAGGGAATTCGAGCCCGGGGCCACGCCGCCGCTGTCGGGGCTGCGTGTGGTGGATCTGTCGCGGCTGGTGGCAGGGAACATGGTGAGCCTGCAACTGGCGGACCATGGCGCGGAGGTGATCAAGATCGAGGACCCCGCGAAGGGCGATCCGCTGCGGGCGTGGCGCACTGACGGGCATTCGCTGCACTGGAAGGTCTATGCGCGGAACAAGAAATCCCTGGCGCTGGATTTGCGCCACCGGGATGGGCTGGCGATCCTTGCCGATTTGATCGCTTCGAGTGACGTGCTCATCGAGAATTTCCGGCCAGGCACGCTGGAGGCGATGGGGCTAGCGCCTTCGGTGCTGCACGCGCGCAACCCCAGGCTGATCATCGTGCGGGTTTCCGGCTTCGGGCAGGACGGGCCGTATCGGGAGCGGCCGGGGTTCGGCACGCTGGTGGAGGGGATGAGCGGGTTCGCGGCGATGAACGGGTTCGGCGACCGCGAGCCGGTGCTGCCGCCGCTGGCGCTGGCGGACATGGTGGCGGGGCTCTACGGCGCCTTCGCGGTGATGATCGCGCGGCGCGAGGTGGAGGCGGGGCGGCCGGGGCAGGTGATCGACCTGCCGCTGCTGGACCCGATGGTTTCCATTCTTGGGCCGCAGGCGGCGATGTTCCAGGTTTCCGGCGAGATTCCGCCGCGCACCGGCAGCCGCAGCAACACCACCTCGCCGCGCAATGTGTTCCGCACCCGGGATGGGCGCTACATCGCGATTTCCGCCTCCATCCAGGCGATGGCGGAGCGGCTGCTGCGGACGATCGGGCGGGAGGACATGATTTCGGACCCCCGCTTTGCGAACAACACGGCTCGGGTGGCCAATGCGAAGGCGTGCGAGGCGCCGATCGCGGCGTTCATCGCGGCGCGGGACAGCGCGGAGGTGCTGGCGATCTTCGAGAAGGCCGAGATCACCGCGGCACCGGTGTACGACATCGACCAGCTGATCGATGATCCCCATGTGGCGGAGCGGGAGATCCTGGTGGAGCTGCCGGATTCCGATCTCGGCCATGTGGCGATGCATGCCGTGGTGCCGCGGCTGGCGGCGACGCCGGGGGCGATCCGCTCCCCCGCGCCGGGGCTGGGGGAGCATACGGCCGAGGTGCTTAGGATGTTGGGGCGCGACGAGGCGGCGATTGCGGCGTTGGCCGCCTCGGGCGCGGTGAAGCTGGGTCAGTAGCGCCCGTTCTCGCGCACCATCAGCGGCACGAAGCCGAACACGCCGGGGCTGTCGGGGTCTACCAGCACCTTCACCGCCTGCACGTGGGCGGCGCCGAATACCTCCAGCCGCACCACGTTGGGGATGGGCTTCAGCTTGGCATCCTTCAGCACGCCGATCTGGAATTCGTGCTCGTCGCCATGGATCACCAGCACGGGGCCGGGGAAGTCCTTCGCGCCGCGCGCCACTGCTTCCAGCGTGTCGATGAAACCTGAGGCCAGCGGTATCACGCCATACGGTGTGGTCACGTCCAGCGTTTGTGCCTGCCAGGATAGCACCACCGCCTTGCTGCCGGCGGCGCGGGCGCGGGCGAAGGTGTCGTCGATCCAGGCGATGTTGGCGGCGTTGCGGGCCATGAACTCATCCGCCGCCCCCGGGCGCGGCTCGAAATTGTTGTTCGACCCCACCACGTGGGCGGTGGCGAACATCACGCCGTTATGGCTCCAGCGCTGGTTCTCGACGAAGGTGGCGAAGCGGTCGGCCATGGAGCGGGACTGGCTTTCCACCGCCAGCTTCGTTTTGCCCAGCGAGGCGGTGGGATCGGGGAAGAACATCGTGCGCAGGCGGGCCAGGCGCTCCAGCGGGTTCATCGCGCCGTTGTTGCGGCGGTGGCAGTCGGTCCATTCGTTGTCGCCGGGGGTGTAGAGCAGCGGCTGCTCGAAGGTGGCGAACTGGTCCAGCACCTTCTGGAAGATCTCGTCCGAGCACTGGGTGCCGCCGGACTTGATGTCGCCGACATGCACGGAGAAGGCCGGCTGCGTGGCGTTGATCGCCGCGATCAGCCGGTCGAACTTCGCGTAGTCGCCGGGCAGGGTGTACGGCATGTCGCCGAGGGCAACGAAGTGGAATGGCTGCGCCGCCACGGGCTGGGCTGCCGCCAGGGCGAGGGAAACGGCAAGGGCAAGGCGCTTGAGCATGTCGGCCTCCTGGGCGTGGGAGGTCCCACTTCGCCCAGGTGCGGCCCGCGCTCAAGCGCTTGGCAACGGTTTCATGCAATTGTCGCAATCGGGAGCAAGGAAGCGGTTCTTTTTTAAAAAAAAAGAACCAATACCCTGACTCACTGTGCATCCGTCGGATCGTGCTTGCATCGGCTCGGTGAGATGGATTCCGCTCGTTGTCATGCGCAAGCGAGGTTTCCTTTCCGTCGAAGATCGGCAGACGCTGGTGGAGT
>CAMDAM010000312.1 GCA_945888575.1 Asaia bogorensis | reverse complement strand
GGCTTCCTCGGCGCCGTTGCTGCCCCCTCGCCGGCCGAGGACTTCCTGGCCGGCACGCTGCCGGAAGCGGTGGCACGGCTGGAAGCGGCGATGATCCGCCGGGCGCTGGACCGTAGCGGTGGCAACCGGGCGGAGGCGGCGCGGCTGCTCGGCATCCATCGCCAGCTGCTCTACGAGAAGCTGCGCCAGCATCAGATCGAGGTGTCGGGAAACCGGACGGAGGGTGTCGGGAAGGGCGACGGATAGCGGCTCCGGCCGATGTTCGACGCAAGCAAAATCAAGGAATTATGCTCTGGCACGGCGCTTGCGAAGACACTGCCGAGGCCGATCCTGGCCGAGACCCCTGGAGACCAAGACATGACTCGCAAGTCCTTCCTGATGCTGGCCACCGCCCTCGTGCTCGGCGCCGGCGTGGTGCAGGGCTCCGGCCTGGCGATGGCCCAGCCCGCCGGCCGCGGCCCTGCTGCAGCGTCGGTGTACGACCCGGCCCAGCTGCCGCAGGTGAAGGGCAAGGTGGCTCAGTATTCCCTCACCCCGCGCGGTGACGTGGACGGGCTGATCCTGGCCGATGGCACCGAGGTGCACGTGCCGCCCTTCGTTTCCACCCAGCTGGTGTTCGCGGTGAAGCCGGGCGATGCAGTGACGATCCATGGCCTGAAGGCCCGCGCCATCCCGATGGTGGCCGCCCGCTCCATCACCAACGACGCCACCGGCACCGTGGTGCTGGTCGCCCCGCCGCGTGGCCCCGGCCACCACGGCGCGGGTGCGGCGCTGGAGGCGGAAGGCAAGGTTGCCGCGCTGCTGCACACGCCGCGCGGCGAGGCCAACGGCATCCGGCTGGAGGACGGGACCATCGTCCGCCTGCCCCCGCCGGAGGCCAAGCGCCTGGCCGAGACGCTGGCCGTGGGCAAGAGCGTCGCGGTGCGTGGCGAAGGCTATGCCGGCCCGCTCGGCCGCGTGATCGCCGCCCGCCAGCTCGGCGAGACCAAGGACAGCCTGAAGGACGTCGCCGCCCCGCGCCATGGCGAGCGCCGCTTCGGCCCGGGCATGCGCCACGGCATGCACGGCCAGGATGGTGAACACGGGCGGGGCATGGGTGGCCACCGCATGATGGGCCGCGACAACGTGCCTGGCTGATCCGAACGCGCCGGACCTAAAAGGGAAGGGGGCCTCGCGGCCCCCTTTTCTGTATCAGTTGAAGCCCATGAAGTGCGGCATGCCGGAGATCGGCGGGGCCGCCTTCAGCCCGATGATATCCGGCACCGGCCGCCGCGTGCGCGGGTCGTTCGCCAGCGCCTCCTCCAGCGCCGCGGCCACGCGGATCACGGTGGCATCGCCGCCGCGCGGGCCGACGATCTGCAGGCCGAACGGCATCCCGGCGCGGTCGCGCCCCACCGGCAGGCTCAGCGCCGGGTGGCCCACCACCGTCACGGCATAGGCCAGCGACAGCCAGTGGAAGTAGGTGCGCGTCGGCTTGCCATCGATCTCCTTGGGGAACAGCTCCGTCCAGGGCCGCGGGCTGACGGTGATGGCGGGCGACAGGATCACGTCGTAATCGCGGAAGAATTCCTGCCAGCGCTGGTAGAGCTGCGTTTGCAGCGCGCTGGCGCGGGAGACGTCGGCGATGGTGTATTTCAGCGCCTCGGTCATGTTTGCCACGATGTTCGGGCCGAGCTTGTCGCGCGCCGTGTGCCACTTCTCGATATGCCCGGCGACGAAGTTGGTGCTGCGCAGCACCTCGAACGCGTCATCCGTGCCGGTGCAATCCGGCGTGGCGATGTCCGCGCTGCGGAAGTGGTGGCGTAGCAGGGCGATCTTGTCGGCGAACACCTCGCGGATGTGCTGTTCCGTGGGTGCGAAGCCAAAATCCGGCGTGATCGCCACGCGCAGCCCACCGAGGTCGATCGGCTGGATCGGGTAGAAATCGCCGGGCTCGCGCACGCGCTTGTTGTGGATGGTGGTGGCCAGCGGATCATGCGCCTGGTTGGTGGACATCACCGACATCAGCAGCGCGAGGTCGGGCACGTTGCGCGCCATCGGGCCCTGCACGCCCAGGCCGGACCAGCCGAGCTTCTTCTCCTCATCCGGCACCGCTCCCGGGGTGGGGCGGAAGCCGACGATGCCGTTGAAGGCGGCGGGGTTGCGGAGCGAGCCGCCCATGTCGCTGCCGGAGCACAGCGGGAACTGGCCCATGGCCAGCGCCACGCCCGACCCGCCGGACGAGCCGGCGGCGTTCTTCGTCGGGTCGAACGGGTTGCCGGTGGCGCCATACACGGCGTTGCGGGTGTTGGCGCCGGCGCCGAATTCCGGCGTGTTGGTCTTGCCGGCGATGATCCCGCCGGCGGCGCGGATATTGGCCACCAGCGAGTGGTCTTCCTCCGGCACGTGGTCGCGGAACAGCGGCGAGCCCCAGGTGGTGCGCAGGCCCTTCGTCGCCGTCAGGTCCTTGATCCCCACCGGCAGGCCGTGCAGCGGGCCCAGCTCCTCACCATTCATCACCATCTGCTCGGCGGCCTTCGCGGCGGCGCGGCTGGCGGCATCGTCGCGCGCCACCACGGCGTTCACCGCGTGGTCGGTCTCATCGATGCGGGTGAGGCAGCTTTCCAGCAGCTCCACCGGAGACAGCGCGCGGCGGCCGATGAGGCGGCGCGCCTCGATGGCGGTGAGGTCGCAGGGTTCGGTCATCGATGGGTCCTCAGGCGGCCGAGGAAGGCCGCGCCTTCATGCGGGCGTGGTGGGCGACGATGTTGGCATTGGCCTCGTTGATCGGCTGGCCAACCTTGGCGCCGAAATCGAGGAAGCAGAACAGCAGGATATCCGCCAGCGTCAGGCGGTTGCCGCAGATGAATTCGCGGCCCTCGATCAGGCCATTGAGCCAGGCCAGCTTCTCCTGCGCGATCTGCTTCAGGTCGTCGGCGGCCTGCGGGATCACGTGGATGCGCGGGGCGAACAGCTTCAACCCCTCGGCGAAGCGGAACCCGTTGGCCAGCGGCTCCAGGATGTTGAGGTCCAGCCGGCGCACCCACATGCGGGTCTCTGCCCGCTCCTGCGCGGTGGCGCCGATCAGGGAGGTGCCGGCGGGGCCGACCTCATCCAGGTACTCGCAGATCGCGGTGATCTCGGCGAGCACGAAGCCGCCGTCCAGCTCCAGCGCCGGCATCTGGCCGGAGGGGTTCTTGGCCATGTAGGCCGCCTGGCGGTTCTCGCCGCCACGCAGGTCGATGGTGGTCTTGGGCAGGTCCACGCCACGCTCGGCGGCGAAGATGCGGACAACCTGCGGGTTCGGGCCGACCGAGTCATAGAAGAGCATGTTGTTTCCTCCCTGAAGAAAGGCCAGGGCTCTGCCCTGAACCCGCCAGGAGCCTGAGGCCCCTGGTGGGGTCCAGGGGCAAAGCCCCTGGCCTTAGTACCCCAGCGCCAGACCGTCCTTGCGCGGCTCGCTGCCGCCCATCAGCACGCCGTGCTTGCGGTCGATGAAGATCGCCTGGCCACCGCCATGCGGCCCGCCGGCTTCCACCACCTGGTGGCCGAGGCGCGACAACTTGTCCACCATCGCCGGCGTGAAGCCGCGCTCGGCTTCCACCTTGCCGGCGTAGGGGAAGATGCGCGGCAGGTCGAGCGCCTCCTGGATGTCCAGCCCGTATTCCAGGAAATTGGTCAGGAACCAGGAATGGCCCATCGGCTGATAGTGCCCGCCCATCACGCCATAGGGCATCACCGCCTCGCCGTCTTTCGTGACCATGCCCGGGATGATGGTGTGCATCGGGCGCTTGTTCGGCGCGATCGTGTTGGGGTGGCCGCGGGTGAAGCGGAAGCCGAAGCCGCGGTTCTGCAGCATCACGCCGCTGTCCTTGGCCAGGATGCCGGAGCCGAAGCCCTGGAACAGCGAGTTGATGAAGGAGCAGGCGTTGCCGTCCTTGTCCACCACGCAGAGATAGACGGTATCGGCATGCACCGGCACGCCGCTCTCGCCGGCCGCGGGCAGCACGGCCATCGCCTTGTCGTCGCGGATCAACCCGGCCTGGGCGTTGAGGTACTGGCGGCTCAGCAGGTGATCGAGATCAACAGGCGCGAAAGCGGGGTCGGCCAGGAAGGCGTCGCGGTCGCGATAGGCCAGGCGCGCGGCCTCGATGTGCCGGTGAACGCGGGTGGTGCCCAGCGGGCCATCCGGCGCGATGCCGAGCTTCTCCAGCATGCCGAGGATCATCAGGTTCACCATGCCCTGGCCGTTCGGCGGGCACTGCCAAACCTCATAGTCCTTCCAGGCGATCTTGATCGGGTCCACGAACTCCGCCGCGGTGCGGCCGTTGAAGAAATCCTCCTCGGTCTGCAACCCGCCGCGGGCACGCAGGGTGGCGACGATATCGGCGGCGACGGAGCCCTCGTAGAAGCCCTTGGAGCCTTCGCGGGCGATCTTCTTCAGCGTCGCGGCCAGCTGCGGCTGGTAGAACATGTCGCCCACGGCCGGCGGCGGCAGGAAGTAGTCGGCGCCGCCCTTCGTCAGCTTGTCCACCGCGCCGGGCCAGTCGCGGCCCACCTTCGGATGGATCGGGTGGCCCTTCTCGGCATAGGTGATGGCGTGCTGCAGCACGCTGTCCAGGCCCCTGGTGCCGAAGCGGGCCAGCAGCGTCTCCCACGCGGAGATCGCGCCCGGAATGGTCACGGCATGCGGCGAGGTGGCCTCGATGGCGGAGATGCCCTGGCCCTCATACCAGTCGATATTGGCCGCGGCCGGTGCGCGGCCAGAGCCGTTCAGCGCATAGACCTTTTTCTCCCCGGCGGGGGCATAGAGGCAGAAGCAGTCGCCGCCGATGCCGGTGCTGGCCGGTTCGATCACGCACAGCGTGGAAACCGCGGCCACGGCCGCGTCCATCGCGTTGCCGCCGGCGCGCAGCACGTCCAGCGCGGCGAGCGTGGCGCCGGGCATGGAAGTG
The DNA here is from genome assembly GCA_945888575.1 of Asaia bogorensis. GTDB lineage: Bacteria > Pseudomonadota > Alphaproteobacteria > Acetobacterales > Acetobacteraceae > CAMDGX01. The sequence continues at coordinate 1,155 of CAMDAM010000312.1, read as the reverse complement.
GCGGCCATGCCGTGAACGGAATAGACCGGGCTGCGGCCCGGGAAGTGAAAATCGCGCATCGGGGCCCCTGTGGCGGCGGAATGAGGCGCGGACCGTCGCATTTGTGACACCCCTTGGCAACCGCACGGGGGGCTGGCAACAGGGCAGCACGGCAAGGGGCAGGGCAGCATGGCGACGATGGAGGAATTCGAGGCGCTGGATATCCGGGTGGGCACCATCGTGGCCGCCGAACCGTTCCCGGAAGCGCGCAAGCCCGCCATCAAGCTGCGCATCGATTTCGGCGGCGAGATCGGCGTGAAGCGCTCCTCTGCCCAGATCACCAAATACTACACGCCGGAGGAGGTTGTCGGCCGCCAGGTGCTGGCCGTGGTGAACTTCCCGCCGCGCCAGATCGGCAAGTTCATGAGCGAGGTGCTCACGCTGGGCGTGCCGGACTCGGAGGGCGCGGTGGTGATGATCCGGCCGGACCTCACCGTGCCGAACGGGGGGAAGCTGTTCTGATGGCGCAGCACTACTACACCGTCACCTGGGACCAGCTGCACCGCGATGCCCGCGCGCTGGCATGGCGGCTGATGCCGAAAGGCCCGTTCATGGGCGTGGTGGCCATCACCCGCGGCGGGCTGATCCCGGCCGCCATCGTGGCGCGCGAACTGGAGATCCGCGTGATCGAAACGGTCTCCGTCGTCACCTACGATGAGGAGAAGAAGGGCGCGCCGGTGGTGGCCAAGCTGCCCGCCGCCGCCGGGGATGGCGAAGGCTGGCTGCTGATCGACGACCTGGTGGATACCGGCACCACGGCCAAGGTGGTGCGCGCCCTGCTGCCCAAGGCCCACTTCGCCACCGTCTATGCCAAGGCCGCCGGCAAGCCGCTGGTGGACGATTTCGTGACGGAAGTGAGCCAGGATACCTGGATCCTGTTCCCGTGGGACACGGAGCCCCAGTTCGCCCCACCGCTCGCCCGCCGGGAGCAGGGCGGCGGCTGAGCCAAAAGGGGCGTCGGAATTTTTTACAGCCTGTAACAGACCGGCGTATGCCGAATCGGCCTTTGGCGGCGTTTTGGCCCTCCCGGCTGTCGCAGTTCTTTACACCCTTGGGGGTGGAGAATAACCGCACACCGGCCAAGCGGCTGAATCCGCAGGAATTAAGCCTTTGGCA
>CAMDAM010000311.1 GCA_945888575.1 Asaia bogorensis | reverse complement strand
CGCCGCCAGCGCCACCTTCGCCTTGAAAGCCGGGCTGTGCGTCCGCCGTGTACGTTTCGTCATGTTCGCTCCTGATCCGCGGCAACATCGCCGCTGTCAGGCAGGAAAGCCACCTATCGGGCTGTCCGAATTTCCCGAGCCACCTCTATTGATGCGCCGGTGCCGAAACTCCGAGACATCAAGGACATCGTAGGCAGCGAAGCTGTCTGTGTAGATGATCGCATCGGGCTTGATGGTCCGGCGCATGATCGGCATGAGGGTTCGACCTGCGGCATTGGGAATGACCAGCGTGTGGACCTTGCCGCCCCTCTTCAGCAGGCCGAAGACGGGTACCTTGCCGCCGGCGCCGCGACCGCGCTTGCCCTTGCGACGGCCTCCAAAATAGCTCTCATCCACCTCGACCTCACCAGCGAACCGTTCGGGGGCCTGTGCGCCTAGGCGGGCGGCAATGACCTCACGCAGCTTGTGGTAGAAAAGCGTCGCTGAATGGCGGTTCACGCCGACGAGTAGCGCCGCTGTTTGCGCGGGGGTACCAGCCACGAAGTGACTAACGAGAGCCACCTGACTAACGGTCGCGAGGCGGTTTCGCCGACGTGACGTAACTATCTGATCTAGATAGATTTTCTGCGCTATCTAGGCCAGCCCCAAAGGTTTCCTTTTTTCAAAAAAGAACATCCTTCCTAATATGCCGCTTCCAGCAGTGCCAAAGCCTCACCCACCTGCGCCTCGGGTGACCGAGCCCCCGCATTGGCATTGAAGTTCTTCACCGTCTCCCGCGCCACCGCCGCCAGTTCATCGCGCGGAATGCCGAGGTCGCGCAGCCGCACCGGCATGCCGGCCCGCGCGTAGAGCGCCTCCAGCGCATCGGCCACCGCCAGCGCCGCCGCGCGCCCGTCCATCCCCTCGCGGAACACCCCCAGCGCCCCGGCCACCTGCCGCGCCGCCGCCGCTTCCACCGCGTCCGCCAGGCGGATGCGCGGGGCATGCACCACGCAGGTGCTCTCGCCCTGGCCCACATGCGGGTAGCGCACGTGCAGCGCGGTGGAGACCGCGTAGTTCCCCGCGAACACCCCGCCGCGGAAGCGTGCCGACCCATCATCCTCCGCCCGGTTCTGCAGGAACGCCGCCACCGCCAGCTCCATCCGCGCGCTGGCATCGCCTGGCACGTCGATCAGCCGGAGATAGGCCCGATGCGCCAGCCGGAACGCATGGTCCCGGTCCGCCTCCGCCAGCGGGTTGATCGCCACCTGCTCCATCGCCGCCAGCGCCGAGGCGAACATGGTGGTGGCGGTGGATCGCATCACCGCATCCGGCGTGGCCGCCAACGTGCCCTCGTCCAGTAGGATCGCCTGCGGCCTCGTCTTGGGATCGAAATACTCCATCCGGTGGTCGAGATCCGGGTTGGCCAGCCCCGTGCCGGCCCGGTTCATGGCGCTGGTCGGCGTGGTCGGGATGTTCACGATCGGCAGCTTTGGCGCGTTCAGGCGCGGGCTATAGGCGGCCCGGCCTTCGGGATACTGCGTCATCAGCGCGAACGGGTCGCCCGCCTCGCCCAGGAAGATCGCCACCGCCCGCACCGCCACGATCACGCTGCCGCCGCCCACCGCGATCAACAGATCCGCCCCCGCCGTCCGGGCCGCATCCCGCGCCCCGCAGACGGAGGCGAAGGTGGAATCCTTCTCGATCCCGTCGAAGCACCCGGCGAACCGGTCCCCCAGCGCGGCAGCGATCCGAACCACCGTATCCGTGCGCCGGTTCACCGAGGGCGAGCACACCACGAAGGCCCGCTTTGCCCCCGCCCGCGCGACGGCCTCACCCAGATGCGCCTCGATCACCCCGGCGCCGCACCACAGCCGCCAGGAAAATCCCGCCGCGCGAAACCCGCTCACGCCACTGCCTTTGCTGCCAGCAGGGCATCGATCTCGGCTGCGGAATACCCGGCCTCTTCCATCACCTCGCGCGTATGCTCCCCCAACCGCGGCGCCAACCGCCGCACGGAGGCCGGGCTTTTCGAGAAACGCGCCGGCGGCCGTGCCTGCAGCAGCTTGCCTTCGCTCGGGTGCTCCACTTCCTGGAACAGCCCCACCGCAGCCAGGTGCTCCTGCGTCTCCACATCGGCGAGTTTCGCGAACGCCGTGTGCGGCACGTCGATGCGCAGCAGCAGTTCCTCCCACTCCGCCGTGGTGCGCGTGACGGCGATCTCGCGCATCGTGTCGTAGATGCGGTCGATGTTGCGCGCGCGGGCCACGGGGTCAAGCACCGCGAATGCCTCGATGCACTCCGGGTGCCCCACCGCCTCGAAGAACGCGACCCAGTTCTCGCCGGAATAGGGCAGCATGGTCAGCCAGCCATCCTTCGTCTTCACCGGCTTGCGCGCCTTCATGCGCTTGTAGCCGGTCGGCCCGATCGGCGGCACGAAGGCCTTGCCGCCGAACATCTCGATGCTGTTGAAGGAGGCCAGCGTCTCCAGCATCGGCACTTCCACCATTTGCCCCTCGCCGGTGCGCTCCCGGTGCAGCAGGGCCGCCGTGACGGCGCCCGACAGCGCCATGCCGCAGATCTTGTCGCCGATCAGGCTGGGCACGAAGGCCGGCTCCTCATCGGTGCCCATGGCGGAAGCGAAGCCCGACGCCGCCTGGATCACCTCGTCGAAGGCCGGCCGCGCCGCCCAGGGCCCGTCTTGCCCGAACCCCGTTGCCACCGCGTAAACCATGCGCGGGTTCAGCGCCCGGCAGGTCTCGTAGCTGAAGCCCAGCCGCGCCAGCCCGGCGGGGCGCACATTGCTCACCAGCGCATCCACCGTCGGGATCAGCCGGCGCAGCACCTCCTTGCCGCCTTCGCTCTTCAGGTCGATGGCGATGCTGCGCTTGTTGCGGTTGGCGGCCATGAACTGCCCGCTCATGCCCCGGTTGCGGAAGATGCCGGAGTTGCGCCACATGTCGCCGCCCAGCCCTTCCACCTTGATCACCTCGGCCCCCCAGTCGCCCAGCGTCTGCGCGCCGAACGGGCCGAACAGCACCGTGGTCAGGTCCAGGATCCGAAAGCCCGTCAGCGGGCCCCTTGCTTCGCTCATCGTCTCAACCCCGAATCACCTTCATCGAACCGGCATAGGCACGCGCCAGCACCTCGCTGTCGCTGGAATAGGCGATGATTTCCACCCCCGCCTGCACCCATTGCCGCGCCTGCGCCTCCGTGGCGCACAGCATCGCACACGCTTTGCCATGCTTGCGCGCCGCCGCCAGCACCAGGTCGCGCTTTTCATCCAGCAACCGCGCCATCTCCGGATGCCCGGCAATCCCCAGATCCTGCGCGAGGTCCGAGGGCCCCAGCGTCAGCCCGTCGATCCCGTCCATCGCCGCGATCGCATCGAGCTCCTCCAGCGCGGCGCCGGTCTCGAACATCACGGTCACGAACACCTGGCTGTCCGCGAAGGCCCGCCGCTCGGCGACACTCATCGAAAGATCGTAGTCTGTGCCAGGGCTGTGCCCCGTATTGCCGCGTAATCCCCGCGGCGCGTAGCGGGATGCCGCGGCGATCTCCCGCGCATGCGCCGCACTCTCCACCTGTGGGCAATGCAGGTTCCACACGCCGACATCCAGCAGCCGCGTGATCCATTCGCGGTTCGCCTTTGGTGGGCGCACCACCAGCGGGAAATCGAGCGCGCGGGCCACCACCGCCATGTCTGCCACTGTCTCGATTGAGATGCCGGTGTGTTCCATGTCCACCCGGGCGAAATCCAGCCCCGCCGCCTGCAGCAGCGTCAGCACCGCCGGGGTGCGGATCATGTTCACCCAGGTGCCGATCTGCACCTCCCCGCGCGCCACCCCTGCCCGCAACCTGTTGCCCCGCATCGCGCCGTTCCTCCCGGTCGGCGCAGCCTAGGCCGGATGCGCGGGGACGGGAACGGGCCCATCCGCATCAAGGGGGGCGGTGTTTCCTGGGTCTGTTTTCAAGGACGAACCATCTTCCTGGGATCCACAAGCTCGTCGAACTGCTCCGCCGAGACCCCCCCCATCGCCAGGGCTGCCTCCCGCAGGGTGGTCCCGTGCGCCGTCGCATGGTGCGCCACCTGGGCCGCCCGGTCGTAGCCGATCACCGGCGCCAGCGCCGTTACCAGCATCAGCGAGCGTTCCACGTGTTCGGCGATGCGCGCCCGGTTTGGCTCCATGCCTTCCACCAGGAAGCGGCGGAAGTTGGTGCATCCGTCGGCCAGCAGGGTGATGGACTGCATGGCGTTGTGCAGGATCAGCGGCTTGTAGACGTTCATCTCCAGCTGCCCGCCGGCGCCGCCGAGGCCCACCGCCACGTCGTTGGCCATCACCTGGGCGGCGAGCATCGTCATCGCCTCGGTCTGCGTCGGGTTCACCTTGCCGGGCATGATGGAGGAGCCGGGCTCGTTCTCCGGCAGCAGCAGCTCTCCCAGCCCGGCCCGCGGGCCGGAGGCCAGCAGGCGGATGTCGCTGGCGATCTTGAACAGGGAGACCGCGAGGCCGCGCAGTGCGGAGGACAGGGCGACCAGGGCATCGTGCGCGCCCATTGCGGCGAAGAGGTTGGGCGCGGTCTCGAACGGCAGGTTGGTCAGTGCGGCAATATGGGCTTTGGCGGCGGACGCGAAGCCCGGCGGGGCGTTGATGCCGGTGCCTACGGCGATGCCGCCGAGGGCGAGGAAGCGCAGTTCCTCCTCCACTGCCGCCAGCCGGCGCAGGCCGGCGGAGAGCATGGCGGCGTAACCGGAGAACTCCTGGCCCAGGGTCAGCGGCGTCGCGTCCTGCAGGTGGGTGCGGCCGATCTTTACGATGTCCTGCCAGGCCATGGCCTTTGCCCCCAGCGCATCGCGCAGGGCTGACACGGCCGGCACCAGGCGCTGACGGACTGCGACCAGGGCCGCGATGTGCATGGCGGCGGGGAAGGTGTCGTTGGAGGATTGGGACATGTTGACGTGGTCGTTGGGATGCACCGGCCGCTTGCTGCCGAGCGGCGTGCCGGCCAGCTGGCAGCAGCGGTTGGCGATCACCTCGTTGATGTTCATGTTGAACTGCGTGCCGCTGCCGGTCATCCAGACGTGGAGCGGGAATTCCGTGTCGTGCCGGCCGGCGAGGATCTCGTCGCAGGCAGTGGCGATCATCGTGGCCAGGGCCGGGTCCAGGTGGCCGAGGTCGCGGTTGGCCAGGGCCGCGGCTTTCTTCAGTACGGCGTAGGCGGAGATCAGTTCGGGCGGCATGCGTTCGCGGCCGATGGAGAAGTAGTGCAGGGAGCGCTGGGTCTGCGCGCCCCATAGCCGGGCGGCGGGCACCTGGATCTCGCCCATGCTGTCTGTCTCGGTGCGATAGGTCTCCATCGCCTGGCTCCCTGCCTACCCTGCGGCAAGCCTCCCGCGTCGAAGAGGTTGCTGCCGGGATCGGGTGGCGATCAGCGGCCGAAGCTGTCCCACAGGATCATGCCGACTTCCGCCATGGCGCCGTTGACCAGGGCGTTGCGTTCGGCGAGCAGGCGGGAGTTGCCGCGGGGAATCGGGGTGGGGTCGAAGGTGTAGACGCCGAAGCTGATCGCATCCGTCTCGCTGCGCAGGATGACGCCGGCGTCGTTGCGGATCTTGCGGAAGCTGCCGGTCTTGTTGCCCACGGCGCCGTCCGGCAGGTAGCGGGGCACGCGGTCGCGCAGTTGCTGGGCGCGCAGGATGGTCATCATGTCCGCACAGGCGGCCGCGCTGCCGGCCTTGCCTTGCAGGATCATGGCGGACAGGGCGGCCATGTCGGCGGCGGAGGAAGTGGTGTTCTGCGGCGTGCGGTGGAAGGCGAGGCCGCTGTAGTCCATGTCGCCGCTGCGGCCGGCTTCCTGCATCTGGGCGTAGCTGGGGGGCGGCACCGGGGGCAGGGCGTAGCCGTGGGCGAAGAGCTCCGGCATCGACAGGGCCAGGTGAATGTTCTGCAGGCCGAGGCGGCGCATGGTGGCGTTGATGTTGGCGTTGCCCACCAGCTCCTGCAGCATGTGGGTGGCGGTGTTGTCGCTGATGATGATCATCAGCATCGTGAGGTCGCGGATGGTGGGCTTGAGGCCGGCATCCAGCTTCTGGATCACGCCGGAGCCGACGATGCGCTGGGCGTCCGTCAT
>CAMDAM010000310.1 GCA_945888575.1 Asaia bogorensis | reverse complement strand
CGGTGGAGGAGCTTGCCCGCACGCTGGATGCCATCCTCGCCTCCCTCCTCGCCCTCCTGCGAACCTTCGCCCGCTACACAAGCGCCCTCGGCCCGCTCGCCACCCCCATCTGGAACCGCATCTCCCGCACCCGCGTCCGCCTCGCCCGCGCTTTGGCCCATCTCGCCGCCGGCCACACCCCGCGCCCGCCCCGCAAGCGCCCGAACCGGGCCCCGCGCGACAAGGATCCCCGCGCCCACGTCCCCGTCCGCCGCCACGGCTGGCTCGGCGCCCTGCTGGACCACCACGTCCGCGGCTATGCGTCCCAGCTCGAATTCCTCCTCGCCCGCCCCGGCGCCGCCGCCCTCATCGCCGCCTCCCCTGCCGCCCGCCGCACCCTGCGCCCGCTCTGCCGCATGCTCGGCACCGAACTCCCCGCCGCCCTGCGCCTCCCCCCGCGGCAAAGGCCGGAACGCCCCAAGCCCGAACGCGCCGCCCCCAGGGCCGCCCCCAGGCCCACCAAGCCGAAACCGCCCGGCCCCGGCCTCGCCGAGGGCGACCGCCCCTTCCAGCCTTACGTCCTCAAGGCAGTGCGCCACGACAAGCGTCACGGCCTCTGGCGGCCCTGGAAGCCCAAATAGGGCACGCACGCCCTATTTATTCCGTTATCGGAATTTTCCGCTTACCCACGCGATCCGCCCTCATCCACGCCGATCTTCGCGCGGCCCATGCCAGGGGCTACAAACGCCAACGGCACCCGAGTTGGGTGCCGCTGGAGATTTCACTGGTGCGGTCGAGAAGACTCGAACTTCCACGAGGTTGCCCCCACAAGCACCTCAAGCTTGCGCGTCTACCATTCCGCCACGACCGCATCGCAGGGAAGCGGGCCTATAGCCGATGAACGCGGACACATCAACGCCCCCCAGCGCATTCCAGATCGAATGGCGCACAGAACCCGGCCTGCTCCCCTACCCCCAGGCCCTGGCAGATATGCAAGCCCGCGTCGCCGCCATCCGGGAAGGCACCGCAGGCGAGCTCGTCTGGCTGGTGGAACACCCGCCGCTCTACACCGCCGGCACTTCCGCCAGCCCCACCGACCTGCAAGACCCCGCCCGCTTCCCCACCTACGACGCCGGCCGCGGCGGCCAATGGACCTATCACGGCCCAGGCCAGCGCACCGCCTACGTGCTGCTGGATCTCCACACCTCCCACGGCCAGGCCAAGCCACGGGATGTGCGCAGCTACGTCGCAGCACTCGAGGAATGGATGATCCGCGCCCTCGCAAGCTTCGGGGTGCGGGGCGAACGCCGCCAGGGCCGAGTCGGCATCTGGGTGGTGATGCCCGACGGCAGCGAATCGAAGATCGGCGCCATCGGCGTGCGCGTCACCCGCTGGGTCAGCTGGCACGGCATCGCGCTGAACGTCAGTCCGGATCTCGGCCATTTCGGCGGCATCGTCCCCTGCGGCATCGCCGAACACGGCGTCACCAGCCTGCACGCGCTCGGCATCAAGGCCACGCTCGCCGATGCCGATGCCGCCCTCAAATCCGCCTGGAACGAGGTCCTCGCCTAGCGCAACCGCACGCTCACATAGGTCCGATCATCCGACCACCGCCCGGGCACCGACCCCTTGGTGGACCGGAACCGCCCGACCTTCGCCGGATCCTCCAGCTCCACCTCGGCATGCCGTGCCTCCCACGACGCCAGCCTCGCCTCGGCCCCGACATCGAAATACCCGTCGGTGAACAGTTCCACCGTTTCCACCCCGCGCGCCTCGATCGTGCTCACCTGCATCAGGCTGCGCGGCACCGCGAACCCATCCAGGCAGGCATAGCCCAGCACGGAATCCGCCGTGTTCTGGTAGTCGCCCTGCCCGCCCACGATCCCGCGGTTCAGCAGGTGAACAATATCCGCCCGCGGCACATGCGGCAGCGCCGCCACCAGCTCCGCCTCCGCCGCATCCCCGATCGCGGCGATATCCGCGCGCGAGAAATCCGGCGCGAACACCGAGGAATCCTGCCCCAGCCCCTTCCACGAAACCTGCCGCGCCACCCGGTCGCGCACCGCGGGATCAGCGTCCGTCACCCGGTGCCAGGCATGGCTGCGCAGCGTGGCAGTGATGTAGTCGAGGTCCTTGTCCATCTGCAGCACCTGCCGCCCATTCAGCCGGATGCCGCTATCGCCCACCAGCACCAGATGCAGCCGCGGCCCGTCGATCAGGGCCAGCGCCAAGGTACAGCACAGCCGGTTGCCCCAGCTCTCCTGCGCCGCCGCCAGCGTGCCATGCCGCAGATAGGCCTCGTGCAACGCCGCCGTCAGCGTCGGCACGATCGTCTCCACCGGCGGTGCGGCGCCCAGCAACAGCCGCTCCAACGTGGCCGCCACCAGCCGCGCCGCATGCCGCCCGGAAAGCTCCCCATCGTATCGCGTGCCGGTCCGGTCGGAGACACCGTCGATCACCGCATAGGCCCGGCCCGGCAGCACCACGAACGCATCCTCGTTCGCCTCCGCCCGCGCCGGATCGCGCGACAGGCTGCTGGCTTCCAGCCGGATCACTTCGCCCCCATCACTTCGCCATCGTCTCCTCGGGCGGATAGTTCAGCTCCACCGCAATCCCGTCGGGATCATGCAGGAACAGCTGCGTCTGCCGGTCGCGCGGGATCACCCGCTCCTGGAAGGCGATGCCACGGGCACCAAGCTTCGCCTTCATCTCCGCCAGCCCGGTGCAGGAAAACGCGATGTGATCGAGCAACCCGGTCGGCCCGCTCGCCCGCGGCCCCGCATCGCTCTCGCGCGGGCCGATCAAATGCACCGTGGGAATGTCGCCGCAATAGAGCCAGTAGCCGGGAAACCCCAGCGGCGGGCGATAGCCCACGGGCAGGCCGAGCAGGTCGGAATAGAATTCCTTCGTCCGCTCCAGGTCCACCGGGCGGATGGTGAAGTGGTTGAGTGCGTTCAGCGGCATCGTGGCGTTCCTAGGCGAAACGGGTGGAAGCGTCGGACATCCCCAGCAAATGCTGGCCGACGGTCTCGAAATGGATCATGCGTCCCTGCACCTGCTGGGTCACGCTGAGCATGTCGCGGTAGCGCCGGGCGAAGCCATTGGCCTCGAAGATCGCGGTCGCCCCGGCCTCCCGCCAGACGAAATCCGCCACCTCGCGCGCCTGGTGGATGGCAAAGGTGGAGGCCATGCGAATGCCCATGCGCTGGTCCAGCGGCATGGGGCCGAGCACCGCCGCCTCCCACCCCTCGTCCAGCGCCGCGATCACCCCCGCCCGCGCCGCCCGCCACCGCGCCTCGGCAATGGCGAGGTCGCGCTGCACAGCGTGCGAATCCTTCAACCCCCGCCCGGTCAGCGTGGGGTGCTTCTCCCGCGCCAGCTCCACGAACAGGTCCAGCAACCCGCGCGCCACGCCCAACGCCACGGAGGCGAAGCCGGAGGCGTAGAAATGGTTGGTCTGGAACCGGTACAGCGGCCCATCCTCCCGCCGCTCCGCCTCCACGTCGCGCGCCAGCGCATAGGCTTCCGGCACGAAATACCCGTCGGGCACCGAGAACGTGTCGCTGCCGGTGCCGCGCAGGCCGATCACCTCCCAATCCGGCGTCACCGACAGATCAGCCCGCGGGATGAGCATGGTGCGCTCCACCGGCCGGCCATCGGGATGCTTGCGCAGCGTGCCGTCGCGTTCCTCGATATGCGCATGGCCACCGATCCAGGTGGCATGATGCCCGCCGGAAACAAACGTCCAGCGGCCCGTAACCGCGTAGCCCCCATCCACGACCCGGGCCCGCGCTCCCTGGCTCTGGCCCCAGGCGAGCACGGCATCGGCCGAACCCCACACGTGGCGGGCCACCTCCGGCGCCACATAGGCCGCGGCCAGTGCGCAGCCGCCAGCCTGGCTGAGGCACCAGGCGGTGGAGGCATCGGCACTCGCAATCGCGGTGAGCATGCGGGCATGGTCGGAAGGCCGCACCTCGTCCCCGCCCACGCTGCGCGGGACCAGGGTGCGGAACAGTCGCGCACCGTGCAGCGCATCGAGCGTGGCCGGGGTCAGGCGCTTGCCCGCCTCGATCGCATCGGCCTCCGCGCGCAGCACATCCAGGATGGCACGGGCACGGGCCTCGGGCGTGGTGAGAACGGGGCGGAGTTCGTCGGGCATGGCGCTTCTGGCGTTTCCTGCCCGAGTGTCCGCCGGCCGGGCCGGGTGGTCAACGGCAGATGGAGGGTGCAGCATCCCGGCAAAACAAACCGGAGGAGCCCGCCATGAAGATCGACCACGTGTCGCTGACCATCTTCACCTGGGACAACATCCCGCGCACCAGCTACCACGCCGGCAGCTTCACCCAACCGGTGAGCAACCTCGGCCTGCTGCGCATCCGCACCGATGCGGGGCATGAGGGGCATGCCTTCCTCGGCTCGGCCAGCAATCCCGGCAGCATGGATGGGCCGCAGCTGATCCGCTGGCTGAAGCCGGTGCTGATGGGCGCCAACCCGCTGGAGCGCGAGCGCATCCACCAGCGCATGCTGAAGCTGAACCGCAACGTGAGCTGGCGGACCATCGGCGCGGTGGACGTCGCATTGTGGGATTTGGTGGGCAAGATCGCCGGGTTGCCGGTGCATGCGCTGATGGGCACGCACCGCACCGAGATCGGCGCCTATGCCAGTTCGCAGTTGCTGCCCGATGCCCAGGCCTACGTCGCCCAGGCGCAGCAGCACAAGCAGGAGGGCTGGGCCGGCTACAAGATCCATCCGCCGACCGACCCCGATACCGACATCAAGGTGTGCGAGGCCGTGCGCCGGGCGGTGGGGGACAGCTATCCGGTGATGCTGGATTCCACCTGGAGCTACGACTACCCCGCCGCGCTGAAGGTGGGCCTGGCCATCCAGGAGATGGGCTTCAAATGGTACGAAGACCCGCTGGCCGACGAGGACATCACCAGCTACCTCAAGCTGCGCCAGAAGCTGAACATCCCCATCATGGCCACCGAGTATCCCGTGGGAGGGCTGGACACCTACGCCACCTGGGTGATGCAGCAGGCCACCGACTACCTGCGCGGCGACATCCCGGCCAAGGGCGGGCTGACCACGATGCTGAAGACGGCGCATCTCGCCGAGGCGTTCCACATGAACTACGAGGTGCACCACAGCGGCAATTCGCTGAACAACCTCGCCAACCTGCATGTGTGCATGGCGATCCCGAACACCACCTGGTTCGAGGTGCTGCTGCCCGACGGGGCGCACCGCTATGGGCTGGAGGAGGAGTTCCGGCCCGATGCCAACGGCATGCTGCAGGCGCCCACCGGGCCCGGCTTGGGCGCAAAGATCGACTTTGCGATGATCAAGGCGAAGACCGAGGCCGTGATGGAATGAGGCTTTTTTCGGCGGTGATCATTCCGCCTTAATCTTCCAAACGCACGCTGCGGCGCATGAGACATGCCCTGACCGGCGCCGCCCTGCTGCTCGTGGCCATCGCACCCATGCTTGCCCTGCCTTCCGCACGCAGCGGAGAGGCGGTGGCGGCCGTGTTTCCGCCCTGGTGGGGCGGGGCGCGCGCGGCACTGGCGGCCACCGTAGCCGGGCCGGTGGCCGGGTTCGGCGGTGCCGGCTTCGTGGTGCTGATGCCGCAGGCCGATCCTGCGGCGCTGCGCGCGGCCGGGGCATGGTGGATCCTGCCGGCCGCCCTTCTGGGCGGCTGTGCCCCCGCAGCAACGGAGACTGCCGGATGACGCACGACCTTTCTGCCTTCCGCCGCCTGGCCGACAATGTTCTGGCGCTGCTGGTGCTGGCGCATGTGCCGCTGCTGTGGTGGCTGGCCACCATCGCCGGGCATGCGGCCTTGCCGCCGGTGCTGGCCGGGCTGGGCCTGGCCGGACTGGCCTTCGGCGCCCGCCTGGCCGCGCACGGCCAAATGGCGGCGCGCATGGTGATCGGCGCGGCACTGGTCGGCTCCATCTCCCTCATGGTCGGTACTGCCGCGGGCTCTGCCTGGCAGGTTGATCTGCACATGTACTACTTCGCCGGGCTCGCGCTGCTGGCGGCCTATTGCGATGTGCGCGTGATCCTGTTCGGTGCCGGGCTGGTGGCACTGCATCATCTAGGGCTCAACCTTGTTGCCCCCGCACTCGTGTTCCCCGG
>CAMDAM010000309.1 GCA_945888575.1 Asaia bogorensis | reverse complement strand
CGCCGCGGCGTGACGGTGGGCGTGGTGAACGGCGCCAACGACCTCAGCGTGGCCGAGCACGCCATGATGCTGATGCTCGCCGTCGCCCGCCGCACCACGGAATACGACTCCTCCGTGCGGGCAGGGACCTGGATGATCCAGACCGGCCGGCGCATGCATGAGCTGTCGGAGCGCACCATCCTGATCGTTGGCTACGGCCGCATCGGCACGCGCGTGGCCAAGCTGTGCACGGCGTTCGGCATGAAGGTGATGGTCCACGACCCCGCCTTCCCCACCCCGCGCATCGCCGCCGACGGCCATATCCCGGCGCCGAACCTGATGGAAGCGGTACCGCAGGCGGACGTGATCAGCCTGCACTGCCCGCTGTCGGACGAAACCCGCAAGATGGTGGATGCCAGCTTCCTCAAGCAGATGAAGCCCACCGCCTGGCTGATCAACACCGCCCGCGGCGGCCTGGTGGACGAGCCGGCCCTGGCCGAGGCGCTCGCCAACGGCACCATCGAGGCCGCCGGGGTGGACGTGCTGGTGCAGGAACCGCCGAACCCCGACAACCCGCTGTTCAAGCTGCCCAACGTGGTGCTGGCCCCGCACAACGCCGCCGCCCCGCTGGAATGCTACGCCAAGATGTCCCGCCGGGCGGTGGCCAATATCCTCGATTACTTCGACGGCAAGCTGGACCCCGGCTACGTGGTGAACCCTGAGACACTGGGGAAGAACTCCAAGTGACCCAACCACTCCCGAGCCAGCGCCACCTGTTCGAGATCCAGGACGAGGTGGCCTACCTGAACGCCGCCGCCTACGTTCCTCTCCCCCGCGCCGTGCGGGAGGCGGGCCAGCTTGGCGTCACCACCAAAAGCTTCCCCTGGAACATGGGCGCCACCCATGGCACGGCAATCTCGGAGCGCGCCCGAACGGCTGCGGCATCGCTGCTGGGCACGGCGGCGGACAACGTGGCGATCACCGGGGCGGTCAGCTACGGCATCGCCACCGCCGCCCAGAACCTGAAGATCGCCCGCGGCAGCCGCGTGCTGATGATAGACGGCGAGTTCCCCTCGCTCGCCCTGGTATGGCCCGAGTTGGCCGCAACGGCGGGGGCCACGGTGGAGGTGGTGCAGCGCCCTGGCGATGCCGACTGGACGTCCGCCCTTCTGGAGGCGATCGAGCGGCCCGGCGCGGCGCCCGTGGGTCTGGCGGCACTGACCCCGCTGCACTGGAGCGACGGGGCATTGATCGACCTCGCGCGAATTGCGCCGGCGCTGCACCGGCAAGGCGCGCGGATCGTGATCGACGCGACGCAGACGGCGGGCGTGCTGGATCTGGACCTTGATATGCTGAAGCCGGATTTCCTTGCCTTCCCCACCTACAAGTGGGTGCTGGGCCCCTACTCCGTGGCCTTCCTGTATGTGGCGCCGGAACACCAGGACGGGGTGCCGCTGGAGAATCACGGCCCGGCGCGGCAGCCGGGCAGCAACAGCTACATCCCCACCGCCCGCCGCTTCGACCGCGGCGAGCGCAATGACCCCGTCGGGCTGCCAATGGCAGCCACCGGGCTGGAGCAGGTGTTGCAATGGGAACGCCCGGCGGTGGCTGCCCGGCTGCGCGGCCTGACCGATGCGCTGGCCGAAGCAGTGGGCGACTTGCCCGGCATTTCCATGCTGCCGCGCGAGCGCCGCGCGCCGCATATCCTGGGCCTTCGCGTTGCTGGCGGGCTACCGGCAGGGATGCTGGACAGGCTGGCCGGGCGTGGGGTGCATGTGGCCGACCGGCTCGGCGTGATGCGCGTCAGCCCGCATGTGTACAACCACGAAGGCGACGTGGCCGCCTTCGCGGCAGTGCTGAAGACGGAACTCGCCTAGTCGCGGGATTGCACCGCCCGCGAGGGTGTCGGAAAAGAACAGGCGTGCGGGCGTGGCGAAACGGTAGCCGCAGCAGACTTAAAATCTGCTTCCCGCCAGGGAGTGTGGGTTCGAGTCCCGCCGCCCGCACCACTGCAGCTGAAGCCGGCCGAGTTTCGTGGTGCAACCGGATGCTGCCGCAGACTATACTGAGACGATGCAGACAAACCCTGTCGTGCCAGACGATGATGTCGCGGAAGCTGAGGCGTTGCGCGCCGCGGTGGCCGAGGCGATGGCGAGTGGGGGGGATGTCTCCCACGCAGCGGTTCGGGCCTGGTTGTTGCGGATTGCCGCTGGGGAGTTCGATGCGCCGCCTCCTGCGCCCGATACGGCGTGAAGGTGATTTGGCGGACGGTGGCCTTGGCCGATATCGGCCGCATCGTTGCGCATATCGCGAAAGAAAATCCGGTGGCGGCCCGACGTGTCGCCCAGGAACTCGTCGTCGCAGGCGATAGTCTGGATTGGTTCCCCAACCGGGGCCGCCCGGGGGTGGTAGCCGGGACCAGGGAGTTGGTAGCCGTCCGGCCCTATATCATCGTCTATCGGGTGGCGCACGACACGATCCGCATCCTGCGCGTGTGGCACAGCGCGCAGGATCGTTAGGCTACGCCCACCCCTCCGGCTTGCGGAACCCGCCCATCACATCCTCCAGCATCCCGGCCACGGCGATGGTGCGGCCGTCGGCGTGCATGGGGCCGACGATCTGGCAGCCGATGGGCAGGCCGGCCTTGGTGCGGCCGATCGGGGCGGCGGTAGCGGGCAGGAGCATGGCGCCGATGACGCCGGGCCAGAACAGCAGATCGTCCCACGGTGTGCGCACGCCGGCGATCTCGGTGAATTTCTCCCACGGCTCCAGGCCCGGCATGTGCGGTTGGGCGGGTACGGCGAAGCTGGGGCAGATCAGCACGTCCCACTCGCGGAAAAAGGCACCCCACAGGCGGCGCATGCGGGTGCGGCGGTCGTTCAACGTCAGCCAGTCACCGTGGGAGAGGCCAACGGCGCGCAGCATCTCCGCACCGGCGGAGCGGTCATCCAGTTTCAGCGCGGCGACGTGTTCGGCCATGCGCGCTTCCTCGTCGGGCGGGAGGCGGCTGAAAGAGACGGCGCCGAGCAGGCGCAGGTAGAGGCGGAAGGCCTCATCCTGGTCGATGGCCGGGCGAGCGGTGGCGCTGACGATGGCACCTGCGTTGGCCAGGGCGGCGCCGGCGGCGAGCACGGCCTGGGTGATTTCAGGGTCGGTGCGGGTGGCGTCGTCGTCCGCCCAGATGGCCACACGGAGGCCCTTGGGGGATTTCGTGCCCTTGGGCAGGGGGGCGGCGGTGATGCTGTCCAGCGCATCCGGGCCGGCCAGGACATCGAGTGCGAGGGCGAGATCCCCGGCGCTGCGGGCCATCGGGCCGATGCAGGCGATGTCCACCTGGCCTTGCCCATCCGCCACCGGGGCATGGCCGTAGAGCGGCAGCAGGGCGTGGCTGGGTTTGTGGCCGAACACGCCGCAGGCATGGGCGGGCTGGCGGATGGAGCCGCCGATGTCGCTGCCCAGTTCCAGCCCGGTGAGCCCCGCGGCCAGCGCCGCCGCCGCGCCACCGGAGGAACCGCCGGGGGAGCGCGTGAGGTCCCACGGGTTGTTGGTGGTGCCGTAGATCGGGTTGGCCGCCTGCCAATCCTCCAGCATCGGCGGCACGTTGGTCTTGCCCACCACCACCGCGCCGGCATGGCGCAGGCGTTCCACGGCGAGGGCATCCAGCGTGGGAATGCGGTGCAGCTCGGGCACGCCCCAGGTGGTGGGCAGGCCGGCGACGTCGAAGCTTTCCTTCACCGTGACAGGCACGCCATGCAGGGGGCCGATCGGGTCCTTCATCTTGTCCAGCGTCTTCGCGCGGCGGCGGGCGGCCTCGAAATCGCGGACGACCACAGCGTTCAGGCGCGGGTCCAGGCGTTCGATGCGGGCGAGCAAATGGTCCAGCAGTTCCACGCAGCCGATCTTGCGCTTGCGGACCATGGCGGCGAGGTGTTTCGCGGAGCGGAAGGCGATGTCGGCCATGCGCGTCTCCAAGGAAGAGTCTTCTTTTTTCTGAAGAAAAAAGAAGCAAAAAAGACTTCATTCGTTTGCGCCCGCGCTAGGGCGATCCGCAAACGAATGAAAGTTTTTTGGTTCTTTTTTTCAAAATAGAACCGCTTGCTTGCTTACCCCATGGACGAGTTGAACGACCCACCATCCATCACGAGGTTCTGCCCGACAATGAACCCGGCGCTGGCGCTGCACAGGAAGGCGCAGGCGTCGCCGAACTCGGCGGGGTCGCCGATGCGGCCGGTGGGGTTGCTCTTGCCCACATCGGCCATCGCGTCCTCGAAGCTACGCCCGGTCTTTTCCGCCACGGCCTTGGTGGTGCCGCGGATGCGATCCGTGTTGAACGGTCCGGGCAGCAGGCCGTTGATGGTCACGTTGTGCTTGCACATCTGCCGCGCCAGGCCGGCGACGAAGCCGGTGAGACCGGCGCGGGCGCCGTTGCTCAGGCCCAGATGCGGGATCGGCGACTTCACCGAGGCGGAGGTGATGTTCACGATGCGGCCGAACTTGCGCTCCGCCATGCCGTCCACCACCGCCTTGATGAGGAAGATGGGGGTAAGCATGTTGGCGTCGATCGCCTTGATCCAGTCCTCGCGCGCCCAGTTGCGGAAGTCGCCGGGCGGCGGGCCGCCGGCGTTGTTCACCAGGATATCCGGGTTGGGGCAGGCGCCGAGCGCATCGGCACGGCCCTGGTCGGTGCTGATGTCGCCCACCACGGTGGTGACGTTCACCTGGTATTTGCTGCGGATCTCGGCGGCGGTCGCCTCCAGCGCCTCGGCGCCGCGGGCGGTGATGACGAGATCGACGCCCTCGCGAGCGAGGGAGATGGCGCAGGCGCGGCCGAGGCCCTTGCTGGCGGCGCAGACGATGGCCTTGCGGCCGCGAATTCCGAGATCCATGGGTCAGGTCTCCTCCAGGTTGGTGATTTTTTGCAGCTCCGCCCGGATGGTATCCGGGATCGGCACCGGCCGCATGGTGGCGCGGTCGACATAGACATGGACGAAATGGGCGTGGGCGGAGGCGGCATCCTCGTCGTTGCGGAAGATGCCAATGCCGTAGCGCACCGAGGAACGGCCGAGCTTGGTGGTAGCCAGGCCCACCGTGATGTCGTCCGGGTAGGCGGTCTGGGCCAGGAAGCGGCAGCCGGTGTCGGCGACGATGCCGATGATGGGGCTTTGGCCGATCACGAGGCAACCATGGTCGATCAGGAAGCGGTTCACCGCCGTGTCGATCCAGGAATAATACACCACGTTGTTCACGTGGCCGTACACGTCGTTGTCCATCCAGCGCGTGCCGATGCGGTGGAACCATCGGAAATCGGCACGGGTGGGCACGGGGGGGCGGGTAGTCGGCTGCATCGCGGTCCCAGGACGGTGGGCGGCCAATGAACACGGTTCGCGCGCGGTGGTCCAGCTTGGCGCATTGGACATGGTGCGGTGGCTTCGCTAGACCGCGGGCGCATTCAGCGAGGACCCGGCTTGTCGTGATCCGTTTGCCCCGCCGCCACTGGCTGGCCCTGTTGGGTCTGACCGCCCTGCCCCGAACCGCGCACGCGCATGCCATCCTGATGGAGAGCGATCCGCCGCATGAGGCGCGCGTGCCGGAAGGCGAGCGGGTGCTGACCTTCCGCTTCAACTCGCGGCTGGACCGGCTGCGCTCGCGGCTGACGCTGATCGGGGCGGACAAGAAGCAAACCGTGCTGGCGCTGCTGCCGGGGCCGGACGAGGTGCTGTCGGCGCGCGCGGTGCTGGTGCGCGGGCGCGCGACGGTGCGCTGGCAGGTGCTGGCGATCGACGGGCACATCACGCGCGGCGACGTGCCGTTCACCGTTGTGGCGGGCTGACGTGGAACTTCTCGTCGATCTCTTCGGCTATCTCTCGATCGTGCTGCACGGGGCGACGCTGGCCGGGCAGGCCATCGCGCTGGGCGGCGCGCTGTTCCTGGTGCTGCTGGCGCAACGGCGCGCCTGGCTGCTGGGGGCGATCGGGGCGCGCATCAGCGATGGCGTGGCACGGCTGGCGGGCTGGGCGGCGCTGGGGATGGCGGCGGCGGAGGCGGCTTCGGTGGCGCTGCCAGGCCTGCTGCTGGCCGATACGCTGCAGATGAGCCTGGCCGATGCGCTGGGCGCGCAGTTCGCGCTGGCGGGCATCGCACGGAC
>CAMDAM010000308.1 GCA_945888575.1 Asaia bogorensis | reverse complement strand
GGCGTGACGGAGGCCGAAGGGCCGCAGCTGATGAGCTGGGACAGCCAAACCCGGCGCTGGGTGGTGGTGTATATCCCGCTGATGCTGTTCCTGTTCGTGCTTTTGTTCCCGTTCTATTGGATGGGCGTTACCACCTTCAAGCCGGACAGTGAGCTGCTGGACTTCAAGAACAACAACCCGTTCTGGGTGACCAGCCCGACGCTGGCCAACATCAAGAAGCTGCTGTTCGACACCGATTACGGCCACTGGCTGGTGACCACGATGTTCGTGGCCGTCGGCTCCACGTTCCTTTCGATCCTGGCCAGCGTGCTGGCGGCCTATGCCATCCAGCGGCTGCGCTTCCGCGGCTCGGAGTATGTGGGCCTGGCGATCTATGCCGCCTACCTGGTGCCGCCCTCGATCCTGTTCATCCCGCTGGCGCAGGTGGTGTTCGAGTTGGGGCTGTACGACACCTCCTTCGCGCTGATCCTGACATATCCCACCTTCCTGGTGCCGTTCTGCACCTGGCTGCTGATCGGCTACTTCAAGTCGATCCCGTATGAGCTGGAGGAATGCGCGCTGATCGACGGCGCCTCGCGCCTGCAGATCCTGCGGCGGATTACGCTGCCGCTGGCGGTGCCGGGCCTGATTTCCGCCGGCATCTTCGCCTTCACGCTGTCTTGGAACGAGTTCATCTACGCGCTGGCGTTCATCTCCTCCACCGAGAACAAGACGGTGCCGGTGGCGATCCTGACCGAGCTGGTCTCGGGCGACGTGTACCACTGGGGCGCGCTGATGGCCGGCGCGCTGCTCGGCTCCCTGCCGGTGGCGATCTTCTACATGTTCTTTGTGGAATACTACGTCTCCAGCCTGACGGGCGCGGTGAAGGAATGAGCGTGGTTGTCCGCCCCGCGGGGCCGGATGACCTTGCTGCCGTGCTTCGCCTGCTGGGGCAGTTGAACCCGGAGGACGAGGCGCTCGACCCCGGGCTTGCCGCCGAGACGTGGCGGGAGATCCTGGGGCGGGCAGGGGTGCACACGCTGGTCGCCTGCCTCGACCAGGCCGTGGTGGCGTGCCTGACCGTGGTGGTGGTGCCGAACCTGTCGCGCGGGGCCAAGCCCTATGCGCTGATCGAGAATGTGGTGACCGACGAAGCGCATCGCGGGCGGCGGATCGGGCGCACCCTGCTCGATGCGGCGCTGGCCCTTGCCTGGAGCGAAGGCGCCTACAAGGCGATGCTGATGACGGGGTCGAAGAAGGATTCGACGCTGGGGTTCTATCGCGCGGCGGGGTTCACCGATGACAAGACGGCGTTCCAGGTGCGGCGGGTGGCTTACGTAAGGTAAGCAAGCGTCTTCTTTTTTCTGAAGAAAAAAGAAGCAAAAAAGACTTCATTCATGGCGCCTCGTTCAACTGGCCGAGGCCCAGGTCATAAAAGTTTTTTGGTTCTTTTTTTCAAAAAAGAACCGCTTATACCAACCCCCCTAGCCGATGACTCACGAGGGGGATCCCCCGACGCGGCGCAGATGTGATTCAAGCTGGTGAGCACGGGAGGCTCGCCATGCCGAATGCCATCGCCCTTCGCCCGGACTTCACGGCTTCGGCTCTTCGGGGCCTTGCGCGGCGCAGCAAGGACGCAGCCCAGGCGCGTCGTCTGCTGTCCCTGGCGGTGATCTACGATGGGGGCAGCCGCACGGAGGCGGCCTGTCTGGGCAACGTCACCCTGCAAATCGTGCGCGACTGGGTGGTGCGCTTCAACGCCGAGGGGCCTGACGGGCTGCGCGACCGCAAGGCGCCCGGCCCCACGCCGCTGCTGAACGCGGCGCATCGCGCGGCGCTGCTGGAGATCATCGAGCGTGGCCCGACACCGGCCATCCATGGCGTGGTGCGCTGGCGCATCACCGATCTTGGCCAGTGGCTGTGGGAGGAGTTCCGGGTCTCGGTCTCGCCGCAGACGCTGAGCCGTGTGCTGCGAGGCATGGGGCTGCGCAAGCTCTCGGCTCGGCCGAAGCACCACGCCCAGGCCGAGGGCGCCATTGCGGCGTTCAAAAAAAGCTTCCAGCCACACTGGCAGGTATCGCGCAGGACCAGGGCATCGCGCCCGAAGCCATCGAGATCTGGTTCACTGATGAGGCCAGGATAGGCCAGAAGAACAAGATCACCCGGCGCTGGGCGCGGCGCGGCACAAGGCCGGTGGCGCCGCAGGACCAGCGCTATGCCTCCACCTACATCTTCGGCGCCGTCTGCCCACGGGAGGGCAAAGGGGCGGCCCTGGTGCTGCCCTACTGCAACATCGAGGCGATGGGCCTGCACCTGGCCGAGATCGCTACCATGGTCAGACCCGGCCACCATGCCGTGCTGCTGCTCGACCAGGCCGGATGGCACCTCTCCGCCGCCCTCACCGTGCCGCCCAACATCACCCTGCTGCCGTTGCCGCCGAAGTGCCCCGAGCTCAACATCATGGAGAACGTCTGGCAGTTCATGCGCGACAACTGGCTGTCCAACCGCGTCTTCACCACCTACGACGACATCGTCGCCCACTGCTGTGAGGCATGGAACAAACTCATCGATCAGCCGTGGCGCATCATCTCAATCGGAATGCGTGATTGGGCCCATCGGTACTGAGCTGTGGGAGTTGGTATAATTCTGTTCATGCTTTGGAGTGTTTGATTCAAGCGCACCCAATTTGTGCGGCCAAGGTGGGTTTAGAGGAATCCCCACATCCGCGCGGCCATCCGCTGCAACGGGGGTTTCTTCAGCGCCGCGACAGTTGCGCCGGCCTGGGGCGTGACGGGTTGGCCCGATGCGCGGGCGCGCGGGCACTGATCAACGCGAGCTGGTACAGCATGGCCCCGACCAGGGCACGAAATCGCGTTTCGACATTGCCGGAAAACATGGCGAGGAGTCGGCTGTACCCGGATTGCGAAGGACAGTCGAAACCCGATCCCTGCTCGGCAAGCGCGGCACTCCATACGCTCGCGCAGATATCGGCCGTTGGGTCGTGGCCTTCGATCGCGCCCAGTGCATCGCCCAGGTCTTCGAACGAAAGGGCGTGGCATCGGACGCGGCGTGTCTGGCCGGAGCAGTCCTTCGACCACGCCACGATCTCCACGACAAACCGCCCCTCGATGGTTTGGTACAGGGCGACCTCGTGCCAGAAGCAGGCCGGCGGCACGACGATGGATGGCATTCCGAGCTGGGTCCGGAGCATCCAGCCGACAAAACGCAGCGGCGGTTCACCGTGCCGCCGCAGACGGAGATGCTGCCGCCGGTCGCCATGCCCACCTGGCAGGTGCGGCTCCAGATGTGTGTCTGGGTCTTGCAGTTCGCCGGTCATCACGGTCCGTCACCAAAGAGCGCCCGCACCATGCCGAACCAGGCGCCGCGGAACAGTGCGGCCAGGGCGACATCTTCGCCGGCCTGGCGGCGGCGGTCGCCTGACGCGACAAGATCCGTGCAGGGGAGGACCAACGCGATCATCGGGTCGTGGGCCCGGATCGCCTGCGGGAGTGCCATCGCGCTGCCGTGCAGTGCGGAATCTCGCCAGACGCCACCGAGACTCTCCGTCAGATGATGCGTCAGCGCGGAGGCGAGGCCGCCCGTGCCCGTTTCGAACAGACTCAGCTCCGACCATGCGGGCAGGCCGACGCAGCGATTGCTGACATGCAGCAGCGAGCGCCCGCAGATGTGCAACGGCCGCAGCCCGTGGCGCGGCAGGATGACGGGGTGGAAGTGATGGTCCGGGCTCTCGATGGCCGGTGAGGCCTGCTCGGGAGCGACCGGCTCATGAGCGCAGAACGGATTGGCCGTAATTGGTGCCATCGCGCTGCGCCGGGTCATCAGCCAATGTCGAACTGGAACAGCAGCTCGCCGATCATCGATCGATACTGCATCTCGACCCAGTCTGCACGCTGGCGCAGTGATGCCGCGCGCAGCGCGATCTCGGTGGCGCTGATGCGCCGGTCGGACGCATCGAGGTCGGCAAAGAGGTCGGCTGCCGGATCGAAGGCCTGCAGCCAGGCCAGGGCCTTCTCAAGCGAGTCGAACCGATGGGCGTGGAAGACGTCGCTTTCGCACTGGTTGTCCCGGCAGGTCCGCAGCGCCACGGCGACCAGCCCGTCGTCGCACCGAAAGATCTGCAGGTCCTGCCAGGCCGGCGCGGAAGGCGTCCGGCTCGTGCACTCGGCCAGCAATTCCCCACGGACGCGCAGCGGCTTTCCGCCGGATTGGCGCAGCAGGTAACCGCCCTCGCTGATGGCGGGGGCGGTCGATGGCGACGACAGGATGCCGGTTTCAAGGCTGAGCATCGCGGACATGACAGCGCTCCAGGAGTTTACGGCAGAGTGGACGGGAAGCCTTACCAATCCCCGAAAGATCAAGCCTGAGACTACGCGGCCTGGCTGCGACCAGGCGGGCAGTTCCCCGCATCGCTGGCGATCGCCACCGCGGTTGCGACGGATTGCAGCTGGCGGATGACCCTGTCGACGGCGCTCAGAATCTCCGGCGCGCGGCCAGTGATCCAATCCTCGCCCAGGCCGGCCCGGCCGGAGACGGCAGCCTCGGCAAGGGCCGCGCTTGAATGCATGAGGACGGCCGCCTCCACCCCAACACCGGCGAGCTTCGCGACCGGATCGGCAGCGGGCACAGGGCGTGCCGGCACACGGGCGGCCTCGCTGCAGGCCTTCGCACTCTCCACCATCTGTTCGGCGACGAGCTGCACCTTGTCGATCGTGCCGGTGAGGAACGTCTCCGACTGTTCGACGGCGGAACAGGTCTGCGCGACGCGGCCGAGGCCGTGCGAAAGCTCGCCTGTTGTCGCGGCCATGTCGCTTTGCAGCCGCGCAAGGACAGCGACCTGTTCGGCCAGGTTGTCGCGCCATTCAGTCGCAGCATCCACTTCGGCATCCGTAAGTTGCTCGGTTGAGGCGTGCAGCGCCGCCAGGCTGCCCTCGATCCGCGCGCAGGTGCCGGTCAGCTCATGCAGCAGCGCCTCCGTGATCGCCGGTGCGGCAGGCGCCTGCATGTCGTGCACGAGGCTTTCGAACCGGTGCAGCATCGGCGGCAGGCCGCCGATCATGCCGGCAATCTCCCGCAGCCTTTCGTTCGCCTCGGCGCGGAACTCGCCGGCAAGAGAGTCCAGACGTTGGCCCGTGGACAGCCCGGCTTCGGAAAACATGCCGACTCGCTGTTGCACGGTGGCCAGCACCCGGTCGATTTCCTGTGCTCGGGCGCTCAGCACTTCCGCGTCGCCGCGCAAATTCGCGCCGGCCTCGGCAAGCGTTCCCGACACGAACCCGGCGTGATCGCGCAGGCTCGTCACTGCCTCCGCGCCAACCTGTGCGAGCTGGTCGCCGGCATCCTGCAAGGTCGCCTGCATATCGTCGGTGCGATGGCGCAGCGCGTCCAGCAGCGCGCCCAGCGACGCGTTGCCGGTGGTGTAGGCGGTGTCGATCGTGCCGCCCAGCTGGGCGATGGAGGCTGCAAGCTCGCCACCCGCACCGGACATCTCGGCGACCTTCTGGTCGATGCGATCCACCTCGCCGCGAATTCGGCCCGCGGACGCGGAGGCGCTGGCGATCATCTGTGCCGTCGCGGCACAGAACTGCTGCGCTTCGTCATTCAATGCCCGCACGCCGGCATCGGCGGCGGTGGTCAGGGTGGGGATGGCGGCGAGCAAGGCATCCGTTGCGTGCACGATGTCGCTGCCCACCGCCTCGCCGGCGGCAAGGCAGGCGCCGGCGGTCTCTCGCGCACGCTCGCTTTCCGCCTCGACCGCGCGGGCCGCTGCTTCGATCTGCTCAACGCTCGCGAACAACGCCTGGCTCGCGGCCGTGCCCGCATGCGTGGCCGTGGTGATCTCCGCGGCGGCCGCCTCCAGCGCCCGCGCGCCGGTGCCGAGCTGGATGGCAAGTGCTGGAAGGGCCTCGGCATGGGCCAGCAATCCGGCGGAGGCGGAGGCAATCATCTCGGCATGATCGCGCCCGGCCTGGGTGAGGTCGTTCACCCGAACCTGCAGGTCTGCGCTGCCATTGATGGCCGCGTCGCACATTTCGGCATGCACCTGCGTGCTCTGTTGCAGGGCCAGGGCAGCGTCGTCGAGGGCCTGCACGGCGTGGTCGGTCTGGGTCGTGATGGTGGCAGCGAGTTCCGGCAGGCCGGCCAAGACTGTCTCCACGCGACCCACAGCTTCGTGGGCCCGCGCAACAACGCCGGC
>CAMDAM010000307.1 GCA_945888575.1 Asaia bogorensis | reverse complement strand
TGCCAGTGCTCCATGCCGTGCGAGAGCACCATGGCGGTGCCGCCGAGAACGCGGCCGATGCGCCCGGAATCGACGATCTGGCGGCAGAGCTGGTGGCCGCCGCCCAGGAACGTGTCTGGCGCGCAGCCCAGCGCGAGGCCCTTGCTTTCGGCCAGTGAGATCAGGCGCTGTGCATCCGCCACGGAAACCGTGAGTGGCTTTTCCGAATAGACGTGCTTGCCGGCTTCCAGCGCCGCCTGGGTGAGGGCGGCGTGGTCGTTGGGCGGCGTGAGGTTCACGACGATGTCGATGTCCTCGCGGGCCAGAAGCTCCGGCACCGTGACGGCGGGCAGGCCGAGCGGTTCGGCGGCGCGTTGGGCGCTGGCCAGGGTGCGGCTGGCGCAGGCGCGCAGTTCCAGCTCGGCAAACAGCGACATGTTGCGCAGGTAGATGCCGGAGATGTTGCCGCAGCCGAGGATGCCGACGCCGAGTGTGCGTGCCGCCATGGAACGTTCCTTCCGCTTGACCCGGCAGGGCCGGCACCGCCACGGTAGAGGCATAACGAAGCGCATCAAGGGGAGGGCGTGATGGAACTGAGCGCGCAACAGATCGAGGGGTTCCACCGCGAAGGCTACCTGTTCCTGCCAGAGCTGTTCACGCAGGAGGAGGTGGCGGTTCTGCGCGACGAGGCCGAGGCAATCTATGCCGAGGCCCGGCCGGAGATCTGGCGCGAACGATCCGGTGCCCCGCGCACGGCCTTCGCGGCGCACCAGTACAACGAGGCGTTCGGCCTGCTGGGGCGCCACCCGCGCATGATCCGGCCGATCGAGCAGGTGTTCGGCGAGAAGCTGTACATGCACCAGTTCAAGATCAACGCGAAGTCGGCCTTCACCGGCGATGTCTGGCAATGGCACCAGGATTACGGCACCTGGGCGCGCGACGACGGCATGCCAGAGCCGCGGGCGATGAACATCGCGGTGTTCCTGGACGAGGTGATGCACATCAACGGCCCGCTGATGCTGGTGCCGCGCAGCCACACCCATGGCACCCTGGCCGCTGGCCACGACAAGAGCACCACCAGCTACCCGCTCTGGACGCTGGACGAGGCAACGGTGACCAAGCTGGTGGCCGAGGGCGGGATCGTCACGCCGGTGGGCAAGCCGGGCGGGCTGCTGATGTTCCACGGCAACCTGGTGCACGGCTCCGCCGGGAACATCACGCCGTATCCGCGCAAGATCGTGTACCTGACGCTGAATGCCTGCTCCAACTACATCCGCACCCCAACGCGCGCGGAATACATCGCGCACCGCGATTTCACGCCGATCGAGCCGTGCGAGGATGGGGCGTTGCTGGCCTATGCGCAGAAGGCGCAAGCCAAGGCAGTGTAAGAATGTTCTTTTTTGAAAAAAAGAACCAAAAAACTTTCATTTGCTTGCACGCGTGCTGGGCGCCCAGCCGGGCGCAAGCGAATAAAGTCTTTTTGCTTCTTTTTCTTCAGAAAAAGAAGAGTCTTGCTTAAGGGAGTCCCACGTGAATCTCCATGCGTTGCTCGCGGCCCGCGAGACCCCGGTCCGTGTCGGCCTGATCGGGGCCGGCAAGTTCGGCTCGATGTTCCTGGCCCAGGTGCCGCACATCCCCAACCTGGAGGTGGCCGCGATCGCGGACCTTGATCCGGACCGGGCGCGGGCGGCGGTGCGCGCTGTGGGGTGGGACGAGGCGCGGGTGGCGGCGACGCGGTTTGTGGACAGTGGTGCGGCGCTGATCGGGATGGACGGGGTGGAGGTGGTGGTGGAGGCCACCGGCAGCCCGGCGGCGGGGATCGCGCATGCGCGTGCGGCGATCGCGGCCGGCAGGCACATCGTGATGGTGAACGTGGAGGCCGATGTGCTGGCCGGGCCGCTGCTGGCGGCGGAGGCGCGGGCGGCGGGCGTGGTTTATTCCATGGCCTATGGCGACCAGCCGGCGCTGGTGGCGGAGATGGTGGATTGGGCGCGGGCGAGCGGGTTCCGCGTGGTGGCGGCGGGCAAGGGCACGAAGTATCTGCCGGCGTATCACGAGGTGACGCCGGATGATGTCTGGAGCCATTACGGCCTGACGCCGGAGGCGGCGAAGTCGGCGGGGATGAACCCGCAGATGTTCAACTCGTTCCTGGACGGCACCAAGAGCGCGATCGAGATGGCGGCGATCGCCAATGCCTGCGGATTGGATGTTCCCAGTGCCGGGCTGGCGTTTCCGCCGTGCGGGGTGGACGATTTGCCGCATGTGCTGCGGCCGCGCGCGGCGGGTGGCTCGCTGGAGCGCTCGGGGATCGCGGAGGTCGTCTCTTGCCTGGAGCGGGATGGCCGGCCGGTGTTCCGCGACCTGCGCTGGGGCGTGTACGTGGTGTTCGAGGCACCGACCGACTACGCGGCGTCTTGCTTCGCGCAGTATGGGCTGAAGACCGATTCTTCCGGCCGGTATGCGGCGATGTACAAGCCGTATCACCTGATCGGGCTGGAGCTTTCGATCTCCGTGCTGTCGGCGGCGTTGCGCGGCGAGCCGACGGGGCAGTCCCGGGAGTTCCGGGCCGATGTGGTGTCGGTGGCCAAGCGCGATCTGCGCCAGGGCGAGATGCTGGATGGCGAGGGCGGCTACACGGTGTGGGGCCGCGCGATGCCGGCGGCGGACAGCCTGCGCGCCGGCGCGCTGCCGATCGGCCTGGCGCATCGCGTGGCGCTGCGGCGCGGCGTGGCCAGGGGGGCGGTGCTGACCTGGGACGACGTGGCGGCGATGGACGGGCCGGCGGTTCAGGTGCGGCGGGAGATGGAGCGCGTGTTCACCCCGGCGCAATGATCGCCGCCAGCGCGTCGGGGGTGCTCAGCATCGGGTAGTGGCCGGTATCGATTTCGTGCCACCGGGCGGCGAGCCTATCCGCGGTGCGGCGCTGGTGCGCGAGCGGCGGGTTGGCGCTGCGGCGGCACCAGACAACGTCGGCATTCCAGCCTTGCTGCCAGAAGCTGGGAAGTTCCATCGGCGCCTCCATCGCCGCGCGCGGGTGCAGGGTGGTGCGAGCGGCGGCCCAGTCGCGCAGGGTGGGGTCCAGGTCTCGGAACAGGCGGGTGGCGGCATCCTCTCGCGGCACGCCGGTGGCAAGCGGCGTGCTGACGGCCGTTGGGCGAGCGACGATGTTGGCGAGTGACTCGCCATCCAGCAATGCCAGGGCGTCGGCGAAGACCAGCCGGGCAATGCGGTCGCGCGCCCGTTCGGCCGCGGCCGCCATCACCATGCCGCCGCAGCTGGTGCCGACCAGGATGGCATTGTTGAGATCCTCGAAGTGCAGCAACTCGGCGATCTCGGCGCCATGGCTGGCATTGGTGATGCCGGGCCGCAGCGCATGGCCACGCTCGGCACAGCCATCCAGGCTGGGGGCAAACACCTCGTGGCCCGCGGCGCGCAGCCGGCTGGCAACGGGTTTCCAGATCCATCCGCCCTGGTAGGCGCCGTGGATCAGCACGATGGCGGCCATGGCAGCTTCCTCCATTCTGCGGTCATGGTGGCCCGGCCCTGGCAGATCGACAAATGCGCGTTGACAGGTCGCCCGGCTCAGTGGACGCTGCATTGCAACGGCGTCATGGCAGCCCGTGCATCAGGGCGTGATGGCCAACGAACCAACAGGGAAAGACTGGGACATGGACCGAATCTCCTGGGGCGCGCCTGGTATCGGGCGCCGCGCATTCCTGCAATCGAGCTCGGCCGGGGTGGCCATGGCGGCAGCCAACGGCGCGCCGGCCTGGGCACAGGGCACGCCCTGGGCGACCGCGCCGAAGGGCAAGGTCGACAAGCTGAACTTCGTTGTTTGGACCTACGGCGACATCTACACGAAGATCGCGGCCAAGTTCAAAGAGGACTGGGGCGTTCCGGTCGACAGCACGATCTCTGCCTTCAACGACCATCCGCCCAAGCTGCTGTCGATGTTCGCCGGCGGTGAATCGATCGACGTTTCGCAGTCTTCGCCATACTCGTTCTGGAACTTCGTCTCCCAGGGCCTGGTGGAGCCGCTGTCCGATATGCCCGGGGCTGCCGAGTATGTCGCCGACATGACCGACATGATGAAGACGGTCGCGGTGCACAACGGCAAGCTGATGGCCATGCCGTATTTCTCCACCACCTGGGTGTGGAACTACTTCGAGCCGTTGCTGGAGAAGGCGAAGTTCACACCCTTCAAGACATACGAAGAGTTCATGGAGCAGTGCCGCAAGGCGAAGAAGGACAAGATCTCCGAATACCCGGTGTTCTGGGTGGCGGGCATCGGGCTGGAGCAGTTGCCCGGCACCTGGATGCAGATGACGCACAACAAGGGCGGCGCGTTCTTCGACAAGGCCGGCAACCACCAGCTCGGCGCGGGCTCGATCGCGCGCGAGACGCTGAAGTGGTGGGTGCAGACCTTCACTGAAGGACTGGCCGATCCGGAATCGCTGAAGCAACAGTTCGTCGGCTCCGCCAAGGCGTTCAGCGCCGGCACCAACCTGTATCGCGGGCCGAACCACCACTACACGCTGCAGGTGGCCAACGACCCGACGCAGTCCCCGAACGCCGGCAAGATCAAGGTGATGGACAGCCCCGGCGATGGCCGCACGATCGGCACCGCGCATGTGTATTTCGTCACCACGGCGAACCGGAACAAGGAATGGGCCTGGAAGCTGCTGCAGTATCTCGGCGGCAAGACGAAGGACGGGCAGTATTCCCAGGCGATCAACCTGGCGAAGGACGCCATGCTGGGCTCCGGCTACAACTCGGTGATGAACAGCGACGCGATCAGCAAGGGCTGGGCGCCATACGGCGACGTGCCGAAGATCCTCGAGATCTGGAAGAAGACCACCTTCGTGGGCGAGGTCTGCAACTCGATGTACAAGCCCTGGCACTTCCCCTGGAGCGACCGCCTCAACATCGAGGTGCAGAAGGCGCTGACCGGGCAGATCACGGCCGACGTGGCGTGCGACAACATCATCGCGGCCATCCGCCAGGTGCAGCGCGGCTAACGGGGTTTCCGGCATGAGCGGTTCGGCCCCCGTCCACCGCTTCGGCCGCGAGCTTTCGCCGCGGGTGCTCGGCGTGGTGATGAACCTGCCGACGTTGCTGATCCTGGCGTTGGTTCTGGCCTATCCGATCTACTACGCCGGCTATCTCTCGATGCATCGGGTCACGCTGGTGCAGCTGCGCACCGGCGTGTTCCCGTTCGTGGGGTTCGACAACTACCTGAAGGTGCTGGAAGACCCGCTCTTCCTGCTGTCCTTGGGCAACACGCTGCTGTTCACCGCCTTCACGGTGATCTCCGAAGTAGTGCTGGCGGTGATGATCGCCATCCTGATCAACCAGCAGGATATCTGGACCAGCCGGATCACGCGGTTCCTGATCCTGCTGCCCTATGCGGTGCCGCCGATCGCCAATGGGCTGATCTGGTCGTTCATCTACAACGGCAAGCTCGGGTTTCTGAACCGGTTGCTCTACTCGGTGGGCGCGATCGACAGCCCGATCGACTGGACGGCCAATCCGGATACCGCGCTCTATGCCGTGGCGGTGCCTTATATCTGGCGCACGCTGCCGTTCGCGATCCTGCTGGTGCACGCGGCGTTGCAGGGCATCAGCAAGGAGTTGTTCGAGGCGGCCTCGGTGGATGGAGCGGGGGCGTGGCACCGGTTTCGTCACATCACCCTGCCGCTGATCATGCCGGTGATCGTGGTGCTGCTGGTGCTGCGCACCTCCTTCGCGGTGGCGGTGTTCGACGAGATCCTGGCGATCACCCAAGGCGGGCCGGGCGACGCGACCTGGGTGGCGAGCTGGTACAGCTACAAGAAGGGCTTCGCGCCGCCATTCGATATCGGGGCGGGGGCGGCTTCGGCCTTCCTGCTGGCGCTGTTGGTGGCGACCTTGGCGTTCATCTACATCAAGCTTCTCTATCGGCGCGTGGACTAGGCCATGCGTAAAACACCCCTGCAGAAGCTGTTGCTGCATTTCGCCAACCTGGTGGTGATCGGCTTCATCCTGCTGCCGATGGCGGCGGTGGTGATCGGGTCCCTGCTGGCCGAGAAGAACCTGGCCGGCGATACACGCTCGATCATTCCCGGGGAGATGACGCTCGACAATTTCCGAGTGATCGTGACCCAGGGGGCGCAGCGTGGGCAGGTGTTCGAGCAGGCGACGTACCTGCCTGATAACGTGAAGAAGATCTACCACGCGCTGTGGAATTCGACGGTGATCTCGGTTTCCGTCACGCTGCTGACGCTGATCTTCGCGTCGCTCTCCGCCTATACGATCGTGAAGCTGAACCTGCGCTGGGTGGCGTGGCTGTT
>CAMDAM010000306.1 GCA_945888575.1 Asaia bogorensis | reverse complement strand
CCAGCAGGTCGCAGGCCAGCGCCTTGTCCGCGGCCGCCGCCCGCAGCGCGTTCACCAGCGCCCCCGCCATGGCAAGCGAGCCGTTCATCTTCCAGTTGCCCGCGATCAGCTGTCGCATTCTGTCCTCCCTTAACCGGTTCTCGCCGTATAGACCCAAGCGGCCGACCGTTCAACCCCTACACTCCAGGCGCGGCGGGCACCTGCCAGCGCCGAAGGGAATCCAGCCCCGCCAGCACCAGCGGCTCCAACGCCTCCACCCGCTCACGCAGCCCGTCATAGCGCCCTGCCGCCACTTCCTCCTGGATGGCCGCCGCGGCCAGCCCCAGCTGCGCCAGCCCCACCGTGCGCGCCGCCCGCGCCACCAGCCGCGCCTGGTGGCCCAGCAGATCCATCCGCCCGGCCTGCACCAGGTCGCGCATGTCCTCCATCTGGCGCAGCGCATCGGCCTGGAACTGGCGCACCACCTCCGCCACCGGGCCAGCACCGATCTCCTCCACCAGCGCGGCCAGCCGCTGCGCATCGAACCCCGCCGGCACCCGCGCCACAGGCGCCTCCGCCGGCACCACCGCCGCGGCAGGCGGCGGCGTGGCCACGGTCTCGGTCCCCGCCAGCTCCAGCGCCCGCACGATCGCCGCCCCCAGGCGGGAGGCACTGATCGGCTTGGTCTCGAAATGCGTCATCCCCGCCGCCAGGCACCGCTCCTGGTCGGCTGCCATGGCATTGGCAGTCAGCCCGATGATCGGGATCCCCGCCGCAGCCCCACCCAGCCGGCGGATCGCCTCGGTGGCCGCCAGCCCGTCCATCTCCGGCATCATCACGTCCATCAGCACCAGGTCGAACCCGCCGCGCTGCACCGCCTCCACCGCCTCGCGCCCGTTCTCCACCGCCTCCACCCGGTGCCCCATGCGCTCCAGCATGCGCGTGGCCACCAGCCGGTTGGTCGGATTGTCCTCCGCGATCAGGATGCGCCGTGGCGCCACTGCTTCCCCTGGGGCACCCGCCTGCGCCACCGGCACCAGGTCGCCGCGCGGCAGCGTCAGCAGCACGTCGAAATGGAAGGTGCTGCCCTGCCCCGCCGTGCTCTCCACCCCGATCGTGCCGCCCATCCGCTCAACCAGCCGCCGGCAGATCGCCAGCCCCAGCCCGCTGCCGCCAAACCGGCGGGAGATCGAGCTGTCCACCTGGGTGAACTCCGTGAACAGCCGGCCCTGCGCCTCGGGCGGAATGCCGATGCCGGTATCGCTTACCGCGAAGCCCAGCCGGATCGCGCTGCCCTCGCTGCGCACCAGCCGCACCGAAAGCCGTACCGCACCCTCGCTGGTGAACTTGATGCCGTTGCCGATCAGGTTCAGCAGCACCTGGCGCAGCCGGTGCGCATCGCCCACTGCACGAACCGGCACCTCCGCCGCCACCTCCTGGGACAGCACCAGCCCCTTCGTCGCCGCCTCCGCCGAGAGCAGCTCCATCGAATCGCGCACCACCTCGCGCACGTCGAACGCCGTTTCCTCCAGCTCCAGCCGCCCGGCATCCAGGCGCGAGAAATCCAGGATGTCGTTGATCAGCTGCAGCAAATGCTGGCCCGAATCGAGAATGATCCGCACGTAGTGCTTCTCGGTCGTCCCCAGCGGCATGTCCTGCAGCAGCCCGGCCACGCCGATGATGCCGTTCATCGGCGTGCGGATCTCGTGGCTCATCACCGCCAGGAACTCGCTGCGCGCCCGCCCAGCCGCCTCCGCCGCATCGCGCGCCGCCGCCAGCGCGCGCTCGTTGCGGCGGCGCTCGGTGATGTCGGTATAGGTCCGCACCGCGCCGCCATCCGGCAGCCGCTCGGTGCGCACCTCCAGCACCATGCCATTCGGCCGCATGCGCTCGAAATGCGCGTTCTGCGCCGACATGTCGCCCGTCTCCAGGAAGCGCAGCACCCCCGGGTCCACCCGCCCGGGCGGGCCGAACTCGCCGCAATCCACCTGCCACTGCACGATGTCGCGGAAGGAGGGGTTCATCTGCACCAGGTCGGCTGGCAGATCGAGCAACGCGATCGCGCGCTGGTTGATCACCGGCACCTGCCCCGTGGCATCGATCATCATGATGCCCTGGGTGATGTTCTGCAGCGTGGCCGTCAGCGCCTGCTGGCTGCCCAGCAGCCGGTGGTGCTGACGCTGCACCAGCGCGCCGACGCCGATCACGCCCACCGTCATCAGCAGCCCGGCGCCGACGAACTGCAGCCTGTGCCGCCGGAAGCTGGAGAACACGTCCGTGCTCTCGATGCCGATCATCACCGCCAGCGGATAGAAGCGCAGCCGCCGCCAGGCGCCGATGCGGTCAACCTCGTCGAGCCCCCCGGCGCCGCGGAAGATGCCCTGGGCCTCCGCCCCAACGGTCACGGCCGCCGCCTCGCTGCCGGCATAGGCCTGGCCGATCGCGCCGGGCAGCGGCGGCATGCGCGCGCGCACCAGCCCATCCGGCCCCACCACCAGCATCACCGCCTCGCCCACGTCCAGTGCCTCGGCAAACCGCGTCAGCTCCTCCGCCGCCAGCGTTGCCACCACGCCGCCCAGCACCGTGCCATCGGGCGCCGCAATGCGCCGGATCGCGTTCACCGACCACCGCCCGGTGGCGCGGCTGCGCATCGGCGGCCCCAGCTGCAACCGGTCGTCGCCGCCCCCGCGCAGCCAGGCCAACTCGCCATCGGAAAGCTCCACGCGCCCGGCGCCCGGCCCGGCGCTGCTCGCCTTCACTGCCCCGAACGGGTCCAGCAACGCCACCTGCACCTGCCGCCGCCCCAGCACCGGCCCGCGGCTCAGCGCCACGGGATCGAACCCGGCGGGGTCGCGCAGATAACTCTCGCGCAGGAACAGCAGGCTCTGGTCCAGCGCCTCGAAGCTGCGCTCCAGGTTCTCGGCGAAGCCATAGGCGGTGTTGCGCGCCTTCTGCATGGCATCGAAGCTGGTCTGCCGGTACTCGCGCAGCAGATGGATATACACGCTGCCCCAGGTCAGGCAGATCGCCACCCCAACCAGCATGGCAAAAGCATACGAAGCCCGGAACGCCGCGCGCTTCGGCGGCGGCGCCACGCCCACCGTGCGCACCGCGTCGCCGCGCGACTCGCCCGCTCCCGCGGCGCCCGCATCATTCACGGTGATGGCCTCGCGCGCGTCCCATGGGGCGTCAGCCGCACTCCTGTCCCGATCCGTCCCGGGATGCTAACGCGGAACGGCCACCAGCGCACGCCGAAGCGCGCTAAACCGGCCCGGCGTTCGGCCCCTTGCCGGCGGCGAAACGCACCGCCTCCTCCGCCGCGCGGAACAGCGCCCGCGCCTTCTGCCGGCACTCCTCGTATTCCGCCTCCGGCACCGAATCCGCCACCACCCCGGCCCCGGCCTGCACATACATCGTGCCGTCCTTCACCAGCGCGGTCCGCAGCGCGATGCAGGTATCCATGGACCCGTCCGCGGCAAAATACCCAATGCAGCCGCCATAGATGCCGCGCCGCACCGGCTCCACCTCCTCGATGATCTCCATCGCCCGCACCTTCGGCGCGCCAGAGAGTGTGCCGGCCGGGAACCCCGCCGCCAGCGCGTCCACCGCCTCCAGCCCCTCAGCCAGCTTGCCCTGCACCTCGGAGGAGATGTGCATCACATGGCTGAACCGCTCGATGATGAAGCTCTCCTTCACCTTCACCGAACCTATCTCCGAAACCCGGCCGACATCGTTGCGCCCGAGATCGAGCAGCATCAGGTGCTCGGCCCGCTCCTTCGGGTCGGCGAGCAACTCCTCCTCCAGCCGCAGGTCTTCCTCGTTCGTCGCCCCGCGCCGCCGCGTGCCCGCCAACGGCCGGATCGTCACCGCGCCATCGCGCAGCCGCACCAGGATCTCCGGCGAGGACCCCACAATCGAGAACCCGCCGAAATCCAGGAAGAACAGGAACGGCGCCGGGTTGATCCGCCGCAGCGCGCGATAGAGCGAGAACGGCGGCAGCGCGAACGGCGCGGAGAAGCGCTGGCTGGCGACGATCTGGAACGCATCGCCGGCGCGGATGTATTCCTTGCACCGCTCCACCGCCGCCAGGAATTCCTCGCGCCCGAAAGTCGAATCCGGCTCCGCCATCGGCGGCAGCGCCACCGGCGGCGCCCCCTGCGGCAGCGGCCGCTCCAACGCCGCCTCCGCCTCGGCCAGCCGCGCCTGCGCCGCCTCCCAGGCCTGCAGCGCGCTGGTGCCCGCCCGCGGATAAACCGGGGCCGCCATCGTCAGCGTGTCGTTCACGTTGTCGAAGATCGCGTACAGGCTCGGCCGCGCCATGATCGCCTCGGGCAGGCCGATATCGTCCTTGTTCTTGGCCGGCAGCTTCTCCATCAGCCGCACCATGTCGTAGCCGAGGTAGCCGATCAGCCCGCCGCACATCGGCGGCAACCCATCCGGCACCGCCAGCCGGCTCTCGGCGATCAGAGCCCGCAGGCTGTCCAGCGGCGCCTTCGCCTCCGGCACGAACGCGAACGGGGCCGAGCGCGCATCGCGGTTCAGCTCCGCCATCGTGCCCCGGCAGCGCCACACCAGGTCGGGATCGAGCCCGATGATCGTGTAGCGCCCGCGCGAGGCCCCGCCTTCGACGGATTCCAGCAGGAACGTATTGGGCTTGCCATGCGCCAGCTTCAGGAACGCCGCCACCGGCGTCTCCAGATCCGCCACCCCGTGCGACCACAGCAGCCGGCCGCGGCCCTGCTCGTAGTCGGCGCGGAATTCGGCAAAGCCAGGCGGCGGCGAGGCGTTCATCATCGGTCTCCGGTGGGCATCAGGGGCCGAACCTACTCCGGCTGCACGATGCGGTCGACCATGGCGCGGTTGATCAGCGGCTTGGCCCGCGCGCGCAGCCCGGCGGTCAGCGCCGCCTGCACGTCGTCGCCGATCGCCGCCGCCAGCGCATCGCGCACCTGGCCATAGCCGATCGGGTCGGCATCCGGCGCCGCCGGCTGAATCTCTGCCAGCACCGCCACCGCAAACCCGTCCACCGTCTCCACCATGGTGGCCTCGCCCAGCTTCAGCTCGAACAGCGGCGTCACCAGCTGCAGCGGCACTTCCTCGGCCGGCCGCGCCCCACGGCTGATCTCCGGCAGGCGCCGCACCGGCAGGTCGGCGATCACCGCCGCATCGGCCAGGCTCTGCCCGCCCTTGATCGCCTCCAGGATCTTCGCCGCGGCCTCCTCCTGGCTGCGGCGGATCGCCGCCTGGGTCCAGTCGGCCAGCACCGCCTCGGCCACCTCCTCATAGGGGCGCGGCGCCGGCGGCATGATGTCCTCCACCACGAAGGCATAGAAGCCGGAGAGGATGCCCGGCTTGCGCGGCCCTTCGATCAGCCGCGCCGGCTCGCCCTTCTGGGCCTGGAACGCCGCCACGATCAGCGCATTGCGCAAATCATCCCCACCCGGGATCGGCGCCGCCTCCCCCTCGGCGGTCATCCCACGCGCATCCAGCGTGCCCATCACACCGGTCAGGGCGAGGTCCCCCGGCATCTCGTCCAGCGGCGTGCCGCCGGAGAGCAGGTCGTCCACCTTGTTGGCGCGATCATAGAGCGCATCGGCGGCGCGCTCATTGCGGATCTGCGCCTCCAGCTGGGCGCGCACCTCTTCGATCGGCCGAACCACGCCCGGCGACACCTTCGTCACCCGCACCACGTGCCAGCCCAGCGCGCTGCGCACCGGGGCCGCCACTGTATCGGGCGCCGCGGCAAACACCGCCTCGGCCAGCTCGGGTGCCGGGATCTCGCTGCGCACCGCATCGACCAGCTCCACCGGCGCCGCGCCCTCGGCCTTCGCCGCCTCCTGCATCGCCGCCCAGTCCGCACCCGCGGCCCATTTCTCCGCCAGCGCCTTGGCCTTCGCCTCGTCCTGGCTCAGCAGCACCTGCACGCTGCGCTTCTCCGGCAGGTTGAACTCCGCCGACCGCGCCGCATAGGCCGCGCGCACATCCTCCTCCGTCACCGGCACATCGGCCGCCAGCCGCTCCGGCGAAAGGATCACCGCCTTCACCCGCCGGAATTCCGGGGTCGAGAACTTGGCGATGTTGTTGGCATACCAGCGCTCCAGCGCCACCGCCGGCGGGGCCTCCGGCGCGGGCGCCGCATCCAGCCGCAGCTCCACCAGCTCGGCGATCCTCTTCTCCTGCTGGAAGGCATAGACCAGCTTGGTCATCGTCTCCGGGCTCGAAGCCCCGGCCCGCGCCGCCGCGATCAGCTGGCGCTGGGAGATCTCGATGCGCATCAACGACAGGAAGCGCTGCTCCGTCAGCCCGTTGTTGCGCAGCACTTCCTCGAACTGCCG
>CAMDAM010000305.1 GCA_945888575.1 Asaia bogorensis | reverse complement strand
GATGTCTCCATGCTCAAGGTCATCCAGACCGAGCTCTTCCAGAAGATCACCGACACCATGATGGAAGTCGCCGGCGAAAACGCCGCCCTGCTGGAACCCATGGAAGGCAACCGGGAGCTGAACCCCTCCGGCCTGTTCCTCCAGGCACGGCCCTCCACAATCTATGGCGGCAGCAACGAGATCCAGCGCAATATCCTGGCCAAGAACGTGCTCAGGCTGCCGGGATAAGAGTCTTCTTTTTTCTGAAGAAAAAAGAAGCAAAAAAGACTTCATTCGTTTGCGGTGGGAAGGCCCGGTCTTCCTGGCCGCAAACGAATGAGAGGTTCTTCAAATAAGAACCGCTTCCTTCACCGCGTCCAACATCGGCCGAACCGTCTCCCGGAGCCCACCCCCGCTGCGTCCCGGCCACTGGATCACCACCCCGAACACCACGCGGCGCCCGTCGCCTTGCATCAGCGCCAGGAACAGCGCATCGGCCGCGTCGCCCAGCCGCTCGGCCGGAAAGGGAATGACCGTAGCCATCGAAGGATCTCCACACCGCGCCCGATCAATACACGATCGCGCACCGCCGTTGCGGCCGATGCCATTCAACAATCCGTGGACGCCAAGGGTAGCCCCTCCCTGTGTCACATCCGCCGCAGGCGGGCACGAAAAAGGGGCCCGAAGGCCCCTTCCCCGTCCGTCCGATAAGGGCGCGGCTCAGTTCTTGGTCTTGTCGACCAGCTTGTTCTTCGCGATCCACGGCATCATCGCGCGCAGGTTCTCGCCCACCTGCTCGATCGGATGCTCGGAAGCAATCCGGCGCATCGCCTTGAAGTTCGCCTGGTTCACCTTGTTCTCCAGCATCCAGTCGCGCGCGAAGCGCCCGCTCTGGATATCGGCCAGCACGCGCTTCATCTCGGCCTTGGTCTCGGCGGTGATGATGCGCGGCCCCGTCACGTATTCGCCGTACTCGGCCGTGTTGGAGATCGAGTAGTTCATGTTGGCAATGCCGCCCTCGTAGATCAGGTCCACGATCAGCTTCACCTCGTGCAGGCACTCGAAGTAGGCCATCTCAGGCGCGTAGCCGGCATCCACCAGCGTCTCGTAGCCGGCGCGGATCAGCTCCACCAGGCCACCGCACAGCACCACCTGCTCGCCGAACAGGTCGGTCTCGCACTCTTCCTTGAAGGTGGTCTCGATGATGCCCGCACGCCCGCCGCCGATCGCGGAGGCGTAGGAGAGGCCCACATCCATCGCGGTCCCCGAGGGGTTCTGGTCGATCGCGATCAGGCAGGGCACGCCGCCGCCGCGCTGATATTCGCTGCGCACCGTGTGGCCCGGGCCCTTCGGCGCGATCATCAGCACGTCGATGTCGGCGCGCGGATCAAGCAGGTTGAAGTGCACGTTCAGGCCATGCGCGAACGCCATCGCCGTGCCCGGCCGCATGTTGGCATGCAGGCTGTCGCGATACAGGTCGCCCTGGCCCTCATCGGGGGTCAGCACCATCACGAAATCGGCCCACTTCGCCGCCTCCGCCGGGCTCATCACCTTCAGCCCCGCCGCCTCGGCCTTGGCCACGCCCGCCGAACCCGGCCGCAGCGCCACCACCAGCTGCGTGCAGCCGCTGTCCTTCAGGTTGTTGGCATGGGCATGGCCCTGGCTGCCATAGCCGACGATCGCGACCTTTTTGGACTTGATCAGGTTCACGTCGGCGTCGCGGTCGTAGTAAACGCGCATGGGCGCTCTCTCCTCAGGAAGTATCGTTATGGCCGAAGGGCCTTAGATCGTCGCGGTCCCG
Source organism: Asaia bogorensis (assembly GCA_945888575.1). Lineage (GTDB taxonomy): Bacteria > Pseudomonadota > Alphaproteobacteria > Acetobacterales > Acetobacteraceae > CAMDGX01. Next base: position 4,569 of record CAMDAM010000305.1, on the reverse strand, counting down.
CGCGCAATGGCGGCAACGCCCGTGCGGCTCACTTCCGCCAGCCCCAGCCCGCGCATCAGTTCGATGAAGGCATCCAGCTTGTCGGTATTGCCTGTCATCTCGAACACGAAGCTCTCCAGCGTCGCATCGATCACCCGCGCCCGGAACGCTTCCGCCAGCCGCAGCGCCTCCACGCGCTCCGCCCCGGTGCACACCACCTTGATCAGCGCCAGCTCCCGCGCCACGTGCGGCCCCTGCTTGGAAAGATCCGCCACCCGATACACCTGCACCAGCCGGTCCAGCTGCGCCTTGATCTGCTCGATCACCATGTCGGTGCCGGAGGTCACGATATTGATGCGGCTCACATTCCGCACCGGGTCCACCGCGGCCACCGTCAGGCTGTCGATGTTGTAGCCACGGCCGGTGAAAAGCCCGATCACCCGGGCAAGAATCCCGGCCTCGTTCTCCACCAGCACGGAAATGGTCGCGCTGCGCTGTTCCTGGGTCATATCGTCCGTCTCTGTCGTCTCAAGGGGAAGGAGAAGTCTGGTCCGCAGAAAATCAGACCAGCGCCAACCCCTCGTCGGTCAGCCCCTTCGCCCCGCCCATCTGCAGCGATGTGCCATGCTCCGGCCCCAGGATCATCTCGTTATGCGGCGCGCCCGACGGGATCATCGGGAAGCAGTTCTCCTTCTCATCCACGCAGATATCGCAGATCACCGGCCGGTCGATCTCGATCATCTGCCGGATCACGTCGTCGAGTTCATCGACCGACTTCGCCCGCAGCCCCACCCCATGGAAGCTCTCGGCCAGCTTCACGAAATCCGGCAGCGCCGCCGTGTAGCTTTCCGAATACCGCCCGCCATGCAGCAGCTCCTGCCACTGCCGCACCATGCCCATGTACTGGTTGTTCAGGATGAACACCTTCACCGGCAGCCGGTACTGCGCCAGCGTCGACATCTCCTGGATGTTCATCAGGATCGAAGCCTCCCCAGCGATGTCGATGCACAGCGCGTCGGGATGCGCAATCTGCACCCCCATCGCCGCCGGCAGCCCATAGCCCATCGTCCCCAACCCGCCGGAGGTCATCCACCGGTTCGGCGCATCGAACCCGAAATACTGCGCCGCCCACATCTGGTGCTGCCCCACCTCGGTGGAGATGAACGTCTCCCGCCCGCTTTTGGCCTTCAGCTCGCGCGTGATGTCATACAGCCGCTGCACCGCGTATTGCGGCTTGATCACGGCGCCCCTGGTCATGTCCTGCCGGAACTTCAGGCAGTCGATCCCGCGCCACTCGTCGATCTGCTTCCACCAAGCTGCGATCGCCGGCTTGTCCAGCTCGCCCGGCGCGTCATCCCACGCCGCCAGGATCGCGCGGATCACCCGCAAGGCGTCGCCCACCACCGGCACATCCACCGGGACGTTCTTGTTGATGCTCGAAGGGTCGATATCCACATGGATCTTCTTCGATCCCGGCGAAAACGCGTTCAACCGCCCCGTCACCCGGTCATCGAACCGCGCCCCGATGTTCAGCATCACATCGCAGCCATGCATCACCAGGTTCGCTTCGTAGGTCCCGTGCATGCCCAGCATGCCCAGGAACAGCGGGTCCCCGGCCGGGAACGCCCCCAGCCCCATCAGCGTGGAGGTGCAGGGGAACCCGGTCTTGCGCACCAGCGCGCGCAGCGCCTCGCTCGCCTCCGGCCCGGCATTGATCACCCCACCGCCGGTATAGATCACCGGCCGCTTGGCCGTCTTCAGCAGCGCCACCGCCTTGGCAATCTGCCCGGCATCCGGCTCCACCTGCGGGCGATACGAACGATGCGGCGTCTCCGGGGCCGCCACATACGGCGCCGGCCCGATCAGGATATCCTTCGGCAGGTCGATCACCACCGGCCCCGGCCGCCCGCTGCGCGCCACGTAGAACGCCTCGTGCACAACCTTCGCCAGGTCCTGCCCGCGCTTCACCAGGTAGTTGTGCTTGCTGGCCGGCCGCGTGATCCCCGTCGTGTCCGCTTCCTGGAACGCGTCATTGCCGATCAAATGCGTCGGCACCTGCCCGGTCAGGCACACCAGCGGAATGCTGTCCATCAGCGCATCCAGCAGCCCGGTCACCGCATTGGTGGCCCCGGGCCCGGAGGTCACGAGAACCACGCCCACCTTGCCGGTCGAACGCGCATAACCCTCGGCCGCGTGCACCGCCGCCTGCTCATGCCGCACCAGGATGTGCCGGATCGCATTCTGGCTGAAGATCGCGTCGTAGATCGGCAATACCGCCCCACCGGGATAGCCGAAGATCACCTCTACGCCCTGGTCCTTCAGCGCGCGGAGGAGAATTTCGGCACCCGGGGCGGTGTCCAGGGTGGCGTCGGCGGATGTGTTCTGGCTCATGGGCGCCCCAATAGGCCGCCGCGCTGCACCGCGTCAAGCGTCGTCGCGAATAAACCGGAAGATTTCCGCCCGTTCACTTTCCGAAAATTCCAAAAAATCCCGCACTCGCGCATTGATCGTATGCGTGCGCTCAGGGTCGGCCATGCGTTTGTGGCGGAACCACGTCGCCTGGCGCTTCGTGTATTGCCCCGTCACCAGTTCCGCCCGCCGCGCCGCCTCGGCCAGCGAAAGCTCCCCGCGCAGATGCGCCGAAAGCTCCGGCACCCCATGCGCCCGCATCGCCGGCAGCGCCGGGTCCAGCCCCAGCGCCAGCAGCGCCCGCACCTCCTCCAACGCCCCCTGCTCCAGCATCGCCGAAAACCGCCCCGCAATCGCCGCCCGCAACGCCTCCCGCGGCGGATCGATCAGGATCGCGCTGAACCGCCAAGGGGCGGCCTCCCCCTTGGCCGACTGCCACGCCACCAGCCCCCGCCCGGTGCCGCGCCACACCTCCCAGGCCCGCGCCACCCGCTGGCTGTCCGCCGGCTTCAGCCGCGCCGCCGTCGCCGGGTCCACCTTCGCCAGGCTCGCATGCAACGCCACCGGCCCCTGCTCGGCCAGCAGCCACCGCGCCTCCGCCCGCGCCGCCTCGCCGCATTCCGGAATCTCCGCGATCCCGCCCACCAGCGCCGAGAAATACATCCCCGTCCCGCCGCACAGCACCGGCAGCCGCCCCGCCGCCCGCGCCCGCTCCATCTCCGCCAGCGCCGCCCCGCGCCACCACGCCGCGTTCCCCGCCTCCGCCGCCCCGCGCACGCCATACAGCGCATGCGGCACCAGCGCCTCCTCCGCCAGCGTCGGCCGCGCCGTCACCACCCGCAGCTCCCGATACACCTGCATGGAATCCGCGTTGATCACCACGCCACCCAGCGCCTCGGCCAATCCCAGCGCCAGCGCCGACTTCCCGGAACAGGTCGGGCCGGCCACGATCAGGGCATGCGGAAGGTCATGATGGGGCAGGGCGCTCATCCCCCCGGTATTGCCCGCTTCGCGCCGCGGTTCCATACCCCGCCCATGACCCACGTCCTCACCATCATCGCCCACCGCGAAGCCGCCAGCCTCACCCCGGCCATCATCAACCGGGTCCGCAACGCGGTCCACGGCGGCACCCCCACCATCCTCTGCCCCGGCGAAGCCGCCGACATCCCCTGCACCAACCCGCCAGACATGGCCGCCGCCCTCGAAGCCATCGGCACCGATCCCATCGACGCGATCCCGATGAAGAACCGCGGCCGCCGCAAGGCCGTGCTGATCGCGGATATGGACAGCACCATCGTCACCTCGGAAACGCTGGACGAAATCGCCGCCTATGCCGGCCTCAAGGACCAGATCGCCGCCATCACCATGCGCAGCATGAACGGGGAGATCGATTTCGCCACCGCGCTGCGCGAACGCGTCGCCATGCTGAAGGGCCTCTCCGTCGATGCCCTGGAAAAAACCTGGGCGAAAACCCAGCTCACCCCCGGCGCCCGCACCCTGGTCGCCACCATGAAGGCGCACAACGCCACCACCGCCCTCGTCTCCGGCGGCTTCACCTGGTTCACCAGCCGCGTCGCCGAGCTGGTCGGCTTCGACACCCACCGCGCCAACACCCTGGAGCTGGATGGCGATACCCTGGCCGGCACCGTCACCGAACCCGTGCTCGATGCCAACGCCAAGTTCATCGCACTGAACGAACTCGCCGCCACCCGCGGTGTGAAGCTCGCGGCCACCCTCACGGTGGGCGACGGCGCCAACGACCTGCCCATGCTCCTCGGCGCCGGCCTCGGCGTCGCTTTCCACGCCAAGCCCATCGTCGCCGCCCAGGCGCGCGCGCAGGTCCGGCACGGCACGCTTCGGGCGTTGCTGTTTGCGCAGGGCTACAAGAAGGAAGAGATCAGGGAAGAGTAGTTCTTTTTTGAAAAAAAGAACCAAAAAGCTTTTATTAGTTTGGTGCGGGAAATAACAATTTTCCCATCGAAAAATAAAAGTCTTTTGGCTTCTTTTTCTTCAGAAAAAGAAGAGTCTTTCTTCCTTGGTGATGGGGGAGAAGGTTCGGCGGAAGCGGAAGCTTGCATCGGCTTCTGGCGATGGGGCCCGCAGCGCCGCTTCGCGGCATTCGGGCCGGTCATCGAAGCCTCTGGTGCTTCGTATCTTCTGCAAACGCACAATTCGGTGCTT
>CAMDAM010000304.1 GCA_945888575.1 Asaia bogorensis | reverse complement strand
CTACGACCTGCGGGTGGTGTTCGAGGGCGGGCGGGCGCTGGAGCGCAAGGGCGCGAACCTGTGCCGCATCACCGACCTGCCGGTGCCCTGAGCCTGGCCTGGTCGCGTGATTCACGTCTCCGGCGATTCCGCCTCCGACGATCACGCTCCGCGCGGGATATGTTGCAAGCGTATGGCGCGGGGGCTAATCCGGCCGACAGGATAGGGGAGAACGTCCGGTGAGCCGAGACACCACGACGATTCGCAGGCGCACGCGATGAACGCCGACGTGCCGGCCACCGGGGCCCGCGCCCCCTCCACCGGGCTGCGCGGGCGCAACTACGCGCGCAAATACTGGCCCTTCGTGGTGCCGGCCGGGGTGGTGGTGTTCGCGGTGATCGTGTTCCCGTGGATCTTCACCCTGTTCATGTCGATGCACGAGTGGGATGTGCGCGGCACCTTCACCTATGTGGGCTTCGCCAACTACCTGCGCCTGCCCACCGATGAGCGTTTCCTCTGGTCGGTGGTGCGCACGCTGTATTTCACGGCCCTGTCGGTGTTTTTCCCCGTCGTGCTCGGCGTGGCCGCGGCGGTGTGCTTCCACCGCAACTTCCCGCTGCGCGGCTTCGCCCGCACCGTGTTCATCCTGCCGATGATGGCCACCCCGGTGGCCATCGCCCTGGTGTGGACCATGATGTTCCACCCCCAGGCCGGCGTGCTGAACTACCTGCTCACCTCCGTCGGCCTGCCGCCGAGCCAGTGGAGCTATGCGTCCGACACCGTGATCCCCACGCTGGTGCTGGTGGAAACCTGGCAATGGACGCCGCTGGTGATGCTGATCGTGCTCGGCGGTCTAGCCAGCCTGCCGACCGACCCGTTCGAGGCCGCGCGCATCGACGGCGCCTCGGCATGGGACACGTTCCGCCACCTGACCGTGCCGCTGGTCTGGCCGCACATCATCGTGGCCACCGTGATCCGCACGATCGACGCGCTGAAGGCCTTCGACCTGATCTTCGTCGTCTCGGGCGGCGGGCCGGGCACGTCGTCGGAGACGATCAACCTGTATCTGTACCAGACCGCCTTCGCCTTCTATAACCTGGGCTACGCCGCGGCGATGACGGTGGTGTTCTTCGTGATCATCCTGCTGATCAGCCTGGTCTTGTTCACCGTGCGCCAGCGGGAGCAGTGGCAATGAAGGCCTATCGCCTGCGGCGCGGCATCGGCCGCGTGTTCTTCGGCCTCAGCGTGTTCGCGCTGATCTCGCCGGCGATCCTGGTGTTCCTGTGGATGCTGTCGCTGTCGCTGAAGAACGAGGTGGACAACATGTCCTTCGTTCCCGTGTTCATCCCCAACCCGCCGACGCTGAACAACTTCATCGAGGTGTTCGAGCGCAACGACTTCCTGACCTACACGATCAACTCCGTCATCGTCAGCTTCGGCGCCACGGGCCTGGCCCTGCTGCTGGGCGTGCCGGCCGGGTTCGGCATCGCCAAGGCCAAGGCGCACCGGGTGGCAGCCCTGATCATGATCGCGCGCGTCACGCCGGGCCTCTCCTACCTCATCCCACTGTTCCTGCTGTTCCAGTGGCTCGGCCTCACCGGCACGCTCACGCCGCTGGTGATCACGCATCTGGTGATCACCGTGCCGATCGTGGTGTGGGTGATGATCGGCTTCTTCGAGGGGCTGCCGCCGGACCTGGAGGAGGCGGCCCTGGTGGATGGCGCCACCATCCGCCAGGCCTTCTTCCACATCGCCCTGCCGCTGGCCCGGCCGGGGATCGTGGTGGCGATGATCCTGGCCTTCATCTTCAGCTGGAACAACTTCATCTTCGGCGTGGTGCTGGCCGGGCGTGCCACCCGCACCCTGCCGGTGGCGGTGTACAACGTGATCAGCTTCGAGCAGGTCAGCTGGGGCCCGCTGGCCGCCGCCGCCCTGCTGGTAACGCTGCCGGTGCTGGCGCTGACGCTGATCATGCAGAAGGAGATCGTGGCGGGGCTGACCGCAGGCGGCGTGAAGGGCGGCTGAGCCGGTAGCGTTGCGAACGGTAACGCGACTGGAGCGGTTTTCCCGCATCATCACGTACGGTTGCCTTGCGGCGCGCTTGACGTCCCGGTAACCGCGGCGCTGCCATGATGGCGGCGGCGGCAGACGCGCAACGGAGGCGGCACTTGGCCCTTTTCCTGGTGACAGGCGGCGCAGGCTTCATCGGATCCCACCTGGCCGACTCGCTACTGGCCGAGGGCCACCGTGTGCGCGTGCTGGACGATCTCTCCACCGGCCGGGTCGGCAACCTTGATCCGCGCTGCGAGCTGGTGCGCGGCTGCGTTACCGACCCCGCTGCGGCGGCCGCTTCCATGCAGGGGGCGGCCGGGTGCTTCCACCTCGCTGCCATCGCCTCCGTCGCGCGCGGCAACGAGGATTGGCGCGGCACCCATCTGGTGAACCAAACCGGCACCGTGACAGTGCTGGACGCCGCGCGGGCCGCCGGGCGCATCCCGGTGGTCTATGCCTCGTCCGCCGCCGTGTACGGCAATCTCGGCGACGCCGTGGCGCATGAGGGGCTGACCCCGGCCCCGCTCACCGCCTATGGCGCGGACAAGCTGGGTTCGGAGCTGCACGGCGCGGTGGCCTGGCAGGTGCACGGCGTGCCCACCGCGGGCATGCGCTTCTTCAACGTGTTCGGCCCGCGGCAAGACCCGCACTCTCCCTATTCCGGCGTGATCTCCATCTTCGCCGCCCTGGCCGCCGCCGACCGTCAGATCACCATCCATGGCGACGGCCAGCAGCTGCGGGATTTCGTCTATGTCGCAGACGTGGTGGCGCATCTGCGCGCCGCCATGCGCCACCTGGCCGAAGCCCCCGGCCGCCACGTGCTGAACGTGTGCACCGGGCGCGCCACCTCGGTATTGGAACTGGCCCAGGCGCTCGGCCGCCTGCATGGCCGCGCGACGCGCATCACCCACGGCCCCGCCCGCGCCGGGGACATCCGGCGCTCCCTGGGCGACCCTGCCCGTGCCGTGGGCACGCTGGGCCTGCGCGCCGGGATCGCGCTGGAGGATGGTCTCGCCCACACCTTGGCCAGCCTGGAAGCGGCCGCGGCCTGACCCCAGCCTAACCCCGCCCCAGCGCCTGCCGCAGCCGATGCACCAGCCCGGGCAGGGAGGCGCGCGGCAGCAGCTCGAACCAGTGCAGCGGCTCCGTTCCGGTGGCGAGGCTGGTCTTGTAGCGGTCATTGCCGGCCAGCAGGTCGTAGATGCCCTCCCCCTCGGCGGCATACATCGCCACCGCCAGATGGTGGCAGGTCAGCCCCGGCTTCAGCTGCGCGGAGTCTGCCGCATAGTCGAAGCCGCTCTGATAGTTCGCCACCCGGCCGCGCCAGCGGAAATTGTAGAGATAGCCAAGCACCTGCCCGCCGGCGGCGATGCGCAGCAGGTCGATCTCCCCGCGTGGCCAGGCTTCCTCCAGCAGGGCGGCGTGGAAGGCGACGAAGTCGGGGTTGGCGAAGGCGCCGGGCTGGCCGCGCCGCGTCCAGGTTTCCTGATGCAGCTGGGCGAGCGCGGCCAGATGGCCCTGCGCTTCGGCCAGCGAGGCCGCGCGCTCCACGCGCAGCTCCCCTGCGGCACCATAGCGGCGCAGCGAGCGGCGGATCTGCTGGCGCGTATTGGCGCTGAGCAGCGCCAGGTGCCCACCCTGCGCCGCCCGCACCGCCGCGAGATCGACCAGATGGGCCTGCGCCGGATGCGCCCGGTCGCGCCGCAGCCCCGGCGTGGCCCGGGCGGCCGCCGCATGGGCCTCGTCCACCCCGCTCAGCACCACGCAATGCCCCTGGCCCACCAACCCGCCCAGCAACCGCGCCAGCAGGCCCGGAGGCGTGCCGCGGGCCAGCAGCAGGCCGTTATGCTCCACATGAATGCTGTCGGCCGCGGCCTGCCCACTCTCGGTCAGCCACAGCCGCGCCCCCCAGGGCCGAACCGGGCGGCGGTTGAGCAGGCCCAGCGCCACGGTGCGCCCCCCTTCCTCCGCCGCCAGCAGCCAGGGATCGGGAAAGCGCTCCGCCACGCGGCAGCCCACCCAGGACCAGCTCTGGAAGAAGGAGCCATCGGCCTGCGCCTCCAGCGCCCGCCAGCGTTCGCCGAGCATGCTCCAGGCAGGGGGGCGGATCAGGCTGATGTCGGGCATTCCGCGCGAAACAACCGCCCACAGGCGCGCCTGTCAATCCGGGGGCGCCCCTCGCGCATTGTGGCCGCGCCCGCCATGATGCCACCGAAACGCTTCCGGAGATGCTGAGGTGCTGACGCAGGCGCTGGTGGAACCGCCGGTCAATCTGCTGGTGCTGGTCCTGGTCGGCCTCGCCCTGCGGGGCGCCGGGTGGGGGCTGGGCGGCCGGCGTGGCGGGCTGCGCCGCTTCGGCAGCTGGCTGGCGGGCATCGCCTTCCTCGGCCTCGTCGTGCTGTCGCTTCCGGCGTCTGCCCAGCTGCTGCTGCGCGCGCTGGAGCACAACCTGCCGCTTGCACCCGCCGAAGGGGCGGCGCCGGGCGCGATCGTGATCCTTTCGGCAGAGGAACTGCGCGCCGTTCCCGGTGGTATCTTCGCCGAACCCGATCTCGGCCCACTGACGCTGCAGCGCCTGCGGGCCGGCGCCGCGCTGCACCGGCGCACCGGCCTGCCGATCCTGGTCACCGGCGGCGTGCTGCGCCCCGGCAGCCCGCCGATCGCCGCCGCCATGGCCCGCGTGCTGGCCGAGGAATTCGGCACACCGGCCCGCTGGGTGGAAGACCGCGCCGCCACCACCTGGGAAAATGCCGCCTTCTCCGCCCCGCTGCTGCGCGCCGACGGCATCGCCGCCGCCTATCTGGTGACGCATGGCTGGCACATGCGCCGCAGCCTGCTGGCCTTCCGCGCCACGGGCTATCCCGTTCTGGCCGCTCCCACCCACCTCACCGGCCCGGAGCGGCCAGACTTCGCCGCCTTCGTGCCCAATGCCCATGCCTGGGCCAACAACCAGCGGGCACTGCACGAGTGGATCGGGCTGGCCTGGTACGAGCTGAAAGCCCGGCCCTGACATGATGCAGCTCTTCCCCACCCCCGCCGCCCTGCCCGCCTGGGCTGCCGAGGAATTGCTGGACCGGGACGGGTTCTTCTCCACCCGCGCCTGGTGGCGCACGGTATGGGAAGCCGGGGTGCCGGAGGGGGGCACGCCGGTCTTCGCCCTGCACGGCACGCCCGGGGCCGGCGTGCTGCTGCCGCTGCTGCGCGATACGGCCGGGCGGCTGGAGGCGCTGACCAACCCCTATACCTGCCTCTATCCGATCGCCGCCGCCCCCGGCGCCGACCTGCAAGCCGCCGGGCGGGCGCTGGCCCGGCTGGTGCGCGGCACCCCTACCCTGCGCCTCGATGCGCTCGATCCCGCGGACCCCAGGCTGGCGGCCCTGCTGCAGGGCGCGCGCGCCGGCGGGCTGGTGCCGCTGCGCTTCGACCATTTCGGAAACTGGCGCGAGGAACTGGACGGGCGGAACTGGCAATCCTACCTCGCCTCCCGCCCAGGCGCCCTGCGCGAGACCATCCGCCGCCGCCTGCGCGCCGCGGAGCGCGACCCCACGCTCAGCTTCGCCTGCCACGCGGCACCGGAAGCCGTAGCGGGCGGGATCGCCGAATACGAGGCCGTCTACGCCCGCAGCTGGAAGGAGCCGGAGCCCTTCCCACGCTTCAACGCCGTGCTGATGCAGGAAGCGGCGGCGATGGGAGCGCTGCGGCTGGGCGTGCTGCGCCGGGAGGGGGCGGCGATCGCCACCCAGCTCTGGGTGGTGCATGCCGGCACCGCGGCGGTGCTGAAGCTGGCGCATGACGAGGCGTTCAAGCCGATCTCGCCCGGCACCGCGCTCTCCGCCTGGATGCTGCGCCGGCTGATCGACGAGGAGCGGGTGCAGGCGGTCGATTTCGGCCGCGGCGACGATCCCTACAAGAAGATGTGGACCGCCGAACGGCGCCAGCGCGTGGGCGTGGTGCTGGCCAACCCGCTGCAGCCCGGCGGCATGGCCGCAGTACTACGCCACGGCCTCGGCCGGCTGCGCCGGGCGTTGCGCCCCGCCGCCGGCTGAGGCCAGCGGCTCAGGCCCGCCGGCGCGCCGACAAGCCGGGCACACCCGCGGGAGGCACACCCACGGGGCCGGCGAGGTTCCCCGGCGGCGGGTCCCGCACGAACACCCCCGGCTTGCGCTCAGGCGCCAGGCAGCGGCGCACATACTCGCCCAGGCAAAAGCTGGAGGCGAACATCATCCAGTACCAGGGCTGGAAGGCGATCCCGATGAAGGTGGAGCCGGCCATCAGCACCAGCAACGCCATTCCAAGCGCCCGCGCCAGATCCTGGCACCATCGTAACTCCTCAACGCCTCGGCACTGTTTCCAGACACGCCAGAGCGTTGCGAAGGTCACGCCGAT
>CAMDAM010000303.1 GCA_945888575.1 Asaia bogorensis | reverse complement strand
AACCGGCCAAGCCGCGGGCATGACGGCGCCGGGGGTGGCGCATCCGGGCAAAGGGGGGATATACGGTGCCCCGCCCATGCCCCGTACCCCCCCTCTCCGGGCCGACCGTTGAACTGGGTCGACCTTGCCGTTCTCGTTGTCGTGGCCATCTCGGCCGCGGCGGCGTTCATGCGCGGCTTCGTGCGGGAGTCGCTGGGCATCGTTGCCTGGGCCGGGGCGGCCTGGTTCGCCTATACCTTCGTTGATATTGCCCGCCCGCTGGTGCGCGATTTCGTGGGCAATGAGCAGATGGCGGAGGTGATCGCCTATGCCGTGCTGTTCCTGGTGGGGCTTCTGATACTCTCCATCATGACAAGCATCATCGCGCAGATCATCCACGGGCTGGGCCTGGGGGCGTTGGATCGCACGCTGGGCATCGCCTTCGGGCTGGCGCGGGGTGCATTGCTGGTGATCGCTGCCTATATCGGGGCGGGGTGGGTCAGCATTCCGGAACGCTGGCCCCAGCCGGTGCGCGAGGCGCGGCTGCTGCCCTTCGTGGCCGAGGGCGCCACGAAACTGGCCGAACATATTCCCGAACGCTTCCGCCCCAGCGTGCCCGTGCTGCCGCCCTTGCCTGCCGCCCGTTCGATCGACCTGCTGCAGGCGGTGCCGCTCGGCCGCCAGCAACCCAAGCCGTAGCCCGCCGTCCGCGATCCCCGCCAGGAGTAGCCTATGACCACGCCCTTCCTGCCCGGAGACGATCATGATCTTGCCGCCCCTGGGGCGGATGATCACCCCGCGTCGCACTGCGACGACAAGATGCACGAGGAATGCGGCGTGTTCGGGGTTTGGAACCACGGCGATGCCGCGGCGCTGACCGCGCTGGGGCTGCATGCGCTGCAGCACCGGGGGCAGGAGGCCACGGGGATCGTGGCGCATGACGGGCACCACTTTCATCAGCATCGCGGGTTGGGCTTGGTGGGCGAGAATTTTGGCGATGCCCGGGTGATCGCGGGGCTGCCGGGGCCGAATGCGGTGGGGCACAATCGCTATGCCACGACGGGTGATACCGTGCTGCGCAACGTGCAGCCGCTTTATGCCGATTTCGAGTTCGGCGGGCTGGCGGTGGCGCATAACGGCAACCTGACCAACGCCACCGGGCTGCGGCGCACGCTGGTGCGGCGTGGGTGCCTGTTCCAGAGCACGATGGACAGCGAGGTGTTCATCCACCTGATTGCCATCAGCCAGTATTCCACCGTGGTCGATCGGCTGATCGACGCGCTGAAGCAGGTGATCGGTGCCTATTCGCTGATCGCACTGACCAACGAGGCGCTGATCGGTGCGCGCGACCCGCTGGGGGTTCGGCCGCTGATCCTGGGCCAGATGGAGAATGCCGAGGGCGGGCGGGCCTGGGTGCTGGCCAGCGAGACCTGTGCGCTGGATATCGTCGGCGCCGATTTCGTGCGCGATGTGGAGCCGGGCGAGATCGTGGTGATCACGGACCAGGGCGTGCAGAGCATCAAGCCGTTTGCCAAGGCGCCGGCGCGGTTCTGCGTGTTCGAATACATCTATTTCGCCCGGCCGGATTCGGTGATGGAGGGCACGGGGGTGTACGCGGCGCGCAAGCGCATCGGGGCGGAGCTGGCGCGCGAAAGCCACGTGATGGCGGACGTGATCGTGCCGGTGCCGGATAGCGGCGTGCCGGCGGCGATGGGGTATGCGGATGAAAGCGGCATTCCGTTCGAGCTGGGGATCATCCGCAACCACTATGTGGGCCGCACCTTCATCGAGCCGACCGACAGCATTCGCCACCTTGGCGTGAAGCTGAAGCATTCCGCCAATCGCGGGGTGATCGAGGGCAAGCGGGTGATCCTGGTGGATGACAGCATCGTGCGCGGCACCACCAGCCGCAAGATCGTGGAGATGGTGCGCGCGGCGGGGGCGGCGGAGGTGCATATGCGCATCTCCTCCCCGCCCACGACGCATTCCTGCTTCTACGGCATCGACACGCCGGAGCGGGGCAAGCTGCTGGCGGCGCGGCATTCGGTGGAGGAGATGGCCAAGCTGATCGGGGCGGACAGCCTGGCGTTCATCAGCCAGGACGGGCTGTACCGGGCGCTGGGGCACAAGGGGCGGGATGCCGGGGCGCCGCAGTATTGCGATGCCTGCTTCACCGGGGATTATCCGATTGCGCTGCCGGACATGGCGAATGCGGACAACCGGCAGTTGAGCTTGCTGAGCGAGCGGAGCTGAGCGCGGCCGGTCTTGCCGCCGGAGTGACTTATTGCAGAACAATCGGATATCGAAATAATATGGCCGCGGCTGGGGATGCTCAGTCGCGGCCATATTTTTTGATGAAGTAGCGGGCGGCGGCGATTTCGTAGGGACGCAGCTTGAGCGCGGGGTCGGTGAGTTTCAGGCGGCGCGGTTTCGGCGGGCGCGGCTTGCGGGGTTTTTGGGGGCGCGGGGGACGTTGGAGCCCGGCGGGCTGGTCGATGCCGAGGGCGTGGCAGAGCGGGCGCAGGAGGCGGGCGGCCTGGGGGGCGGCTTGGACGAAATCCTGGGTGTGGGGCTGCTGGAGGAGGTACTCCAGCCAGCCGGCGCTGGGGCCGGCTTCCGGCAGGCGGCGGGTGATCCAGCCGCGGCCGCGGGGGAGGCGGGCGGGGGCGTTGACCAGATCGGCGCCGACCATGGGCATGGATTGGATGCGTTCGGGAGTTCGGCTCGGGCGGGGGGCCGATTCCGGGCGCTTGGTGGTGGGGCGGGGCTTGGGGAGGGTGTTGGTCTGCCAGCGGTCGTAGAGGCGGGTGAGGCGGTTGTTGAGGCGCTGGAGGCGGAGGCAGAGGAGGGTCCAGATCGGGCCGGGGAGGAGGGGGAGGTCGCCGTGGGGGGCGATGATCCAGCGCTGCTCCGGGCCGGCCCAGATCGGGCGTGCGGGCACGGAGAGGCTGGGGGCTGCGCGCGCGATGACGCGGCGGAGGCCCTGGATCAGCCCTGTTATGAGGTTGCCCAACTGGATCATGGTTAGTTATATAACTAACCTGTTAGGGCGATGCAAGGGGGTGGGTGGGATTTTTTCCGGGTGGGGGGGGGTGCCAAGAGCCCCCCTCATTGATCCGCTTCGCGGCTCCAGCCCCCCGCCCGAGAGCGAGGGGAGAGACATGAGCAGCAAGGAAGAAAGCGGCCACAAAGACACAAAGGAAGCGGGAAGAGGCTGGGGTTTGGAGAGAGCAGAAAGCAAGCAAGTTCAGATTCAACACAGAGACACAGAGGCACGGAGAAGCAAGGCAAGGGAGAAGGACGAAAGGGGGCGGAACCGCTTCGCGTTCCGCCCGGCTCGGGGTGATGGAGTGCGTATTTTGGAAGTCTTTTTGCTTCTTTTTCTTCAGAAAAAGAAGGGCTTTCTTGCCTTTGTGGCTATCAGGCCGGGAAGGCGGCGGTGATGATGATTTCGATCAGGTCGCCTTCGGGCATGCGGGATTCGACGAAGCTGCGGACGGGGCCTTGGCCATCCGGCATCACGCTGGCCCAGGCTTCGTCGAAGGCGGGTTTGTTGTCGTGGTCGGTGACGACGACTTCGGCGCGGACAATTCGGGTGAGGTCCAGGCCGTTAGCGACCAGGTGCTTTTCCAGCGCGCGCAGGCAGCCGACGGTTTGGGCCTTGATGTCCTGGGTGCGGTCGGGGCTGGTGGCGACGGCCCACATGAAGCCGCCGCCGCCGGGGAGGCGGTAGACGGCGACGCCGGATTTGCTGGGCAGGGTGCGGTTGGGCACCCGGGTGATGTCGGGCGAGGCGGGGAAGCTGGGCGAGATCATGGCGGCGGCTCCGGTTGGGCGGGAGCCGCCATCAGGCCATGGGTGGGCGCGTTAGGCCAGGGTGCGTCGGCGCGCCAGGCCCAGGCCGGCGAGGCCGAAGGCGAAGACCAGGGCGGAGGCCGGGGCCGGGGTGGAGACCGAGGGAGGGGCGAGGGACTGGGTGGAGGCGAGGTTCCAGCCGATCACGTCCATGGCGGTGAGGTCGAGCGTGGTGAGCGAAAGCTGCTCGCCGCTGCCGCTGGTGGGATCCATGATGCCAAGGCCCTGGTTGTCTTTCCAGTGGCTGGCCTGCTGCCCGTCGCCATGGATCCGCCCGGTGGAGAAGCGGGCAAGCGCGGGGCTCTGGCAGCCGGTCAGCGAGAACAGCTTGTCGCCGGTGTTGCTGCCGATCGTCCAATCCAGCGCCGATTGGGCCGCGCTGGCCGCGCTGCAGCGGTAGAAATCCAGCGGTGCGACGGCAGTGAACTCATCGTCCGCGTAGAGGCGTAGGCCAGGGCTGTTGGTGTCCAGGGCGTCCACGCCGCTGATGAAGCCCAGCGCATGGCCGATTTCGTGCACGGCGATGCCCACGAAATCGAACCGGCCGGTGGTGATGCCGTTGCTGGGATCAAGGTCCCAGTTGTAGCTGGTGGTGTTGAAGGCGATGTAGCCGTCGCAGGCCAGCGTGGAGCAGCCCAGGGCCAGGGACGTATCCACAAGGCCGGTGCTGTCGAGGGCCAGCGCCTTGGCGTTGGCGCGGGTCATGTTGACATAGCCGGTGTTGTTGCCGGCGGTGTCGAGATAGGGGGTGAGGCTGCCAGCGCCGTTGACGTTGTTCGACGTGCCGTTGATCAGCAGTTTCAGGTTCGGCGCGGCCTGCAGGTTGGTGGTGGCGATGGTGTCGTTGCTGCTGGTGGCATCGGCCACCAGGGCGTTGCGCGTGTTGGTGTAGCTGTAGAGCACCTGCGTGCTGTCGGCGGCGGCCAGGATGCCCGTGCCCAGCGCGGCGGTGCCGACGGTGAGGTTGACGGTGACATTGTCGGCCAGCACGGAGGACCAGATCGCCGCCGCCTGGTTGAAGGCGGCCTGCTCTGCAACGGAGGTGGAGTTGAGGAAGGTCAGCGTGAAATTCGGTGTTGCCTGGGCGGTTGTGCCCAGGGCGGTGGCGCCAAGTGCGGTGGCCAGGCCGAGCCCGGCGAGGCGGCTGGAGCGGAAGGCGGAATGCATGGCTGTGATCAACCCCGTACGTCGAATGCGGTTGTATTAGCAAATCCCATACCGATTACAATCATGTTTCGGAAACAAGAGCTTACAGCCGCGTGTCGATGTGCGGGGAGCCGAGTGGCAAATTTTCCGACAGTCGGATGTAACGAAATTTTGCAACTGGGGGTGTTCAGCCGCCCAGGTTGCGGAAGCCGCCCACGCCGCGCTCGATGCCGGTGACGTGTTCTGGCCGCAGCCCGCCGGCGCTGGTGGCGCCGCAGCTATGGGCGATCATCTCCACCTCCTCGCGCAGGCGTTTCGCGTAGTGCATGACGCGCACCGACTTGTCGGTGGGGTCCAACCCGCGGATCAGGCGAGGGTCGGCGCTGGTGACGCCGGTGGGGCAGTGGCCGGAGCCGCATTTCATCGCCTGGATGCAGCCGAGCGCGAACATGAAGCCGCGGGCGGAGGAGACGTAGTCTGCCCCCATGCACAGCGCCCAGGCGACCTTGTCGGGCGTGACGAGCTTGCCGGAGGCGAGGATGCGGATGCGGTTGCGCAGGCCGTGGCGGTCCCGCGCCTCGGCGACCAGGGGCAGGGCCTGGGTGATGGGCAGGCCGACGTAATCGGCCAGCGGGGCCGGGGCGGCGCCGGTGCCGCCTTCGCCGCCATCGATCTGGATGTAGTCGGGGCAGTGGGCGGGGTTGGCGGTGCAGTCGGCGAACCATTCATCCAGGAATGATTCCTGGCCCATGACGAACTTGACGCCGACGGGCTTGCCGGTGGTGCGGCGGACGCGATCGACGAAGGCGCCGAGCTGCTGGATGTTGGCGATGTCGGCGTGGCGGTTGGGGCTGATGCTGGCCTGGCCCTGGGGGATGCCGCGGATGGCGGCGATCTCGGCGGTGACCTTGGCGGCGGGGAGGATGCCGCCCTTGCCGGGCTTGGCGCCCTGGGCGAGCTTCACCTCGAACATGCGGACCTGGGGGTGGGCGGCGATTTCGCGCAGGCGGGATTCGCTGAGGGCGCCGTGCTCGTCGCGCACGCCGTATTTGGCGGTGCCGATCTGCATCACCACGTCGGCGCCGCCTTCGAGGTGGTAGGGGGCCAGGCCGCCTTCGCCGGTGGCGAGCCAGACGCCGCCCATCTTGGCACCGCGCGAGAGGGCGGTGACGGCGGCGTGGCTGAGGGCGCCGTAGCTCATGCCGGAGATGTTGAAGAAGCTGGGGGGATCGTAGGGCTCACGGCTGGCGCCGGGACCTTCCGTGATGCCGATGCGGCGGGGGGTCCATTCGGTGGTTTCCTCCTCCAGCACGCCGAAGGCGGCGGGGCGGAAGGCGAAGGCGGGGGAGGTTTCGCTGCCGAAGGAGACGAGGTTCGAGATGCCCTTGGCGGTGCGGTAGATCCAGGCGCGTTCGAGGCGGTTGAAGGGGCGTTCGACCCAATC
>CAMDAM010000302.1 GCA_945888575.1 Asaia bogorensis | reverse complement strand
ATCTGGCGCTGGAGGTCGGCGTGCTCCGCGGGGTAGGCGACATCCGGCCCGCCGGCGATGCAGGCGATGGTGATGCCGGTGCGCAGCGCGCCGCGATGGGCGGCGGCATCGATGCCGCGGGCAAGGCCGGAGACGACCGCCAGGCCCTGCTGCGCGAGATCGGCGGAAAGGGACTCGGCCAGGCGCTGCCCGTTGGCCGAGGCATTGCGGCTGCCCACCACGGCCACGGCGCGCTGGGACAGCAGGGCGGGGTCGCCGAGCACGGCGATCACGGAAGGCGCGTCGTCCAGCCTTGCGAGCAGGGCGGGGTAGGCCGGGTCGTCCTGGAACAGCAGGCGGCCGCCCATGCTGGCCACCCGGTCGGCCTCCCGGCGGGCATCGCCGGCGCTGGGGATGCGCGGCGGGGTGGCGCGGCCGGCGGCGCGGGCGAGGCTGGGCAGGGCTTCGAGCGCCTCTGCGGCGGAGGCGTAGCGGCGCATCAGGCGGCGCCAGGCGACCGGGCCGACGCCCTCGGTGCGGGCGAGGCGGAGCCGGTCGGTGGGGTCGTTCACTTCTTGCCTATGCGCGGCTCGGTGCCGGCGACGAGGCGCGCAATGTTGTCCTTGTGGCGCTGCCAGATCAGGGCGGCGACGATGGTGGTGGCGATCAGCAGCGGGAACGGCACCTGCAGCACGGCGGCCACCACCGGGGCGGCGGCGGAGGCGGCGAGCGCACTGGCCGAGGAGATGCGGATGGTGAAGGCAACGGCGAGCCAGATGGCGCCGCAGATCAGTGCGATGCCCCAGTTGGCGGCCAGCAGCACGCCCACCCCGGTGGCCACGCCCTTGCCGCCCTTGAAGCCGAGCCAGACCGGGAACATGTGGCCCACCACCGCCAGCACCCCGGCGGCATAGCCGGCATTGGGGCCAACCAGGTGCCAGCCCAGGAACACCGCCGCCGCACCCTTGCCGGCATCCAGCAGCAGCGTGGCGGCAGCCAAGGACTTGCGCCCGGTGCGCAGCACGTTGGTGGCGCCGATGCTGCCGGAGCCGATCTGGCGGATATCCCCGGTGCCGGCCAGCCGCGTGATGACGAGGCCGAACGGGATGGAGCCGAGCAGGTAGCCGGCGGCGAGCGAGATCACCCAGGGCAGCATGCCGTTCATCCGAACACGCGCCTTCCCGCCTTCCAGGTGCCCAGCACGCGGCCTTCCAGCGCACGGCCGTCGAACGGCGTGTTCTGCGCCTTGCCGGGCATCTCGCCGGCTTCCACGCGCCAGGAGCGCTCCAGGTCGAACAGGCAGAGATCGGCGGCAGCCCCCTTGGCCAGCGTGCCGGCTTCCGCGCCCAGCAGGCGGGCAGGGGCGAAGGTGAGCAGGCCGAGCGCCTTGGCCAGCGGGATCTTGCCGGAATGCACCTGGGCAAGGGTGACGGCGAGCAGCGTGGCCAGCCCGGTGCCGCCGGGGGCGGCCTGGGCGAAGGGCAGGCGCTTGTCGTCGGCATCGCGCGGCTGATGGTCGCTGGCGATGGCGTCAATCGTGCCATCGGCCAGGGCCGCTACCACCGCGAGCCGGTCGGATTCCGCCCGCAGCGGCGGGGAAAGCTTGGCGTAGGTGCGGAAATCGCCGATCGCCGTCTCGTTCAGGTCGAAATAGGGCGGCGCGGTGTCACAGGTGACGTTGAGGCCCTCCGCCTTCGCCGCCCGGATGAGATCGAGCGCCTCGGCGGTGGAAACATGGGCGAAATGGATCGCGCCCCCGGTCATGCGGGCGAGGCGGATGTCGCGCCAGACCATCAGCGCCTCGGCAGCTGGCGGGATGGCGGGCAGGCCAAGGCGAGTGGCGAGTTCGCCCTGGGTGGCGCAGCCGGAGCCGGCGAGCGATGGCTCCTCCGGGTGCTGCACGATGCGTGCGCCCCATTGCGCGGCATAGGCAAGCGCGATGCGCATCACGCGGGCCGAGGCGACGGCGCGCGAGCCATCGGTGAAGGCCACCGCCCCGGCCTCGCGCAGCAGGCCCAGCTCGGCCAATTCCTCGCCGCGGCGGCCCTTGGTGACGGCGGCATAGGGCAGCACGGTCAGCGCGCCAGTTTCCTCGCCACGGGCGCGCAGCAGGCGCACCAGGCTGGGATCGTCGATCGCCGGTTCCGTATCCGGCAGGGCGGCCAGGGTGGTGATCCCGCCGGCGGCGGCGGCGATGGCGGCACTGGCAATGGTCTCACGGAACTCGCCGCCGGGTTCGCCGAGTTCGGCCCGCATGTCCACCAGGCCCGGGCAGAGAACCGCGCCGCCGGCATCGACCAGCGTGGCGCCCTCCGGCCGGCCGATGGCGGGGCCGAGATCGGCGATCCGGCCATCGCGCACCAGCAGCCCACCGATCTGGTCCAGGCCGGCGGCAGGGTCGATCAGCCGGGCGTTGAGGATGAGTGTGTCAGTCATTGCGCGTGGCCCGGGCCAGGATATCGAGCACCGCCATGCGCACGGCCACGCCCATCTCCACCTGTTCCTTGATCACGCTGCGCACGGGGTCGTCGGCGATGGCGCTGTCGATCTCCACGCCGCGATTCATCGGGCCGGGATGCATCACGATGGCGTCGTCCTTGGCCCAGGCGAGCTTCTCGGCATCGAGCCCCCAGAAGCGGAAATACTCGCGCGGGCTGGGCACGAGGCTGGCCGCACCCGACATGCGCTCGCGCTGCAAACGGAGCATCATCACCACATCAGCACCTTGCAGGCCGGTCTTCATGTCGTGGAACACCTCCACGCCAAGCCGGGACGCCTGGTTCGGGATCAGCGTGGGCGGCCCCACCACGCGCACGCGGCTGCCCATGGCCGTCAGCAAGTGGATGTTGCTGCGCGCCACGCGGCTGTGCTGCACGTCGCCGCAGATCGCCACCGTCAGCCCCTCCAGCCGGCCCTTGTGGCGGCGGATGGTGAGCGCATCGAGCAGCGCCTGGGTGGGGTGCTCATGCGTGCCGTCGCCAGCATTGATCACCGCGGCATCCACCTTCTGGGCCAGCAGGTTCGGCGCGCCGGACTGCCCGTGGCGCACCACCAGCAGGTCGCAGTTCATCGCGTTCAGCGTGGCGGCGGTATCCAGCAGCGTCTCGCCCTTGTTCACGGACGAGGACGCGACGGACATGTTGATCACGTCCGCCCCCAGCCGCTTGCCGGCCAGCTCGAAGCTGGTGCGGGTGCGGGTGCTGTCCTCGAAGAACAAATTGATCAGGGTCCGGCCGCGCAGCAGGTCGCGCTGCGTCTTGCCGGAGCGGTTGAGCAGCACGTAGCTCTCCGCCAGGTCGAGCATCGTCTCGATCTGCGGCGGGTGCATGCCCTCGATCTGCAGCAGGTGGCGTGGCGCGGTGATCAACGCTGCGGGTCCCGACTCCGTTCGGGGCCGCACACTAGCCAGCCTTGCGCGCCGGCGCCATGCAGGGTGCTTGCTGCGGTGCAGCATAAACTGCTAGGTGCGCCCGCGAACCGGAGAACCCCCATGCGCATCGACGCCATTGCCATCGGCATCAACCCGCCCGAGGACGTGAACGTGATCGTCGAGGTGCCGATCGGCGGCGAGCCGATCAAGTACGAGCTGAACAAGGAAGCCGGCACGCTGTTCGTGGACCGCTTCCTGCACACGCCCATGCGCTACCCCGGCAATTACGGCTTCGTGCCGCACACGCTGTCGGAGGATGGCGACCCGATCGACGTGCTGGTGGCCAATACCCGCCCGATCGTGCCCGGCGCGGTGCTGAACGTGCGCCCCGTCGGCGTGCTGAAGATGGACGACGAGGCCGGCGGCGACGAGAAGATCATCGCCGTGCCCTCGCCCAAGCTCACCAAGCGCTATCTGAACGTCACCAACTACGACCACCTGCCGGCGATCACGCTGGAGCAGATCCAGCACTTCTTCGAGCACTACAAGGATTTGGAGCCCGGCAAGTGGGTGAAGGTGATCGGCTGGGGCGATGCGGCGGAAGCCCGCGCCATGATCGTGGCGGCGATCGAACGCGCGAAGGCGGCCGGCTAGCCCGAAAGCCGCTGCCGCGCCGCCTCCCGGTTGCCGGTGGCGGGCACCAGGCGGCTGACGCGGCCGAGGCCATGCGGCGGCATGCCGGAATACACCGCCTCATACTGGCCGGCCTTCACCAGGTAGGTCTCGTGCCAGATGCCGACATCCTCGCGGCTGCCGCGCATGGCCTTGTTGAACGCCGCCCAGGCCGGGGCGTGTCGCCGGGCGGGGTCGCGGGCATAGGCCTCCAACTGGTCGAAGCTGCGCCAGTACTGCACGATGCCGCCCAGCCCCAGGCCGTTGTGGCCGAGAAACCCGGTTTCCGGCCCGGCCCGCTCCAACTCCCGGATCATGCGCGGCATGGCGGTGAACACCGGCCACCAGCGATGGATCTTCCACGGCTTGTTGATCCGCATGCCAATGAGGAATACGACGAAATCGCCCTCGATCTCGGCCGCCATGCGGTCTGGAATGATGCGGGCCATGCGAAGATCCCTTGCCGGACGTGCAGCCTAGCCCCGGCTGAGGCGCCGCACGCAACAGGATGTTAACCTTCCACGGATGGAATGCAGGCTTCATCGCCAAAACAGCGAGACGCCATGACCCTTCCGCCGCTTTCGCCTGCCGTTCCCGGCCAGGTGATCAACTACATCTATCCGGCCCTCTGGGTGGCGACAGACTTGCCCGAGGTGGTGCGCTTGGCGCAGGAGATCATCGCCCGCGTGCCCGGCGGCGTTCACCTGGCCGACAGCTTCCTGGCCTGGGGGCGCAACAACTCCATGCTGGAAGACACCGCCTTCCTGCAGGCCTGGGCCGGCAACAACGAAACCGATTCCGATCGCACCGCCATCTGGCGCCGCTACATCTTGGCCACCACCGGCTACCACGCGGTGCAGCTGGACGGCGATTTCGTGGAATGCGGCTGCTACCGCGCCGTGGGCCTGAAAACCGTGGTGGACTACCTCGGCGGCCCGGCCTTCCCGCGCGGCGCCTGGGGCTATGACCTGTTCGAGCACGAGAAAGGCATGGCCCACCACGCCATGCCCGCGCACGGGCCGGACCTGCTGGAGACGGTGCGCGCCAAGTTCGCGGGGTACGACACGGTCCGCATCGTGCAGGGCGAAATCCCCGACAGCTTCGCCCAGGGCATGCCGGAGCGCATCGCCTGGCTGCACCTGGACCTCAACCAACCCGCGGCCGAACTCGCCGCGCTGGACGCGCTGTTCGACCGCATCGTGCCGGGCGGCCTGCTGATCCTGGACGACTACGAATGGGCGATGGCCTATCGCGGCCAGAAGCTCGCCGAGGATCCGTGGTTCGAGGCAAGGAAATACCGGGTGATCCCGTTGCCGACGGGGCAGGGGTTGGTCATCAAACGGTAGCAAGATTTACCACGGAGGCACGGAGAACACGGAGAAACGCACGGAGCCGAAGCTTCACCTCCGTGCCTTCTCCGCGCCCTCCGTGCCTCCGTGGTGAACCTTCCTTATTTCCGGCCCTATTCCTTCTTCTCCCGATAGTCCCCAAACGCCTTGTCCCGCAGGCTCAACGTCTCGCGCACTGACGTCCCATCGCGCTTGAAGTTGGCCCGGTAATCCAGGCTCGCCTTGGTGGTGAACGCCAGCGCCTGCAGCTCCGTCCCCGCCCGGATCGCCGCCCGCAGCCCCATCGCCTCCATCGCCCGGTGCACGCTGCGCTTGTTGATCTGGTTCAGCTCCGTCGGGATCAGCGCCACGCGCGCGGCGATCTTCATCACCTCCTCCTCCAGCGCCGCGGCCGGGAACGCCCGATTGGCAAACCCCTTCTGCGCCGCCTCGATGCCAGTGATGCCATCGCCGGTGAGCATCATCTCCATCGCACTGCGCATGCCCATCAGCCACGGATGGAACTGGTTGTCGGGCGGTGACATCAGCCGCACCGCGGGGTAGCCGATATTGGCATCCTCCGCGACGTAGACGAGGTCGCAGCAACTGGCCAACTCGCTCCCGCCGGCCAGGCAATGGCCATGCACCTGGGCGATCACGGGCTTGGCGAGGTCCCAGATCTTCATCCAGCCTTCCACCACGTGCCGCGCCCACTGCCCGGCCCCGGCGGCGGTGTAGTAGGGCTGGTCCACGGCATTGTTGGCCGAGAGGTCGTAGCCGGCGCTGAAGCTGGGCCCGTCCCCGCGCAGGATGGAGACCTTCACCTCCGGGTCCCGATCCGCCTCGATCAGCGCGTCCAGGATGGCTCCGCGCAACGGGTTGTTCAGCGCGTTGCGCTTCTCCGCCCGATTCATCGTCAGGCGACGAATGCCGGGCGCCGGCGTGTCGATCAGCAGCACGGGCTTGTCGGACATGGCGTGTTTCCCCTTGGTTTTGCGGCCATGTTCCGCGCAAACCAAGGGGCACACAAGCGGGCTAGACGATCCCGCGCAGCCGCTCCACCGTCACATCCGGCTCCGGCCGAA
>CAMDAM010000301.1 GCA_945888575.1 Asaia bogorensis | reverse complement strand
AAGGCCATCAGGTCGTAGTTTTCGCTGTCCAGCCCGCGGCGCAGCATGTGCTCGCGCCAGTATTCGTCCATGTAGGGCATCAGCGCCTTGGCGTTCGGCACCGCCGGATGCAGGTCGCAATCGATCGCGCCGACCGTGCTCGCCGCCCGTGCCATTGCTTCGCTTGCCGACATGCTTCCCCCCCGCCCTCGCGGAAACCTGATTCCGCCGAGGATGCGTGGCGAATGTCAACATCCGCGCATTGACTTCGCCCGAAGCCGGGTCACGATACCGGCGGAAACGAAGCGCCCAAGAAAACGACCAGGGGAGTTCGCCGCATGGCCGCCGACGCGCCGCTTTTTGCAGGCCTCAAGGTGATCGACTGCGCCAGCTACATCGCCGCCCCCACGGCCGCGACCGTGCTGGCCGATTTCGGCGCCGAGGTGATCAAGATCGAGGCCCCGAACGAAGGCGAGCCCTGGCGCTACGCCCATACTCGCCCGGGCCTGCCGGTGTCGCCGCACAACTACCCCTACATGACCGATAACCGGAACAAGAAGGGCCTGGCCATCGACCTGAAGGCCCCCGCCGGGAAGGAAGTGCTGGACCGGTTGCTGGCCACGACGGACGTGTTCATCACCAACCTGCCGCTACCGGTGCGCGAGCGCCTGGGCGTGCGCTATGCCGATTTCGCGGAGAAATACCCCCGCCTGATCTACGGCTCCTTCACCGCCTATGGCGAGGAGGGCGAGGAATCCGGCAAGACCGGCTTCGACCTGACCGCCTACTGGGCCCGCTCCGGCCTGATGGACCAGGTGCGGGCGGGGGCGAACGTGCTGCCCGCCGGCTCCGTGGCCGGCATGGGCGACCACCCCACCGGCATGGCCTTCTACGCCGGCATCGTCACCGCGCTGCTGCGCCGAGAGCGCACCGGGAAGGGCGGCGAGGTCCGCGCCTCCCTGCTCGCCAACGGCATGTGGTCCAACGCCTTCCTGGTGCAGGCCGCGCTGGTGGGCGCGCCCACCCCCATTCGCCCGCCGCGCGAAGAAACCCAGCGTGCGCTGGGCGGCCTCTACACCGCCGGCGACGGGCGCCACTTCCTGCTGGCGCTGACCAGCGAAGTGCGCCAATGGCCCGCCATCGCCAAGGCGGTCGGCCACCCCGAACTGATCGAAGACCCGCGCTTCATCGACATGGATGCCCGCCGCACCAACGCCCGCGCCCTGCAGATGATCTTCGACGCCGCCTTCGCGCAGCACCCGCTGGCCCACTGGCGCAAGACGCTGGACGCCGCCGGCCTGACCTTCGGCATCGTTGGCACAGTGGAAGAAGCGGCCGCGGACGAACAGGCGCGCGCGGCGGGGATCCTGAAGCCGATGGAAGACAGCGACTTCCTGACCATCGACAGCCCGTTCACGATCACCGGGGAAGACAAGGTGCCGGCCCGGCGCCACCCGGAGCACGGCGAGCATAGCCGGGAGATTTTGCAGGGCGCGGGGTATTCGGAGGCGGAGATCGAGGCGCTGCGGGGGGCGGGGACGATCGGGGGGCCGTAGTACCTTCAGCGCAATGGAAGAATGTCGGGGCTGCGATCAGGCCGCCCCCAACACTCCGCCCGCAAACAGCTCCACCTTCGGGTGGAAGACCACGCCGTCATCCAGCGGAAACATCGGCCGCGGGCAGACACGGTGGCCAAGGCTCCGGAGGTTCGCCGAGGTGGCGCCTGGAATGTCGAGCACGTAGTTCCGGCGCGCAAAGGTGAAGAACCGCAGCGCCGCCCCTGGCGACTTGACCACGATGATATCGGCCTGTTCCGGGTCCAGCCCGTGGGCCACGAAGATCTCGCGATCCATCATGAACACCGCGTGCGTGACCACCACGATGCGGATGTCGCCGTGCCGCAGCACCGCCGTCGGCCCGGCATGGGCGAGCATCCCTGAAAACGCGTGGAGGTACTCCCCGTCACCCAGGCGCTCCACCTCAACGTCCAGTTCCAGCGGCGGAAACCGCGCCGGATCGATCGTGCCGCCCAGCGAGACACGCAGGCGCGCGCCCACACCCGCCGCGTGCGCATGGGCCGCCGCCGGGGCGTCGACAATCGGCATGATCGCCCGCCCGCGATAGCCCGCTGCCAGCAGGGTCGCCAGGATGGTGTTGCTGTCGCCGGAGGCGCCGCTGCTGGGCGCATCGGCGGCGTCGGTGAATGTGACCGGCCCCGGCTGGCTGGCGGCATCCGCCATCGCCTCGGGCAAGCCCACCAGCTCCGCCACCATCTTTTCGTGATCCGCCCAGAAGGCGTCGGCCAGTTCCGCGGCCAGGCGCCGCGCCTGTTCAGGGTCGTTGTCGGTGACCACCAGCGCTTGCGAGCCCAGTTCCGGCGCATCGGTGAACGGGTTGCCGATCAGCACCGCCGCCGACATCGCCTCGCCGCCTGACTCCATCGCCTTGGCCCGATCGATCACGCGGCCATAAAGGCCCGTGGCGGTGACCAGCTCCGGCCCACGCACCAACGCCGGCATGAAGATCCGCGCCATCACGGGGCGGGCGCCGCGATCCAGGATCGCTTCCAGAAGCCGGGCTGCGCGCTGGCCGGTGCTGGTGAAATCGTTGTGCGGATAGGTGTGATACACGGCCATCGCATCGCAGTTCGACAGCATGCGGCCGGTCAGCACGCCATGCAGGTCGAGCGATGTCACGATTGGGATCTGCGCCCCGACAATGGCCCGCGTGCCTTGCAGCAGATGGCCCTCCGGATCGAGTTCGCCGATCGCCCCCATCGCGCCGTGCAGCGAAAGATACACCCCCGCCACATCCGAGCTCATCGCCCCGGCGATCGCCTGCAGGAATTCCTGGGCAAGACGCTCGAAGCCACTCTGCGACAATGGGCCGGCGCTGCAGGCCGAAGCATAATAGACCGGCACCAGTTCCAGGTCGTTCCTGGCGCCGAGAACATCGATGGCGCCACGAAGGCACGTATCTGCGCCGGCATGCGCCTCCATCAGCGCCTGGCCACGCCAGACCGCGAAATCCTCATACCGGCTGGGATGCGGATTGAACGACGATATTTCCTGCTCGCAGCCAGCGACTAAAATCTTGCGCATCTGGGCACCTCCCGGGAAAGAGCCCACCGGCCTTTCAGCCGACAGTCCAGGATGCCCGGCCAATCCGAGCCTCTTGCGGGAACGATAGTCGCCGACCCGAACGCCCGGCAATACGGCCCGGCATGGGTCTTTGCCTTGCGCGCGGCCACCGGCCAGCCCCGCGCGCGATATCAACCCGTCGCCAGGGCGGTCGCGATCAGGTCAACGCGGCACGAGCGATCTCCACCACACCGCCACCGCCGCCGCCCCCGCATCCGGCGCGCCCACCGCCCGCGCGCCGAGATAGCTCGCCCGCCCCAACCGCGGCACCATCGCCGCCGTCGCCGCCGTTCCCCGTTCCGCCGCCTCCGCCGCCGCACGTGCCGCCGCGGCCAACCCATCGCCGGTCGCCGCGGCAAACGCGTCCGCCGCCGGCACCAGCGCATCCAGCATCGTCCGGTCCCCCGGCTTCGCCCCGCCCAGCGTGGCCACCGCCGCCACGCCCGCGCGGAACGCCACGGCCCAGTCCGCCACGCCCGGTGCCAACGGCAATTCACGCGCCGCACGCATCAGCGCCGTGGCATAGAACGGCCCGGAACTGCCGCCGATCGCCCGCCGGAGCGCATCGGCCATCGCTGCCAGCAGGGTCGGCGGGTCGGCGAACGCCCCGGCCGGCAGGGCCCGCAGCGCCTCGGCCGCGCGCACCATGCTCACGCCGAGATCGCCATCGCCTGCCCGGCTGTCGAGCTCCGTCAGCTGGGGCTCCGCCGCTTCCAGCGCGCCGGCCACCGCCAGCACCGCGCGCCGCAGCGCGGGCGCCATGGGCCCGGCCGGCGGATAGGCGACCACCGGCGCCGCAATCCCCGCGACCATTTGCCGTGCCGCGAGCTTGCCGCCGCCCGGCCAGGCCGGCGCCCCGGCTGGCGCATCCAGCAGTGCCAGCCGCGCATCGTCCACAAGCAGCAGCGAAAGCGACACGCCGGGCATTTCCAGCGCCGTCAGGAACTCCCCGGCCCAGGCCCGCTCCACCACCAGCCCGCGCTCGCGCAGGAACGCCAAGGCGCGGCGCGCCACGATCGCCAGTTCCATCGGCGGCGTGCCGCCCAGCCCGTTCACCAGCAGCGCCACCCGCGCCCCGGCGCTGAAGCCGCGGTCGGCCAGGATCGCCCCCAGCATCCGCTCCACCAGCGCATCCGCCGGCATCAGCGCCGCGCGCTCCACGCCCTGCTCGCCATGAATGCCCAGGCCCAGCTCGATCTCCGCCGGCCCCAGTTCGAACCCCGGCCGCCCCGCCGCCGGCACGGTACAGGCATCGAGCCCCACGCCCATGCTGCCCAGCTCCGCCGCCGCCGCCCGCGCCACTGCCGCCACCTCGGCCAGGGACCGCCCCTCTTCCGCCGCCGCACCTGCCAGCTTGTGCACCAGCACCGTGCCCGCGATCCCGCGGCGGCGATCCGGCGGCACTGTGGCATGCAGCGCCACGTCATCCGCCACCACCACTACCTCCACCGGAATGCCCTCGGCCCGCGCCAACTCCGCCGCCAGGCCGAAATTCAGCCGGTCCCCTGTGTAGTTCTTCACCACCAGCACCGCGCCGGCGGGCCCTGCAGCGGCGCGGATCCCCGCCAGCACCGCATCCACGCTGGGCGAGGTGAACACATCCCCCGCCACGGCGCCGGCCAGCATGCCCGCACCCACATATCCCGCATGCGCCGGCTCATGCCCCGCGCCGCCGCCGGAGATCACCGCCACCGGGCGCGCACCGGGCGCCGGCAGCCCCGCACGCACCACCACATCCTCGCCGGCCAGCAGCGCCAGACCCGGATGCAGGTCGCACAGACCTTCCAGCATTTCCCGCACCACATGCCGCGGGTCGTTGAGCAGCTTCTTCATGGCGGCCTCCCCTTCGTCACCCGGGAGGTTACGGCAGCCGGAAAGCGCGGGCTACGCCTCGCTCCCCTCGCCCTTCTTCCGCTTGCGCGCCGCCGCGGCGTATTGCCCGCGCGGCCGGTGCTCCTGCACATGCGGGCGGATCACGTTGTCATAGTAGTCATCCCAGTCCTCCGGCGCGAAGGACGGCAGCCCGTCCGTCACCACGAACCCGTTCTGCGCCGGCTCGTCCAGCGCGGCGCGTGGCAGCACCTGCACCTGCAGCAGGGGAAAGTCGGGCGCGAACTCCACCGGGATGTCGGTGCGCGTCAGCTGGAAGTTGGTGATCAGCGGCCCGAACCAGCGGTCGGTCTCGATGATCCCCTCGCTCATCGTCATGCCCGCCTTGGGCGGCACGTTGGCCGGCGGCCGCACATGCGCGCTCCAGCCCGGCGCGGTGCGCACCATCAGCCCGGTCCACATCTGCACCCGCCCGGGCTCGGTCAGCGCGCCGAGGAAGGGGGGCCACCAGCCCTTCACCTCCTCCGGCACGTGCTCGTCGAAATAGGCCGGGAAGCCCGGCACGTTCGCCGTGCTCAGTGGCAGCCATTCCTCATACCCGTTCGGCCGCCACTTGATCGCCTGGCCATCCCACCACAGCGCGAAGCCGATCGGCGGGAACACGTAGTAGCCAAAGCCAGAGGCGGTCACGACGGGCTCGCAGAACCGGAACGCCCGCGTCGGCAGCGTTCCCATCGCGGACTTGTCCGCCCGCTGCGGCGGCCGCGCGGAGGGGATGATGCGGTGAAACAGGATGCGCGGCACCGGCTTCTCGGCCGCTTTTTCAGAGGTGTCGGGCGCTTCGCTCACGGCGGGCTTCCTGTGCTGGGGGCCGTACACACGAAACCGGGCCAAGGGGGCCCGGTTCGCTGCATCCTAGGGCGGGGTTTCCCCCGCAGTATGGATCGATCAGAGAGCCGGCGCCATCGCGCCCAGACGAACCTTGGAGGTCTGCAGAGCCGGGCTCATCGCGCCGAGGCGAACCTTGGAGGCTTCCAGCGCCGGGCTCATCGCGCCGAGGCGAACCTTGGAGGTCTCCAGAGCCGGCGACATCGCACCGAGGCGAACCTTGGAGGTCTCCAGCGCCGGGCTCATCGCACCGAGACGCACCTTCGAGGTCTCCAGAGCCGGGCTCATCGCGCCGAGACGCACCTTCGAGGTCTCCAGGGCCGGGGACATCGCGCCGAGGCGAACCTTCGAGGTCTCAAGGGCCGGGGACATCGCACCGAGACGAACCTTCGAGGCTTCCAGAGCCGGGCTCATCGCGCCGAGACGAACCTTCGAGGCTTCCAGAGCCGGGCTCATCGCGCCGAGGCGAACCTTCGAGGTCTCCAGAGCCGGCGACATCGCGCCGAGGCGAACCATGGAAACGGCGGCGTCGGTGGTGCGGATGGTCATGGTGGAAACCCTCTCGTGCATTGGGTGAGGCAGCGTGGTGGCCGCCCGTTCTGTGAGATCGCTTATCGCTCCTGATC
>CAMDAM010000300.1 GCA_945888575.1 Asaia bogorensis | reverse complement strand
TCCCCTCCAGCGGCCACGGCCCGGCCTTCGCATGCGGGCCATCAATGGCAAGGTCCATGCCGCCGGGATGCGCGGAAATCGTCCAGGTCGCCGCCATCTCGTCCGACCGATAAATGCCCGGCAGGTCCGCCGGCAGCCCGGCATCGGGCTTCACACGGTGGTAGCTGGCCGTGGTGCCGGCATCCAGCTCGATCTCCATGCTGTTGCCGTCGGCCGCCAACCGGAAGGCGAAGTCCCGCCCGGCATTGGACGATTCCAGACGCCCATCCCCAAACGACCGCACCTCGAAGGCCACGCCATTGGTGCTGCCACTCAGCACGCCCTTGTCCGACAGGGTGAAATCCACCGTGGCGGGCACGGCGGGGTTCAGGAACCGGCCCACATGGCGCACCAGCACATCCGGCGCAGGCAGCTTCAGGGCCGGCTTGGCGCCCGGCGTGCTGTCCAGCATGTGGTGCAGGATCTTCTGCCCGATGGCGTAGGGGTTGGCAGTGGCATTGTTGGCGATCACCACGATCGCCGTCTCCAGCTCCGGCACGCGCAGGAACTCGGTCTTGTAGCCGGGCCACAGCCCGCCATGGCTCACGGTGCGCACGCCGCGCACGGAGGAAAGGCGCAGCCCGCGGGCATAGTCATTCAGCTTGCCGTTGGTAAAGGGCGCGCATTCCTCCAGCTCCGGCGTCAGCCCATGCCGGTTCGTCTCGCAGGCCCGCGCCCAAAGGGCGAGATCGGTGACGGAGGACACCAGCGCCCCCTCACCATGCACGGCAAAGCCATGCTGCGCCTTCACCCAGGCGCCGACACCATCGGCGGGATTGGCCGGCAGATACCCGGTCGCCAGCCCCGGCACGAGCTCCGTGGTCGATTCCACCATCCGCGTCATGCTCATGCCCGCGGGGGCAAACAGCCGCTGGGCCAGGAAATCGCGCAGCTTCATGCCGCTGGCCCGCTCCGCGATCACGCCCAGCAGCATGAACCCGGCATTGGAATACAGATACCGGCTCCCGGGCGGAAAATTCAGCGTGCGCTGGCGGGCGATCCCAGCCAGCAACTGCTCATGGCTGGCGGGCATGGCAAGGTCGGTGCCACCGGTGCGCATGATCTCCAGCATGTCCCGAATGCCGGAGGTATTCCGCATCATGTGGTCAATCGTGACGACCCCACCGAACGCCGAAAGCTCCGGCACATGCAGCCGAACATCATCGGTCAGCGAGAGCTTGCCCTCCTGCGCCAGCAGCAGGATCGCGGCGCAAGTGAACTGCTTGCTCACCGAGGCGATGCGGAAGGTGGTGCCCTCCCCGATCGCCACGCCCAGCTCGATGCTCGCCAGCCCGCCGCTCTCATGCAGCACCAGCTCCTTCCCGCGAACGATCCCGATGGCCACGCCCGGGCCGGGCGCATCGCGCCAGGGGGCCAGCAGGGTGGCGACGTGGCGGTGCAGCAGGGTGGAGTCCAGGTCGGTCACGGCGGAATCCTCGGCGCTTGGGTCCCCGCACCCTAGGACGTTCGGGCGTGCGAGGGAATTGCCCCGGGCATGCGGGCCAACGGGGATGACCGGCGCGACGGAATGGGTTTACTGTTCCGCGAATAAGATACGCTCGGCCCCGATGCGGGCCGCGGGAGAGACGTGAGATGACGGCATTGCCGGAAGGTGCAATCGACTGCGACATCCATCCCTCGGTGCCCAGCGTCCAGGCGCTGATGCCCTATCTGGAGGACCACTGGCGCGAGCAGGTGGTGATGCGCGGCATCGACGAATTGAATTCCATCTCCTATCCGCTCAACTCCCCGCTCACCTGCCGCGCCGACTGGAAGCCCGCCTCCGGCCGCCCGGCAGCGGATGTGGCCACCGTGGCGAAGCAGGCGCTCGACCCGTTCCGCACTTCGGTCGCCATCGCCAACTGCCTCTACGGCGTTCAGCTCCTGTTCAGCGAAGACATGGGCGCCGCCTTCGCCCGCGCCGTGAACGACTGGATGGCGAAAGAGTGGCTCGATAATGAGCCCCGCCTGCGCGCCTCCATCGTCGTCCCCACCCAGAACGTCGAAATGGCGGTGGACGAGATCAACCGCTGCGCCGCCGACAAGCGCTTCGTCCAGGTCCTGCTGCTGGTCTCCGGCGACACGCCGCTCGGAAGGCGCCACCACTGGCCGATCTACGCCGCCTGCGAGAAGCACGGCCTGGCCGTCGGCATCCACGCCGGCAGCTCCTATCACAACCCGCCCACCCCCGTGGGCTGGCCGAGCTACTACACCGAAGATTACGTCGGCCAGGCCCAGGCCTTCCAGACGCAGCTCACCAGCATGATCTGCGAAGGCGTGTTCACCAAGTTCCCGCACCTCAAGGTCGTGCTGCTGGAATCCGGCTTCACCTGGCTGCCGGCCCATCTCTGGCGCCTCACGAAATACTGGCGCGGCCTGCGCATGGAGATCCCCTGGGTGGATCGCGCGCCCGGCGACATCGTGCGCAGCAACGTGCGCTTCTCCCTGCAGCCGGTGGATGGCCCGCCGGACCAGGAAAGCCTGCTGAAACTCTTCGACCACATGCAGAGCGACGAGCTGCTGCTGTTCTCCACCGACTACCCGCACCACCAGTTCGACGGTTCCGCGGCCCTGCCCGCGGGCCTCAGCGCCGAGCTGGCCCGCAAGATCGCGATCGACAACCCAAGGGCAACCTATGCCCGTCTCATGGAGACCGTCGGATGAACGAAATCCGTTCCCAGGCGACGCCTGAGGTCACAGCGGCGAGCAAGGTCGGCATCGGGGATGGCGACATCCACCCCGCCCGCAAGGGCCCGAAGGATTTCCACCCCTGGCTGGCCAAGCGCTGGCAGGACCATATCGAGCAATATGGCTCCCCGGGGCGCCAGGGCTGGCAGGTCGGCCCGGCCTATCCCAAGAGCCAGCCGAACGCCTCGCGCCGCGACGCCTATCCGCCGGAAGGCGGCCGCCCCGGCAGCTCGCTGGAATTCATGCAGCGCCAGCACCTCGATGCCAACAACATCGAGCTCGGCATCCTGAACCCGCTCGGCTCCGGGCAGGGCGTGCAGAACCCGGAACTCTCCGCCGCCCTGTGCCACGCAACGAACGAGTGGCAGCTGGCGGAATGGACCAGCAAGGACAACCGCTTGCGGGCCAGCGTTGTCGTTCCCTATGAAGACCCGGTGGCCTCGGCCGCCGAGATCCGCCGCTATGCCGGCAACCCCGCCTTCGTGCAGGTGCTGCTGCTCTCCCGCACCGCGGAGCCGATGGGCAGCCGCAAATACTGGCCGATCTACGAGGCCGCCGAAGAAGCCGGCATGCCCGTCGGCGTGCACGCCTTCGGCTACGGCGGCAACCCGATCACCCCCGGCGGCTGGCCGAGCTACTACATCGAGGAGATGACCGGCCACAGCCAAAGCCAGCAGGCCGGCCTCACCAGCCTGGTGATCGAAGGCGTGTTCGAACGCTTCCCGGCCCTGAAGATGGTGATGATCGAAGCCGGCTTCGCCTGGGCGCCGTCGCTGGCATGGCGGCTGGACAAGCACTGGAAGACCCTGCGCAGCGAAACCCCGCACCTCAAGCGCCTGCCCAGCGAATACCTGCGCGAGAAGGTCTGGTGGACCACCCAGCCGATGGAAGAGACGGAAAGCCCCACCCGCCTCGCCGAGACCATCGAGTGGATGGGCTGGGACCGGCTGATCTTCGCCACCGACTACCCGCATTGGGATTTCGACGACCCCGCGCATGTCCTGCCGATGAAGATCAGCGAGGAACAGCGCCGCGCCTTCTTCATGGGCAACGCGCGCCAAGTCTACCGGGGCTGCGCGGGCTGAGGAACGGAAGATGAGCCGACACGTCGTTGCCACCGCCCAGGAAATCCCCGAGGGCGGGCGCAAACTGGTCACCGTGCGCGGGCGGCCGATCGCCATCTTCAACCTGAAGGGCGAGTATTTCGGCCTGCTCAACCGCTGCCCGCACCAGGGCGGCCCGATGTGCGAAGGCCTGATCACCGGCCTGCGCGAGGCCAAGCAGCCCGGCGAATACCTCTACTCCCGCAAGGGCGAGATCGTCCGCTGCCCGTGGCACGGCTGGGAATTCGATATCAAGACCGGCCAGAGCTACGTCGACCCGGACAAGACCCGCATCCGCACCTATCCGGTGGAAGTGGAAGCCGGCGCCGCCGTGGTGAACGGTCCCTACGTGGCCGAGACGATTCCGGTGTCCGTGGAGGAGCAGTACGTCGTCGTCGAAATGTAAGTGTGCGCTGGCCCGCGGCGGCCAAGGCGGGATCGTCTTCGCCGAGTATGCACCACGGCCGCTGCCCCGCCGCCACGACGGAAGGCGCACCGATCGACAAGGACGCGCTACCCATCCGGCCGAGCCATAGTCCGCTCGGCCGTCACGTATCTGGATGTCGCGATAAAACCCTAGGCCGGCAAACTCACCAGCAGATCATCCCCCTCGACCTTCACCTTGTAGGTCTGCAGGTCTTCCTCGATCGGCGCCCCCAGCCCCTTGCCGGTGCACACATCAAACTGCCCGGCATGCAGCGGGCATTCCACGATGTTCCCATCCAGATACCCATCCGTCAGCAGCGCAAACGCATGGGTGCAGATATTGTCGGTGCAGTAGTACTTGCCGCCCTCCAGGTGATACAGCGCCAGCGTGAGCCCGTTGATCTCCACCGGAAAGGCCGTGCCCTCCGCCACGTCGCTCGCCGCCGCCACACGCACCCAGTTCTCCGACATCCGTCCGCTCCCTTTGGAATCGCCCCGATGATGCCGCATCCCAGCCGCCTTGTCGCGGGGGTGAGCCGCAACGGCAGCAATTGTCGACAGCACGCATTTTCCCCTATCGTCACGGAAATCGCGCAGGAAGACGCCTCATGAACGTCGAGGTCCGCCCGCAGGCCGCCCCAGCCGCCATGACCAAGCTGGCCATCGCCGATTGCGACACCCACCCGGTGCTGCCGCATCTCTCCCATCTCGACCGCTTTCTGCCGCAACGCTGGCGCGACTACATCGCCACCTACGGCATGTCCCAGCGCCAGGGCCACCAGAACGGCGTGAACCCCTACCCCAAGGCCCAGCCCAACGCCGCCCGCCGCGATTCCTGGCCCCCGAATGGCGGCGCCCCGGGCACCGACCTCGATTTCATGCGCCAGCAGTATTTCGACCCGCTGAACGTCCATTTCGCCGTCATCAACCCCCTCACCCCCTCCGGCGAAGGCTTCGCCAACCCCTACCTCTCCGCCGCCATGTGCCGCGCCACCAACGAATGGCAGGCGCACGACCTGGTCGCCAAGGAGCCCCGCTTCCGCGCCTCCATCTGCATCCCCTACGAAGACACCGAAGCCGCCGTGGCGGAAATCGAACGCTGCGCCGGCCGCCCCGAATTCTGCCAGGTCCTCATCCTCGGCCGCACCGGCGAACCCCTGGGCGCCAAGCGCTACCGCCGCATCTTCGCTGCCGCCGCCGCCGCCGGCCTGCCCGTCAGCATCCACGCCTTCGGCTACAGCGGCGCCCCCGTCACCCCCGCCGGCTGGCCCAGCTTCTACATCGAGGAAATGACCGGCCACGCCCAGGCCGCGCAGGCCCAGGTGTCCTCCATGGTGGTGGAAGGCCTGTTCGAGGACCACCCCACCCTCAAGGTCCTGATGGTGGAGGCCGGCTTCGCCTGGCTCCCCCCGCTCGCCTGGCGGCTGGACCGCAACTGGCGGATCCTGAAGCAGGAAACCCCGCACCTTCGCCTCTCCCCCAGCGAATACATCCACCGCAACATCTGGCTCACCACCCAGCCCATGGAGGAGCCGGAACCCCGCGACCACCTGCTGGACACCATCGGCTGGATCGGCTGGGACCGCCTGCTCTTCGCCACCGACTACCCGCACTGGGATTTCGACGACCCATCCCAGGCCCTACCGATGCGCGTCGACGCGCAAAACCGCGAGCGCTTCTTCATCGGCAACGCCCGCGAGGTGTACGGCTTCAAATAACCGCCCCCCCCGCAAAGGGGTGGCCAGCACAGCGGCTCAGCCGTTGCTTCGGCGGTGGCGGCCATGTCGCCGCCCCGTGTTGACGCAACCCCGTCCGGCCCGGACAATCACGCAGCCAGACTCCCCGGGGGCATCACAGGGGGCTGGCCATGGGGGAATTCGGGCCGATGTGGCTGTTCATGGCTCCGAGCGTGCTGGTCATCGCGCTCGTGCTGTTCTACCCGTTCTTCTCGGCGGTGTATTACAGCTTCTTCAACTACTACCTGGGCTCCCAGGCCATCACCTTCGCGGGGCTGGACAACTACACCAACCTGCTCTCCGAAGAGCGGTTCTGGATCACCCTGGGCAACACCTTCTTCATCGTCGGCGCCTCTGTGGCGCTGCAGCTGGTGCTGGGGCTCGCACTCGCCCTGGCCCTCTACGCCTGCACCCGCGGCGTCCGGCTGATCTCCCTGCTGAACTTCCTGCCGCACGTCGTCACCCCCGTCGTCGGCGGCATCTTCCTCAAATGGATGTTCGTCGGCCGCTGGGGCCTGCT
>CAMDAM010000299.1 GCA_945888575.1 Asaia bogorensis | reverse complement strand
GCCGAGGATGCAGATCGCCTCATCGCCGCCTATCTGGAGATGGCCGGGCGCCTGTTGCGCCGCGCGGCGTGAGGCCCTTGCGATGAACAACCGCCCCAACCGCCCGATCTACCTGGACAACCAGGCCACCACGCAATGCGACCCGCGCGTGGTGCAGGTGATGCTGCCCTTCTTCACCGAGCATTTCGGCAACCCGCATTCCGCCGAGCACGCCATGGGCCGCTTCGCGGAGGAAGCGGTGGAGACGGCACGTGGCCATGTCGCCGCCCTGATCGGCGCCGATGCGCGCGAGATCGTGCTCACCTCCGGCGCCACCGAAAGCAACAACATCGCCATCAAGGGTATTGCCCGCTTCGCCGCCCAACAGGGCGACCGGCGCCGCCGCGTCATCACCGCTGCCACCGAACATAAATGCGTGCTGGAGGCGGTGGCGGACCTCGCGGCGGAGGGGTTCGAGCCCGTGGTGCTCCCCGTCCGCCCCGACGGCCTGCTCGACCCCGATGCGGTGCGCGAAGCCCTCGCCGTGCCCACCCTGCTACTCAGCGTGATGGCGGTGAACAACGAAACCGGCGTGGTGCAGGACATCACCGCCCTGGCCGCCCTCGCCCACGAAGCCGGCGCGCTGTTCCACACCGATGCCGCCCAGGCCGCCGGCAAGATCGCGCTGGATGTGGAGGCGATGAAGATCGACCTCCTCTCCATCAGCGGCCACAAGCTCTACGGCCCAAAGGGCGTGGGCGCGCTCTATGTCCGCCGCCGCCCGCGCGTGCGCCTCGCCCCGCTCTTCTCCGGCGGCGGGCAGGAGCGCGGACTGCGTTCCGGCACCCTGCCGGCGCCGCTCATCGTCGGCCTCGGCGAGGCGTGCCGCATCGCACGCGCCGAGATGGAGCAGGACCACCAGCGCATCGCCGCCCTGCGCGACCGGCTGATGGCCGAACTCGGCCAGGCCATTCCCGGCATTCATCTCAATGCCGACCCCACGCACCGCATTCCCGGCAACCTCAACCTCACCTTCCCCGCCACCCAGGCCCAGGCGATGCTCGCCGCTATGCCGGAGCTGTGCGTCTCCACCGGCTCGGCCTGCTCTTCGGCGGAGGTGGAACCCTCCTACGTGCTGAAGGCGCTCGGCCTGTCGGACGACCAGGCCGCGCGGACCTTGCGCATCGGGATCGGACGCTTTACCTCCCCGGCCGATATCGATGCCGCCGTCGCCATGCTGGCGCGTGCCCATGCGGCTTCCCCTTCCCACTCTTCCGAGGCCTGACGCTCCCCATGCCCAAGATGATTTTCATCGATCGCGACGGCGCCCGCCGCGAGGTGGACGCGCCGCTCGGCCTGTCAGTGCTTGAGATCGCGCACAAGCACGGCGTGGATATCGAAGGCGCCTGCGAAGGCTCGCTCGCCTGCTCCACCTGCCACGTGATCGTGGACGCCGAGTGGTTCGAGAAGCTCGGCGACCCGACCGAGGACGAGGAAGACATGCTCGACCTCGCCTTCGGGCTGGAAAAAACGTCACGCCTCGGCTGCCAGATCGTGATGAGCGATGAGTTGGATGGTCTCGTCGTTAAGCTGCCCGCCGGTAGCCGGAATATGCTCGCAGGCTAAGCAAGCGGTTCTTTTTTGAAAAAAAGAACCAAAAAACTTTTTGAATTTGGCCGGGGACTCCCGGCAGGTTACGCTGCGAACGGATAAAAGTCTTTTTGCTTCTTTTTCTTCAGAAAAAGAAGAATCCTTGCTTAGGGTCCCTCATGCGCATCCTGGTAGCCATGTCCGGCGGCGTCGACAGTTCGGTGGTGGCCGGGCTGATGGCCGAGGCTGGCCACGACGTGATCGGCGTCACGCTGCAGCTCTACGACCACGGCGCCGCCGTCGGCCGCAAGGGCGCCTGCTGCGCCGGGCAGGACATCCACGATGCGCGCGGCGTGGCGGACCGGCTGGGCATTCCGCACTACGTGATCGATGCCGAGGCACGGT
The DNA here is from genome assembly GCA_945888575.1 of Asaia bogorensis. Lineage (GTDB taxonomy): Bacteria > Pseudomonadota > Alphaproteobacteria > Acetobacterales > Acetobacteraceae > CAMDGX01. The sequence continues at coordinate 4,611 of CAMDAM010000299.1, read as the reverse complement.
TCCGCGCCGCGGTGATGCAGGATTTCGCCGACAGCTACGCCGCCGGGCAAACGCCGGTGCCCTGCGTGCGCTGCAACCAGAGCGTGAAGTTCGGCGACCTGATCGCCCTGGCCGGAGACCTGGGCGCGGAGGCGATGGCCACCGGCCACTATGTCCGCCGCGTCGAGGGCGCGCAGGGGGCGGAGCTGCACCGCGCGGTGGACGAAGCGCGGGACCAGAGCTGGTTCCTGTTCGCCACCACGCAGCAGCAGCTTGGCCGCAGCCTGTTCCCGCTCGGCGGCATGCCGAACAAGGACGCGGTGCGGGCGGAGGCAGCCAGGCTCGGCCTGCCGGTGGCGCGCAAGCCGGACAGCCAGGATATCTGCTTCGTGCCCTCCGGCAGCTATGCCGAGGTGGTGGCCAGGTTCCGCCCGGATGCGGTGCAGCCCGGGGAGATCGTGGACGAGGCCGGCACGGTGATCGGCATGCATGAGGGCGTGGCGCGCTACACGGTCGGCCAGGCCAAGCGCCTCGGCGCCGCCGCGCAGCATGAGGGCACCCGCCGCGTGGTGGTGGGGCTGGATGCCGCGCGCCGCCGCGTCGTGGTCGGCGCCCCCACCGCCGGCAGCCCGGTGGTGCGGCTGCGCGAGGTGAACTGGCTGGTGACACCCGCCACCTTCGACTGCCACGTGAAGCTGCGCGCGCGGGACACGCTGCGCCCGGCCCGCGTGGTGCCCACCGCGCAGGGGGCCGAGGTGCATCTGGCGGAACCGGCGCTGGCCGCGCCGGGGCAGGCCTGTGTTTTCTACCAAGGGGACCGCGTGCTGGGCGGCGGCTTCATCTGCGCCGGCTGACCGCAGGCTGATGCCGATCCCGAGGGTCGGGCGGGCATCATTTCGGTGCCGCGCGTCGGTGCACGAGGGTTCGTTGGTCAGCCTGTATCGCGTGGCAGCCCCTGGGTAGCAGGCCGCGACATTGCGCAGTTGACGGGCCGCGCCGGGCGGGTCTATGTGCCGCTCCTCCGCACGGGTGGGATGGCGGCGTAGCTCAGCGGTAGAGCAGGGGAATCATAATCCCTTGGTCGGCGGTTCAAATCCGTCCGCCGCTACCATCCCGGACCCGTGGGACGTTTTCCCGTTTTTGACAGTCTTAGCGTGAGCCTGCGCGTCGGCGGCGCAGGTGGCGGTGGCCGACGAGGCCGAAGGATGCCGCCAGCAGCATCAGCGCGCTGCCGGGTTCCGGGATTGCCGCGACGCCGGGGGACGAGATGACCTGGGCAGGGCCGCCGGACGGGAGGATGACATCGCTGGGAAGCGCGTAGCCGGCGATCTGAAGCCTCAGGCTTGAGAAATCCTTGGGCATGGATTTTTCGTCCCAGCGCAGCCGCGCCTCTCCGGTCAGCTGGAAGTCGCCCGCGAGCCCTTCCACCAGCGATGTGTCCTGCCCACCGTCGTCGGCACGGACCTCCGCGCTGTCGAGCTCCTTTCCGTCCAGAACGAGGTCGCGCATGATCGCCCGGCTATCCTTGGGCGCGGCGATGGCGGTGAAGGCCAGGGCCGAAATCTCCTCGCCCTTGGGCAGGGTCAGTACGGTGGTCGCGCCCCCCAGGGTGAATGCCAGCGTCTCCCCGAAGCGCGATAGGCTGAAGGGAAGCCAGGATGTTTCGGATTGTTCCTTGGCCCAATCCAGCTGCGCAGTCGCGCCAGGCTTTGCAGCGGCGGCATCTTCGGCATCGAACAGCCCAACCTCCCACACGCCGCCGGTGCGGCTGTCGCCCAGGCGGCCCTGGACCATCATGCGCATGTCTGCCCCGGCATCGAGGCCATTCTTGGCGAGGTAGCTGGCGAACGCCTCCTGCGTGGCGAAATGCTGCGCCAGAATGGCGCTGGCGTAAGCGGGTGCCTGGGGGATGGCACCAAAGGTGAGCAGGGTCGCGGCGGCGAGCAGGGCACAGGCGGGGCGGCGGGGCATGGGCGGGTCCATCGGCCGAAAGAGGCCCGGCAGTGTCGCCGTTTCGGGTTAAGCGGGCCTTGCCGATACCTTCGCCGGAAGTGGGGCCACGCCAACACCCGGAGGGCGTTGGCGTGGGTGAATGCAGGGTTCAGGAAAGAGGTTTTTGAAAAGGAAGACGTTTAGAGCTTCAGTTCCTGCTTCACCAACTCCACCCAGTACGCAACGCCGTAGGGGATGGCTTCATCGTTGAAATCGAAGGTCGGTGTATGCACGCCCGAGGATGGGCCGTTGCCGATGCGGATGAAGGCACCCTGCTTCTGCTTCAGCATGTAGGCGAAGTCTTCGCCGCCGCCGGTGGCGGGCATGGCGGGGTTCACGGCGCCCTCGCCCACCACGGAGGCGGCGGCGGCCATGGCGACATCGGTGGGGCCATCGGCGTTCACCAGGGGTTCGGCGACCCAGACGAATTCCACCTTCACGCCGGCGCCGTGCAGCTTGGCCAGGCCCTCGGCGAGTTCGGTGATGCGGCGCTCGATGATCTCCTTGGTGGCATCGTTGTAGTGGCGGGCGGTGCCGGAGACGGTCATTTCGGCGGGCATGACGTTGGCAGAATCACGGGCGCCGCCGCCGATGTAGCCGACGCTGATCACGGCGGGGTCGAAGGCGGAGATGTTGCGGCCGACGATGGTTTGCAGGCCGAGGACGAAATGGGCCTGGATGATCGAGAGGTCGATCGAGAGATGCGGGGTGGCGCCGCCATGGCCGCCCTTGCCGGTGAAGGTGACGTGGAACATGCAGCCGCCAGCCATGGCGGCGCCCTTGCGGATGCCGAACTGGCCGATGGGCATGCCGGGGGAGCAGTGCATGCCGTAGAGCGTGTCGCAGGGGAAACGCTCCAGCAGGCCATCGGCCAGCATGGCGAGCGCGCCGCCGCGGCCTTCCTCGGCGGGCTGGAAGATCAGGTGGACGGTGCCGGCGAAATCCGGGTTCTCCTTCAGCGCGCGGGCGGCGCCGAGGAGCATGGTGGTGTGGCCGTCATGCCCACAGGCGTGCATGACGCCGGGGTGGGTGGAGGTGTGCGCGGCGCCGGTCTGCTCGACGATGGCGAGCGCATCCATGTCGGCCCGCAGGCCGATGGCGCGCTGGCCGGGGAGCTTGCCGCGGATGGTGGCGACGAGGCCGGTCTTGCCGATGCCCTCCACGTATTCCACGCCCCATTCGCGCAGCTTGCTGGCCACCAGGGCGGCGGTGCGGGTTTCCTCCAGGCCCATTTCGGGGTGGGCGTGGATGTCCCGACGGATGGCGGTGAGCTCGGGGACGAGGGGTTGGATGCGGGCGAGGGTGTCGGTCATCTTGGGCTCCGGGTGAGGCGGCGGGACGCTACCACGTGTGTTCGGCTTCGTGGGGTGGGTGGGCGAGGCGGAGGATCTCATTCCAGCGGGCCAGCGCGTCGGGGTTGCGGATGTTCTCCAGCAGGCCGGCGGTGGCGGCTTCGGTGGCGGAGTAGCGGCCGAAGACGAGGGAGGCGAGGGTATCCGGCGTGAGGGTGAGGTCGGTGTCCTGGCCGTCGATGCGGGTGGCGTGGCCGCCTTCGGGGGAGGTGGCGATGCGCCAGCTGCCTTGGTTCCAGGGGCAGAAGGGGTCGATGAGGGTGAAGCGCAGCTCGGAGGCGGCGGCGTAGGGGCGTTGGGCGAGGGCGTCTTCTACGGTGACGAGGCGGGCCATGATGCCGTCTCGCACGCCGCGGTTGAGGTGGCGGGGTTCGGCGAGCATCAGGGGCAGGGGGTCGTCGGACGGCGCGTTGTCCCAGAGGATTTCCTCGACGTTGTCGTAGCTGGCCAGCGCCTGCCAGAGCGCCTGGTGGGCGTGGGGGGTGAGGGCGAAGAGGTCGGTGATGACCAGGGGGCGCGGGCGGGGGGCCATGCCGTGATGGTAGGCGACGTAGCCGAGGGTGGTGGCGCCCTCCTGGTAGGCGAGGATGACCTGCTTGTGGCCGGGGGGCGGGGATTGCAGGGCGCCGGCCTGCCACATGGCGCGGCCGCGATGGACCAGGCCGGTGCGGGGTTCGCGGTATTGGCGATAGACGTCCACCAGGGTGGCGAAATCGGCTTCCGGATGGAGTTCGCGCAGCGTGCCGGTGGGGGCGAGGGGGCGGTGGAAGGCGATGTCGCGGGGGGCGATGCGGTAGGTGTGTCGCTGGTGGACGCTGCCGTAGCCGTAGCGCTGGTAGAGCGCGACCCAGGCGGGGTGGAGACCGGCGAAGGCAACCTCGCGCTGTTCGTGCAGGGTTTCGAAGTGTTTTTTGCTCACGGCGCGGAGGTAGCCGCGGCGGCGATGGGCGGGGTGGGTGGAGACCTGGGTGACGCCGGCGATGCGGACGGCGCGGCCGGCGAGGCGGATCTGCAGCGGCCAGGCGGCGTAGGTGGTGGCGATGGTGCCATCGACGACGGCGCACATGGTCCAGGCGGGGTCCATGCCTTCGAAGAGGGAATCTGCCATCGCAAGCTGGCGGGAGGCCTGGCGGGCGTAGTCGGCCATTTCCTCGGCACGGGCCGGGCGGATCTCGACATGGGGCATGGGTGCTCTCCCTCGGGTGGGGGGAGCTTAGGGCGGCTGGGGGCGGATCGGGAGGGGTGGCGGACCCGAATGGATTCGAACCATCGACCTCTGCCTTCGGAG